>JAQBFG010000151.1:0-32296 GCA_032123495.1 Candidatus Zixiibacteriota bacterium | reverse complement strand
GCCGCACATCCAGAAAAATATATTTACACATCGCCTTTTTTACAACCCCTAAGATATAATCTAATATTTTTTTGGCAATCTTTTTCCTTCTAAATTCCGGGATAATCGCGATATTGGTCAGCCGCCCCTCCCCCATTTCTATATAAAATGAGGCATATCCGACCACCTGATTTTCAAACTCAACTACCAAAAATGTATGATTTCCATCGGTTAAACCGTCAATAAAAGCCTCAACAGGCCAGGGATCAGAAAATATCTCGATTTCCATAGAAGTCAATAGATCAATATCCTTCTTCTCCATTAACCTTAGAACTGGATCGATTTTGGTTGTCCCATCAGTCGTCATTTTGGTCTTTTCACCGTAAAATTCTGGGCATAAAACGGCTCTATTAAGAACAGATCATCGGCACCGTCAGTTTTATATTTTTCCATTCCGGAAGCTATAAAATCTGCTATCCCTACTTTATAGTCAACAATATTAATTGCGATATCTTTTGAAAATTGAATAGTTGAAATATCAAAATCAATTCCATAAACATTGGCATTATTAAGATTTGATTCGATTTCATCTGTCTTTAAAATAACAATGTTGTCTTGATCAAACTCTGCCGATTCAATTAATCCAAAATAAAACTCATCCCTCCTTGATGGGATCAAAACCGCCGTTGGTCCAAACTGTTCAAATAAGCCTTTTGCAACCGCATTAAAGGTGCCGATACCAATTAGAGGGATATTAAGCGCCACAGCCAACCCCTTAACGGCTGACATACCTACCCGCAGGCCGGTGAATGAACCAGGTCCGGTTGATATGACGATTGCTTCCAAAGAATTTTTATCTATTGATCCGGCCTTAAGAACATCTTTTATCAATTCGAATATAAACTCAGCATGACGAAAACGATCCTTATTTTCCCGCGAAATAATTTCCCCATCGGGAAGTCTCAGACCGATCCTTAAAACCGAGGTGGAACTGTCAATCGCCAATATATTTCCAGCTGAATTACTCGTCATAGGTAGTTTAATTTTTAAACCTTATTTTAAGTTTCCGTTTTGTTTCAGAAACAATTTCTATATCAATATCAATCCTGCTTTCCGGCATTTGATCTTCGGCCTTTTCACCCCACTCAACAACAACAATACCATCACGCATCAGATAATCATCCCAGCCGATATTATAGAGCTCGGTCGGATCTTTCATCCGATACAGGTCAAAATGATAAAGCGGAATTTTGCCGTCATATTCATTGATAAGAGTAAAAGATGGTGATTTAGCCATATCATCACTAATTCCCAAACCGGACGCAATCCCTTTTATCAGACAGGTTTTTCCGGCCCCTAATACCCCGTTGAAACTCAAAACATCATTAGTCTTCAATATTTGGGCCAGACTCTCTCCGAATAGTTTAGTTTCGTCAGGAGAATCAGTTTCTATATTTATATTTTCCCTTTTGGTTATCATCATTTGGGAGTCAGAACCGAAATCGGAACAACCATCTCTTCAAGTGAAATCCCGCCATGCTGGAAAGAATTCTGAAACTGCTTAACAAATTCATTGTACCTATTAGGATAGACAAAATAGAAATCCTGTTTGGCAATAATATAGGTCGTCGCCAAACCAAATTTCGGCAGACGATAATCTCCCGGATTTTTTATCAGGATGGCGTCTTTTAGATCACATTTCAGATTATTGCCGTACTTGTAACGTAAATTTGTCGATGTATCCTTCTTACCATGAGCAATTGTTCCGTGAGAGCAAAGAACCGATCCGTGATCAGAGGTGACAATAACGGTAAAATCTCTTTTGGCAAATGATTTGAGAATTGAAAACAGCGGCGAATGAATAAACCAGCTTTTCATTAGCGAACGGAAAGCTGATTCGCTCCCGGCAATTTCTTTAAGGATAACATTATTGGAGCGTCCATGAGCCATGATATCAAGAAAATTAAAAACGTAGGCAACCAACTGAGATTGATAATAATTACCGACTCGTTTGGCCAGCGCCTCACCCTCGGTATTGTCAAAAATCTTTTCATAACGAGCGCTGCCTTTGAGATCAACTTTTTCCCTCGCCAGAAGATCGACCAACAGTTTGTCTTCGTTTCGATTAAGCGAACCCTCATCCCCATCATGCCAACCTTCGGGATATTTTTTGGCGACAGCATCAGGAAATTCACCGCTAAAAAGAGCGTTACGTGCAAACGGCGTGGCACTTGGTATAATAGAAAAATATAAATCACGTGAGATATTATAAAACTCAGCCAGAAGCGATTCAATCGTCAGCCACTGGTCAAGCCGCATACAATCAACAACAATCAGAAGAACCTTGCGGCCATCCTTTAAAATCGGAACCATATATTTTTTCAAAATATCAGGCGACAACATCGGACGATTTTCATCATGCATCCAACTCTGATAATTTTTCTCAATATATTTTGTAAATTCGGAGTTCCAATCGTTACGGGTTCCGACATGCGTTTGCAAAAGACCTTCATCCGGGTTGGCATCCAGTTCCACATCCCATGTAGCCAATATTTGTGCCGCCTCAAGCCAATCTTTCGGCTCTATATTGCCATACAGCTTTTGATTGAATCTGTTCAGCCCGGTTATATACTTTTTCATATGACTTTCGGAGACTATCTTATTGGAATCCAGTAATCGTTTGGCAACAATCAGAACCTGAGATGGATTAATCGGCTTAACCAGATAGTCATCTATTTTCTGACCAATAGCATCCTCCATCAGAGATTCCTCTTCCGATTTGGTCACCATCACCACCGGCAGATGCGGCTCCAACTCCTTGATCTCCTCAAGGGTCGCCAAACCATCTTTGCCAGGCATCATCTCGTCAAGCAGGACCAGATCGAAATGATCATTTTTTACCTTTTCAATCGCATCATCGCCAGACATCGATTCGGTGACATCAAACCCCTTCTGCTTTAAAAATAGAATATGCGGTTTTAAAGAATCAATCTCATCGTCAACCCATAATATTTTTTTGCTTATCATAGTTTATTTATCCAAATTTTCCGTTTCTACTCTTTTTCAATTTTATCAGATATCAATATCTGATCGCTTCCATCTATTATACCGATATCTATCGATTTTGTCCGATGATTTAACCGGCAAAATAATGCGGAATTTAGTATCACCCGGCTGTGATTTTACCAGTATAATTCTGCCCCGATGATATTCCTCAACAATCCGTTTGGTAAGAGTCAAGCCAAGTCCCCAGCCCCTCTTTTTGGTGCTAAACCCAGGGCGAAATATTTTGCGGACAAGCCCAATCGGAATCCCTTTACCATTATCAGATACTTCGATGATAATATATCGTCCGCTCTCTACCTGAATCGTCTTGATTTCAATCTGCCCGGTTTGAGGGTCAACCGCCTGCAGACTATTTTTTATAAGATTTTCAACAACCCATGCGAATAGTTCACTATTCAATGATACTAACGGAATCTTTCCCTGATTAAAATGTATCTCCAAGCCACGCCCATCAAAAGGAAGTCTTCTGCGGAAATAGTTGACCGTCTCCTCCAGAAGCTCATTGAGATTGACATCGACATAATCAGGTTTCGATCCGATCTGCCCGAACCGGTTGGCGACCCGCTGAAGACGTTTGACGTCGGTTTTCATTTGAGAAAATATCTCATCCTCACCCAAACCGCCCAGATTTTCATCACCGGAACTTGTTGCTTTACCGGCCGACAATAACTCCAGCCACCCCATCAGAGAGGAGATCGGTGTTCCCAACTGATGAGCAGCCTCCTTGGCCATTCCAACCCAAATATGCCGCTCCTCGGAGCGACGAATATTCTGAAAGCCGACAAAACCGATAATCAAAAACGCCAAAACCAAACCGATCTCTATAAACGGCATCATCTGAAGCTGGCGAATTACTTTGGCATCACCATAATAAAAATATGAAATTACTGTCTCTTCAAAATATAAAGGGAACTCACCTTTATCCTCTTTCATCTCTCGTACCAAAGCTTTAACTTTAAGATGGGAATCCTCTGATGGATCATTATCGATAATACCGCTTATATTCCGCCAGAATGCCGGCTCACCATCCGTACCAGTAATAACAACCGGGAAATTCGCCTTCTTGATGACCTCCTCAAAAATTACCTGAACCTCCTGACCAGTACTGCTTTCATTCGCGGCCAACTGCCAGAGTCTAACATACGAGGTCACCATCTGTTCGGCATCAGCTTTTAACTGTCTGACAACATCAAGAGTGTACCAAGTAAAAACAATTGATATCGCGACTATTCCAACTAAAAGAAACAGCTTAAAAATGGTCGTTCCACCAACCGACATTCTCATGTTATTCTGTTTTTTCACTTTTTGGAAATCTCGGTAATTCCACCCATATAAGGCAGCAGAACTTCGGGAATTTTTATTGTACCATAATCGGTTTGATAATTCTCTAAAACCGCCGCAATCAAACGCGGCAATGCCAAACCTGAACCATTTAGTGTATGAACAAAATGAACCTTGTTATCTTTATCCCGAAAACGGCAATTCATTCGCCGTGCCTGAAAATCACGGAAGTTTGAAACTGAAGATATTTCAAGAAATTTAGCAACTCCGGCTGACCAAATTTCGATATCATAACATTTTGCTGCCGCAAATGAAAGATCGCCGGTAGCAAGCAGTTTCACCCGATATGGAATATTAAGCGCCTGAACTATTTTTTCAGCCTGTGCCAAAAGCGTTTCATGTTCCTCTTCCGATTTCTCAGGATGGACTATTTTCACCAGTTCGACTTTGTCAAACTGATGAACCCGCAGCAATCCGCGAGTATCTTTACCTGCCGCTCCCGCTTCACGACGAAAACAGTTGGTCGCCGCCATATAATATTTAGGCAATTGATCCTCAAACAAAATTTCACCGCTGTGTAAATTGGTAACTGTGACCTCACCGGTCGGAATTAAATACAAACCATCATCTTTGAGAAAATACATATCGTCGCCCAGTTTCGGCAGCTGTCCCGTTCCGGTCATCGCAGCAGTCCCGGCCACAACCGGAGTTGCTATCTCAATAAAACCATCCAAAGCATGTTTATCGAGCATAAATGATATCAATGCCCGCTGCAATCTTGCGCCCGCTCCTTTTAAAATATAAAATCCGGAACCGGTAATTTTTGACCCGGCAGCAAGATCGATAATATCTAATTTTTCACCCAAATCCCAATGTGGTAACAGATCAAAAGCAGGTGTTTCAACTTTGCCCCACTCCTTTATTGTAACATTGCTCGCCTCATCGGGACCAACCGGAACATCATCATCAGGCTTATTGGGAACCCGCAGCAGATGATAATCAAGTGCCTCGTTCACAGATCTCAGATGTTTATCCAGTTCAGATATCTTTTCCCCAACCTCTTTCATTTGAGTGATATCGTCTGAGGCATCTTCTTTATTTTTTTTCTTTACGGCAATCTGTTCGGAGACCTTATTCTTTTGAGCCTTCAATTGTTCGACTTCAGCAATTACCGTTCTCCGTTTTTGATCCAATTCAATAATTTTATCGATATCAGCCGATTCGTTCTTATTCTCAGTCGCCTTGCGGACCAGATCCGGATTGTCCCTGATATATTTAATATCCAGCATATTTTATCCTATTTTGAAAAGTATTATCAAACAATAACTTCCATTTCTTATACAATTTGTAAATATAGTAGATTTCTTTTGTTTCTGTCAAGTCTTTCAAAAAGAGGCAATTTACCGGCAAATCTATCCCCCGCCTCATAAAAATCGGTATTTGGTCGAATAAGATCAATAATATTCCTTGCTTTTGAAAAGGAATTTATTATTATTGTGGTCTGTAATATTTAGGAGTTTGAAAAGATGTCAAAAATTTGCGAAATATGTGGAAAAAAGCCGAATTTCGGCAATACGATTTCTCACGCCCATAATCTGATTAAAAGACGTTGGAACCCAAACCTGCAGTCCATCCGGGCCAATATGAACGGTGTGAATAAAAAGGTGAAGGTTTGTACTTCCTGCCTTAAAGCCGGAAAAGTTACCAAAGCCGTCAGATAAAAGCGCAGAAGTTTTTTATATAGCCCGATTTCTTCGGGCTATAATTTTGCCCAAAATTTTAAAATAATTTTGTAGAATTGTTTCTGTGAATAGAATAGATCAATGCAAAAGGTATCATTTTTTTCGATTAGATTTTGCAGAAATTCTTCTCGAATTTGTTTTCTTCTTTTTCTGCATTTTGGCCTTTTCAATTTCTTTTGCGAAGATTTTTTCCAGCGTATAACTTGATGGCTTAAAATCAAGCAATCCCTTTTCGAGAACTTCATCAACATTATTGATAAAAACAAACTCAGTCTCTTTTATAATATCGGCCGGTAAATCTTTGAGATCTTTCTTATTTTCTTTAGGAATCATAATCGTTTTTATTCCGGCTCGATATGCCGCCGATATTTTTTCTTTGATACCACCGACTGAGAGAACCCGCCCACGAAGGGTCACTTCACCGGTCATCGCAATATCATTTCGTATCGGTCGTTCAGACATTACCGATGCAATCACCAACGAAACAGTAACACCGGCCGAGGGACCATCTTTGGGAATCGCCCCCGATGGAAAATGAATATGAATATCAAAATTACTAAAATCATCATGATCGATACCTAGCACATCAGCTTTGGAATGAACATAACTATGCGCCGCCTGAATTGACTCTTTCATCACTTCGCCTAGAGAACCGGTCGTTATAACCTCACCGCTTCCTTTCATCCGAAGTCCCTCAATGATCATCAGGTCACCACCGGAACCGGTCCAGGCGAGACCGATACAAACACCGATCTCTGATGATTTCTCCGGCATTTCCGGGATATATATTGGCGTTCCAAGAAAACTCTCAACCGTTTTGTCAGTTATCGACCACTTCTTATTTACTTTGCTCGCCTTCTTGTGGGCGACATGACGACAGATCTTTTCCATCTCGCGAGTCATCCCAAGCAAACCTGCCTCCATCGTATAACTGCGAATAATATTTTTCAGTCCCGACTCCAAAAATTTAACATCACTTCTTTTCAAACCATGTTTGCGCAGAATGTTTGGAATCAAATATTTGCGGGCAATATGTATCTTCTCATTTTCGATATACCCGGGAAGTTCAACAACCTCCAGCCGATGATTTAAAACTTCCGGGATCTCTTCGGTTGATCTGACCGAACAGATAAATATTGCACGGCTCAGATCAATCGGCAAACCAACATAGTTATCAAGAAATCTTGAATTAAACTTGGGATCGATCGCCTCTAACATCGCCATTGGCATAATGGTATTGTTTTCTTCGGCTAATGACTCAACATCCTCAATTAAAATCACCGGATCGCAGGTGCCGGCATCTTTTAATGTCCGAATAAATATTCCGGGCATCGAACCCAGATAAGTCCTTGCAGTTCCTTTTATATCAGCGATATCAACTAAAGCTCCCGCCGAGATACGGATAAACTTTTTACCCATTGCTTTGGCCATTGCTCTGGCCAGTGAAGCCTTTCCGGTTCCCGGTGCACCGGCCAAACAAAGTGGAGCCCCTTCATCAACACCACCATGAAGTTTCCTGACTGCAATTCGTTCCAGTATCTGTTTTTTAATTTTATGTGAACCATAATACTCGGATCCAATATCAGCCTCAACCTGATCGAGATCGTAAACTTCTTCATTACAAACATTCCATGGAATTTCCTGCAGCCAGTCAAGATAAAGCTTGGTGGCTCCATACTCGGCCGAGGCGGTCGACAGATGACTCAAGCGGTCGATCTCGATCAATGCCCGCTCGCGAACCTTTGGTGTCAGCCACTTATTCTCCTTCACCTCTAATTTCAACTTCTGCGCAGCCCTGTCTTCTATATCAACGTCACCAAGTTGTCTTTTTATTTCATACAATTGCTCGCGAAGAAAATGTGTCCGCCGCTCTTCAATATCTTTTTCCTTAACCGTTTCCCTTATTTCATAAGAAATAGTTACCCGCTCAAACTCTGCTTCAAGAAATCTTAATGTTTTTTCAAGACGCGGATCAAGCCGACATGTCTGAAGAATCTCCTGTTTGGAATTGATCGGGAAATGGAACGTGGCGGCGATTTTGTCGGCAAATTTCCCGGGATTATCTATATTAAATTTCATTACATACGGAAGTTCGGCCGAATATGTCGGCGCAACATTGGTTATCTGTTCTATTATCTTTAGTATATTTTCTGATAGTCTGGCCGTTTTATTGCTAGAAATAACTTTTTCGTCGACATAATTTATTTTTGCGGTCAAATACGGATTCTTTTTGACAATAGTTTTGAGTGCTATCCGCCGAATACCTTCCAGCGAAATTATTTTAGACCCGCCCGGCCCGTTGTTGGTTGATATTATCTTCGCCGCCGTTCCGATCTGGCAAAGATTCGCCTTTTGTCGACCATCGCCGGCATCGGGCAAATAGGTAACGCCGATAAGTTTATTTTTGCCGGTATTATCTTCTATCAGTGCCAGATTCTCCGGCCGTCCGACCTGAATTGAAACTGTCTCACCGGGAAACAATATCAACGTGCGGGTCGGCAAAATCGGAAGGGTCGGCTCGCCATCGGATGCCAAAAGCGGTATATGTTGTCCTGTCTTTTTTATCATCTTTTTACTTTATCGGTTTAATGTCTCTATTTATTTAACCGAATGATAAATTCAGATGTTCGAATCTTTTTTGGACATTTCCGGCACTGATAAAATATTGTCATAACCGTTAATTTGTCATACGTGGACTCAACTCCCCGGCCATCTCCCGCACTTCGTAATCGGGGTGGTTCAACAGGTTACCAAGATTGACCTTGATTTTCGACGGGTCCAGATCAAGACGGTAATAACCAAGCCGATTGTTCTCAAAAATCGGCCATGAAATATTGCCATCCCGATTCATCTCCTGTTTCAGACGATAAAGATATCTCGCCTGATTAAAACCGATCTCGATATCATCCTTATAAATCCAGCCATCACCGGCCACCAGCCGCGAATAAACCAATCGCATCAAATACTTAAACGATTTACCGGTCAGATGTATCGGAAGACCGTCGATTTTAACAAGATACCGTTCACGCTCGTAACGGCCGTCAAGCTCAATTGTCGATGGTCTGAAGGCCAACTCTGAATTTGGCATATGAGCGGCATTGATCACGCCCTGAACCTCGAGCATACTGATTCTGTTCATATCTGTTTTCTCCTCTTGTTTAATATTATCTATTTTGTTTTGTAGATTTTTTATCTTTTGACCGGAAGAAATAATTTTGGCCAGTTCATCTCTATTGAGACTCATCAAATCGGTCGGTAACAAAATTCCATCTTCCACCAACCGTTTATAATCATTACGATTTAAGATCAACCCAAAAGTCTCAAACATCTGCCGCATCTTATGGTCTATTCCAAACTGCACATTAAAGCTATATTCATCCAGAAGCGCCGGAAGACTTGATCGGTAATCACCCGCTTCGACCAATCCGCGAATCGAGCCTAACAACCAGGCAGCGGTTTCGGCCAGATCACTGATCTGTCCCAAATGAAGTTGATAATTTCGCTCAAGTTTTTCCACCGGCTGACCGTCGGCCCAGTCGGATAAAAGAAAAGTCGCTTTTAATATTGCGACAAAACGAAAGTCAAGCGGCTCTTTCCCCAATTCGTTTGGGAAACAGGGGGTTATATCGGACATGTAGTCGGTAAATTTCTGATGGTACAACTTTTCATAGATACGACCGCGATATTCATACGACGTCAACCCGGCGCGGGCGGTATCAAAGTTTTCACTGCCAAGAGCGAGAATAATCCAGCCGATCAATGTCGCCGGTGTCCGCTCTTTCAACTGTTTTAGATAATAACCGCAACCATTAACCGAAATACCGCTTCCGGCGGTAGCCATCCCGACCGCGGTTGGAAATAGATCATCTCTTATCAGACCAGGCGCTACTAATGCAGCGATAGCATCTTCCAGATTAACCCGATCAAGTATATTTGATTGCCTTGAGTAGAGTGTTCCTTGTATCACCGCTTCGAGGCTGTTTTTGTCAGTCACCAGCCCGGATGCTATCAGATCAAGAATGATATCCTTGATATTATATCCACCCAGTGATGATTTAACTTTCTCCCGCAAACTGTTGTCAATATACCCCGACCATAATACTTCATATTCAAAATCAGATTCAGCCAGCACCATCGCCCGCCCCGGTTGACCACTCTTGCCAAATCCGAAACGCCCCGCCCGCCCCGAAATATTTTGAAACTCAGCGGTGGTGATCGGAGTCAACTGCGGCTTACCGCCAAACTCCCCGGAACAGTATTTCATCGTCTCCAGAAAAACCGTTTCGGCCGGAAGATTCACCCCCATCGCCAAGGTCGTAGTTGAAAATATTACCTTGATCTCCCCATTGCGATAACCGTTTTCAATCGCCTGACGCTGTCGTGGGGTCAGATCGGCATTATGAAAAGCAACCCCATGCGATACTACCTGCTTAAGTGATCGCACCAGATAACTATTCTCCTCATCATCTAAATCTGCCAGCGTGCTTTTTGCTTCTTTCCAACCGGAGGAGGTTGCCAACTTAAAAGCAGCCTGCACCGTATCCCGTCGTGATTTCAGAAAAATAAGTTTTCGACCGTCATCTTTTTTCAGATACTCAATCAGCGATTCGGTCAAACCGTCACCGCTGTCAACCAATGGAAATTTTTCCCGTCCCTCAAGACCGCTGTTGAACGATTTAAAATGAAAATATCCGTCGGTAACTATTCCCTGCAGCAGATCAACCGGACGGACCGTCTCACGAACCAATAAACAGTTAAGCCAGTCAGCCAATTCCATCTCATCCTGAAGAACCGCCGAGAGGGCGACAATTCGCGAATCATATCCGGAAAAAATAGTTTTGGTCAGCGCCATCTCCAGCGAACTGCCGCGATGATTATCACCGATCATTTGTAGTTCATCGACTATCACCAGACCGATCTGCCGGAGAATATCAATATTAACCGTCAGCAGTCGGTTGAATTTTTCATATATCACCAGCGCAAAATCAAAATTACCAAATTCAAAATCGAGATCATTTTCAGGATGATCGCCAGTCACAAGAATTGTCTTGATGCCGACCTCACGATAACACTCTTTAAAATGAAGATATTTCTCCTCAGCTATCGATTTTAATGGCAGCAGCATCATCGCTTTACGACGCTTCAAAAGTGCACCGATTGCCGCCATCTCACCGCAAAATGATTTACCAGATGAGGTCGGCGCCGAAATTAAAAGATTACTCGGTTTTTTATTATCGTCGTCGGCCAGCAGACCCTGACGGATCGCCATCTCCTGAAGCGGCAAAAGATAATCTCCCTGCCGCCTTGTCCATGCCTCGATAATAATATCAGGTATTCCATACTTTGCTAAATTCTTCAGTCTCACAAAACCTCCACCGAGTGTCCGGCCCCACCCCTTTTAAATAATTGCTAAATCAACTACATCCCCCATACCCACATAACGGACATGAAAAACAGTTCCCGAGACGAACCAGCCTTACCCGACAATCGGGGCAGTTATGGTGCCCCACCGCTGGCGGCGGGATATTTTTACCTGCCTGCGGAATCGATATAATCGGCTTTTCAGATATCTGATCGCTTTCGAAAACTATCTCCTTTGTTCTGTTATTTAAAAATGGAAATTGATTATCCATAATTTCATTCCCTCTATAATTCTTGATTATATTATCGGCTTAATTTCAAAATACTGCACATTTGTGCAGCTGTCAAGCGTTTTTTATTAAAAACGTGAGAATTGGCGGGCGATTACAATATATTGGGAGATTATTTTATACCTGCACAAGATACAGGCTGAATATATAATGTCATTCCCGCGAAAATCGGAACCGATACAAAATATCTATTGACTTCACCGAAAATTCCAATAAAATGAGAATATAACATCGCATCGGAAAATCATTTAAAGGACAGATACCCGGATTACTTGTTGATACCAGCGGGTAATTGTGCCAGATAAATCTCTACCGGATCAACATTACAAACTGCTTTTGATTATTGGTAATTCTGGCGAATATTCGCCGGGACAATTTAACTTAATAAGGGGAAGGTATCATGGCTGAAAAACTTTTACAAATCAATTTCAAATTCAGTATTACAAAAGCTGAATATGAAGAGGCGGCATCGTCGCTGGCCGGCGCGTTTGCCGGTGTCGATGGTCTTCGCTGGAAAATCTGGACTATCAATGAAGCGGAAAATGAAGCAGGTGGTTTATATTTATTCAATGATGAATCTTCATTAGATGCTTTCCTTAATGGACCATTAGCCGAACAGGTGAAAAGTCACCCGGCTTTCAGCGATATGAGTGCAAAACCGTTTGATGTGATGCCAGGACCGACCGCCACCTGCCGCGGCCCGGTATAAACGACTGGGTGGCGCACCCCTTGGGGTGCGGAAATATTCTGAGACGGAATGTTTTGTAGGGCAGAACCCAAAGCGAAGCGACGTGGTTCTGCCAATTAGATATTGAGGTTAGGAGTCAACCGCTCCTGATAAATTATAGTAGGTCGAAATCTCGAAGAGTTTCGACAATTAATTCTATTTCAACAAAACCATCTTTTTAGTCTCAACAAAATCGCCGGTTTCAAGTCGATAAAAATAAATACCGCTGGCAACATCTTGTCCATCCCAGTTAACATTGTAATTCCCCGCCTCTATCTCTTTGTTAACCAAAGTCTCGACCTTCTGCCCAAGCAGATTATAAACATTAAGATTCACAAACGACATTCTTGGCAAACTGAAACTGATTTCCGTAGATGGATTAAATGGATTAGGATAGTTTTGCTGCAACGAAAACTCATATGGCATATTTTCATAATATTCAAGTATATCGGTTTGTGTACATCCCGCGCCTAATGCTCCCATAAGAACGTCATATTCATTATTCTCAGGGAGACATGGCGAAGAAGCCTGCAAATGAAAATCGCCATTTTCCGCATCGCAAAATTGAGGATCGGCTATTATATTATTATAACTAAAATTATTAGATTGCACCGCACTAAACGACACTCCCACATTACCCTTTATTTCAGGCAATGAACAATCCCATATAATAGATTCCGTTACTTTTGAATATATAAATGGTTCATATTCTCCCTCACTATAAATTCCCCCCGCACTACCGGCAGTATTCCCATATATAGTGCAATTACTTATATCAAGCAATGATTCAAGTATATAAATACCGCCCCCTTTATCTGTCGCGATATTGTCATATATAATATTATTAGATAATGATCCCTCTGATAGCCAGCAACAAATCCCCCCACCATACTTGGCAAAATTATTTGTAATCACATTGCCCCTGATAATTACTTCGGTACACTTGATGCACAATATCCCGCCGCCAAAATGCAAATTTGCAAAACTAATATCCCAAATAGTCAAATTTCCTGAAATAACATTATTTTCAATTAACGGACTTGAGTTGGTACAATAAATTCCCCCTCCTCCAAACGCATAGTCAGCAGAGTAAGGTAGAAATCTATTATTTATAATTTTATTATTCCTTATTATTGGGCTGCCATTTCTACATAATATCCCGCCGCCTGAATGGTTACCAGTCAACATGTTTTCTTTTATAATATTATTTTCAATAATTGGACTCGCACCCTCGCAATAAATACCAGCGCCCACACCTTCGCCATTTGTAATGGTAAATCCGGTTATTTTGGAAGTAGTATCTTCTCCATTAGAAAATATCACAACTGAATTACGATTACCACCGTCAATAACAGTATTTAATATAAACGAAGTATCTTGTGTAAATATAAATTGAGAAGCAAGAGTTACATTTGTACCATAAAAATTAATTCTTTCTCCATAAACCCCTGATTCAACAATAATCGTATCCCCCATTAATGAAACTTGAATGGCATATTGAATAGTTTTAAAAGGATTTTCATCCGAACCGTCACCTGATTCATTATTGCCAGAACTTTTCACATAACTCACTTTTCCAAAATCACACTCAGCATATTCTGAATAATAGATTCCTATATCGGATATACTTCCATCGGAGTCAAATATAGCCGGATTGCCTGCATTAATACATGGTGATTCAGAACAAATATTGTATAGAGGATGAGTGAATAAGGGATCGGCATTAATACATTCCTCTTCATTACCCATGCTATGCCTTTGTATATTGCAATATGATATGACCGGTTCGCTTTCATCATTTGAATAAACATTTGAATAAACAATCCCAGCCCCAAAATTACCCCAAATATTACAGTTCTCAATTATTGGGCTAGCATTTTTACAATCTACGCCATAGGCCATATTATAAACAATACTGTTATTCACAATTACCGGATTACAGTCTTCAATATAGAGTCCGCTATGTCCATTTCCTGCAATAATGTTATTAAAAATATAAGCATCGGATGAATTGCATTCTATGCCTCGAAATGACGCCTTTTGAATAATGAACCCGGCTACTGAGGTTGAATTTCCGCAATTGATTATAGTAATGGCTCTTTCGCCCAAACTCCCATCGATAATCGTACTCATAATATCAGCTGAGTTATCTGTGAAAATAAAATTTGATGCCAGGCATATGGTCTTTTCAGAAATAATCAGGTTTTCATAATAAGTATTAGGCGCCACCAATACCGTATCTCCATCAATTGCCCCATTTATACCGGCCTGAATAGTCGCAGAATCAGCCGGGACATGAATAATTTTGGAATTGGCATTACTACAAATTGTTAAAACAGATAGAATCGTGATTACGAAAGTAACTCCCAATTTGGTCATAAAGTCACCCCACAGATTGAATATAGATATTTATTAGCTATAATATAGCAATATATCGAATATTGTCAATACACATAATTTGGGGAGAATCTTTTCGCACCGGCGGCCGCGAGGCTCGGCCGCATCCTACTTGCTAAATAGACAAACTAATAAATACTAAACTACAAATTCCAACGGTACCTAAGTGGTGCCCCACAGCTTGCTGTGGGATAACTGGTTTGTGTAATAACATTAGCTTTACACTTCCAACTTCAACGGTAATTGCACCCAGCAGTTGACCGATCGGTTGTTTTTCTGCGCCGGTTTAAACACCGATGTTTTCGCAGACTCCAGCACGATCTGTTTGGCACTATTGCTCATCGAATCGTCATTGACGATTGTCACTTCAAGCGGCTTACCGGAATAATCGACAAGAACAGATAGCATCACCTGTACCGCTCCTGATGTCGATTCTGTCAATTCGGGATAAACCATCCAGATTAACTCCGGCGCTTTATCAACCAAATCAGATGTCATATAAATGGTCGTATCAATAATTGCCCTGTTGACCTTATTGCAATCTTCATCCAGCGAACCATTCATCATATTATCATTGGGGCTAAAAGGAAAAATCATCATCCCTTTTCCCATTATATTCCCGGCAATAAAATCGGTAGAACACAATGAATCAAAATCCTGGCCACTAGTACAGACAGACAGATTATTCGATAACGAAACATAACCTTGACCATCTGAGTTTGTCGGTCTTATTTCTCCAAAATCAGATTGAATCGCAGAGAATCCAATCAGTAAAACCAGTGAAATAATAATTATTCCAACCAAAACATTCAGCAAACGATCATAACCTGAAACGGCGGCGGTGAAAGGCATAACGACTTCTAAACTAAAGTTGTACATTTAAAACCTCCTTGCCATATTGGACAGTAAGTTAATAGTCAAAACCTTACCAACTCCCCTCTAAAACGAAATCAACTTTGTAAGATACCCAAACCGGCACCGGACGACCACTCTGAATCCCCGGCTTATATTTGCACTTATAAGCAGCCTTCAATGCTTCTTCATTAAAACCGGCTTTTGCATTGGACGAGACAAAAATCATCGCATCACGAACCGAACCATCGATATCAACCAGCGCCTTGATCCAGACGACACCCTCAAGACCGGCCGTTTGCGCTATTCGCGGATAATCCGGTTGATGCTCATAGATCATCTCCGGCATCAATTCGTAGATTACAAATGAATCCGGCGCCGGATATTCGGGCCCTCCCCCTCCTCCATTTCCATAATATGGATAATTGATGTAGCTTCCGATTGCGCCGGTATCATCGCCAATCGGACCGGTAAGATACGGATCGAACAATGATGCCACCTTCACATCATTATCAATAGGTGTATCGTCATCCACCATAATAATCGGTCCTCTACGATCTATTGGTAATTGGGGTCTACTACCCCCTCCTCCTGAATTTCCCGGTCTTGGCTTGGGGGGGGGATTATCCCAACGTACTCTCCCACCATCAGGGTTAACTCTGGGTTCAGGTGTTATTGTGACAATATCAGACTGCGTAAACAGAAATGCGCATGCGGTTGTCGCAACCGCCAACATGGCCGAAAGCATCGTCCCCAGAAGCATATTACGACGATATTTTGCCTTCAGCTCAAAGGCGCCATACCTTGGTCTTGACAGATTTTTTGATCTTTTCATTCTACTCACCTCCCCTCAAAAGATTTGTGGGCGGCGTGAGCAGATAATTTCAGAAGTGGTAGAGGGATTCAATTAACCCTAAGATAGTGCTTTAGCTATTTGGCGATGTCAGAAGTGGGGGTTATCTACGGCACTATCTTATCGAAAAGATAGCGCCGTAAAAATTAAACTACAAACGGCCTATTAGCCTTCAATCTGTACAAACTCAACCTGGTATGATACCCAGACAGCGACCGGACGGCCGTTCTGGATAGCCGGTTTAAAGCGACATTTGAAAGCTGCCTTAACCGCTGCTTCATCAAAGCCGGCTTTTGAACCGGATGACTTCAGTACCATGGCATCGCGAACATTGCCGTTTTTATCGACCAGCGCCTTTACCCAGACAACAGCCTCCATACCGGCTGTTTGGGCCAGGCGAGGATATTCAGGCGTGTGTTCATAAATCATTTCGGCAGGAATTTCAACCGGGACAAATTCATCGGAACCCGGCATATAATCTTGAATATCTACAATAATCTCGCTTCCGACACCATCCATCGTTTCGGTGATATCGGGAGCAACAATCTCGGCCAGATCATCACGCGAAGCTATCATGATATCATCTTCAATAACTTCGTCATCTTTCACCGGTGTTGGAATACCGACCTTTGGCTTAGCCATATCTGGTTTGGCAATATCAACCTGTGGTTTGGCCTTGGATACGGTCGGAGGAGGTCCCAAATCGGCAATTGTCCTAATAACTGTTGGTTGCATATATACCGTTTCAACCGCAGTTATAACCTTATAAATCCAGATACTTAAAACAATAACAACCACCAGTCCGGCCGACATCAAGGTTCCGGTCAACATATTACGGCGATATTGTGATTTTAGCTCAAATGCACCATACCCACCATACATAGCATTAATTGGTCTCGCCATCGGCTTCACCTCCTAACCCGGATGCCGCCAGTGCGGCTTCAACTATTTTGTCATCGCGATCTTCCCAATCACCCATAGCATAACGATAGGAAAATTTTTCATCCTTATATTCAGGCTTCTGTAACTCATCCAGATCAATACCAAGTCGTTTGGCCGTGTCCGCGTTCCATGAACGCTCCAGAAGATCGATCTCATCAAGAACATCAACCATTGCATTATACCTGGCGTTACGATGAATCAAAACCAGAGTATTAAGTTTATCAATATTACGATTCATATTAACTAAAAGCATCCGTAAGGAATCAGAATCAACCATATAACCGGTTGTATCATCGGCAGCATTTATTGACGGAACCAGATGAGGCAAACTATCAGCAGGATTATGAGTATTCCAGAAAAATCTATTTTCCGCATCAACTCTGATCTGTAAAAGCTTGCTTTCTTTTACAATAAGTTTCGTATCTGTTACCTCTTCAGGCGGAAGGTTAATTTCCATCGCCTGCGGCATCGAAAAAACCGTCGTTACCATATAAAAGATTAAAAGCAACATAACAATATCGACCATCGGAGTCATATCTATAAGGATACTTATCCGGCGCTTTTTCCTGCGACCGCCCTTACCCTTTTCAGCCTTTGTCGATTGGGCTACTGCACCGCCACTCATCTAAATCACCCCTTTCACGGTCATAAGGAACCTTCTTTCTGATCATCAGATTCGTTATCGGTAATGATAAGGAAGCGGGTCAAGCTGTTTTCACTCATCGATTTCATTATTTTATCCATTACCCCAAAACTGGCATCACGGTCGGCCTTAATAACAATCAAAGCTAATCGATTAACAGCACGAGCCATGTTAATCTTGGATGACACATTATATATGTCGGCTTCGGCATACCTGCGAACCGAGGTCATCATTTCGCGTCCCTCATGCATGACCATTTCCTTCTGAATAAAATCAACAAAAATCGAATCTTCCTTAGTAACCGTGATATTGATAATATCTTTATCCGGCAACTCAATCATGGAATGAGATTGTGGTAATGTTACGGCTTTGGCCTCAGGCGGCTTAAAACTGGTGGTCGTCATATAGAAAATCAAAAGAAGAATGACGATATCCACCATCGGCGTCATGTCGATAACAATACCAACCCGCCGCTTTTTCTTAATAGCCATAAATTATCTACCCACTTTCTCCTTAAAAAGCTGAATAACCTCAAAAGTTGCTTCATCTGTTGTATAGTTAAAGGCATCAACCTTATTCACAAAAAAGTTATAGAAAAAGATACCCAAAATACCGGAGAGCAAACCACCGGCAGTATTAACCAGTGCTTCCGAAATACCAACCGCCAAAGCCTGAGCATCAATAACACCACCCTCAACATTACCAGTTGCCGAGAAGGCACGAATCATACCGATTGTGGTTCCCAAAAGTCCGGTCATCGTGGCAATTGATGCGATTGTTGAAAGAGCAATCAGGTTTCTTTCAAGAAGCGGACCTTCCAGCGCATTGGCTTCTTCGATAGCATCGTGAGTCAGAGTGATCTTCTTTTCGGCTTCAATTGATCCGTCATCTTTTACCGTGCGAAATCTTTCAATACCGGCACGGAGGACATTAGCAGTAGTTCCACGCTGCTTATCACAGGCAGCTAAAGCTCCATCGAAATCGTCGGTGTTAAGCAGAGTGATCAACTTTTTAAAGAAAACTTGAACGGAACTATTGCCCTTGGCAACTTTGTACAAAGAAATAAATCTTTCTCCCACAAAAGCCAGAAGCATCAAAAATATTGTCATCAAGACCACAACCAGCGGACCACCCAGGTAAATCGAATGGGCTATCGTTCCACTTGGTTGTCCGGCCAGAATAATTCCCCATACGACATAACTGATCGCAAAGGAAATCAATGTGTTTAGCGTTACAAATAATGACTGTTTCACGCCTTTAAATCCTCCAAAATATTAGTTAAAAATACTTAAAAATTCCTATATCTCAACGCCCTTAACAGCGTTCATTATAAAACATCCAAGTGAAATGTAAAAACCATAACCCAATAGACCCAGATAGGTTCCGATGCCATAACTGTCGCCCAGTTGTTTAAGCATACCAGTCGTGTCAAACGAGTAATTTGCGCCCAGAATTGAAAGCACCATACAACCAAACCAGATGCCCAGGGGAATCCATCCAAATTTCATCATATCTTTTAGTTTCAGTGCCAGAGTATCTTCATCACCCTTGATCCCATACAATGCATAAAGCGTCATCCCGGCCATACCAAAACAGAGTAGTACATAGATTATAAACAGCACTCCGGTTAACTTTAGAATAAGCCCTGATGAAAAAACCATTCCGATCATGCCAAAACTGCCGACCGCTGATGAACTGTAATGTTCTTTCCGATACTCTTTCCGTTTGATGGTACCACTGATTGAGGAAAATCCCTGTTCATCTTTTTCGGATTCAATCACTTCAGCCTCTTCGGTTTCGCCTTCAGTCGTTGCCGTTGCCATTGCATCGGTTCCAGCTTCTGCAACCCCGGCAGCAATTACTGCGGAATCAACGGCCAATTCAATACCTGCTGAATCGGTAGTAAGAGCAACCCCCGCTGAATCGGTCAATAGTCCCTCAACCGGAGCCGGGGCGGCAACAACAGTTTCCACCTCATACTCTTTATACCCTGAGAACCAGGGCATAAAAAGAGAAGCAATCAGAATCACCGAGGTAATGGTCAGAACAATTCTTTCATAACCGGCTACCCGGGGTTTATCAAACGATGTTTCCTCACGAAGTTTGGATCCTTTTTCCCGCTTAGCCAGAACCCTTTTGATCCAGGACTCCTTTTCAGCTTCAGATTTGAAATGTTCACCTATTTTACCAGATTCAACTTCAAAACCGATATACTTGAACCGCTCATCGGGATCGAATTTCTTATCCTTCTTTGGCCCATCGCCATTTTTTTCGGCCATATTTTCTCCTGCAAATATATCTTAAACTTAAACCTAAATTAATATTCCCACTTAACCTGCCGATGCCCCTCATTGGCATCCTGATGATTTGGCTGATACTTTAATATTTCAAGATAAAATTTATCGGCATTTTCATAATCTTTCTTGTATTGCTCCTTAGGCTGTTTGGCCTCCTGCTGTTCAATTGCACGAAATTGATAGGTCTGTGCTATCCAGAGAAGGAGACTAATATCATCGCCCCGGGCTTTTCCAATTTTCACGTTACAATCAAGCGCCTGAGTTAAATAAGTTAATGCTCTTGAATAATTTTGTGTGCATATACCACCAAAATAAGCATACCCCAACGATTTTTTCGCATCGCAGTGATCAGGATCAACCTCCAGAACCCGTTCCAAATATTTCTTTCCATTGGCACAGTCATTAAGTTGATAAAGGTAAGTCGAACCAAGCAAATTAAGAGCTTTTACAGCTGTTGCCATATTTTGTTCATTGGAGCTGACTTTTTCCCAATAATCATTGGCAATTTTTTCGAGATATTCAATAGCCAATCTCGCCAGATCAACCCCCTCCAGTGGATTAGTCGCCGGCTCTTTAGCAAAATCCATACCTTCAATCTCTAAATCATCATCTTCGGCGGCAGCAGTCGAACCGCCTTTTTCCACCAAATATAGAGCAGCCATAGCAGCATTGTAGTATAGCGACCAGTATCGTTCGTCGGTCCCAAGAGCAAAACGTTTCATATAGTAAACTACCGCGTTGGTATAATCCTGCATGTAATTATAAGCTACTGCAACACCATATAACAGACGAGCCTGGGTCGAATCGTACTCAAGAGATTTTTTATAATTTACAATAGTATTGTAATGGTCCTTATTCTGCTCATAACATTCGCCGATATTGCGGTACAACTCAACATCAGAAATACCTGACTCATCTTCTTCACCCAGAGCCTCAACCCAGCTTTGATGTTTACTATAATAGGTGATGGCCGAGTCATAGTCTTTATTGCCCTGAAATGAACGAGCATAATAAAAATAGATATCTTTTGGCTCAACCGGAATCGACAGAACTGTCTCAAAATTCTTTTGCGCCTCAGGAAATCCGCCCAGAATTAAATAGGCCATTCCGGCTTCATAAAAAGCCCGACCGCTTGTACTGTCAGCCTTATTTCCAGTCAGCGCCATATATCGATTATAAGAACCGATGGTATTTTCGTATAATGACTTGGCCTCACTAGAATTGCGGTTCGAGCGTGCCGCTTTATAATAGATTCCGCCCGCTCTCATCCAGGCCTCAGAATAAGTAGAATCTTTCTGCAAAACTTCACTGAGTTTTTCAAGCGCGCAGGTATAATCTTTCATCTCAAGGCAGGCCTCGGCCCAATTAAAATATACTTCCAAAGAAGCGGTATCAAGTTGCAGCGCCTTTTCATATTCCATTATCGCCAGCGAATAAATTTTATTGCCAAAATTAACAGTTCCCAGATTGATATGAAACTCGGCATTGGTTGAATCGAGAATTATTGCCTGACGAATTGCCTTATCGGCTTCATTTAATTCGCCGCGTGCCATATAGACCAATCCGATACCATTATGAAATTCGGCCTTCATCTTTTTTGACTTTTTTAGACCATTTTTGAAATTTTTCTCGGCTTCATCTATTTCGCCCAGTTTCAACTGAACCAGACCGAGTGCATAAATACCTTCATCAAACTTTTTATCTTTTTGTATGGCCAATTTAAATTGTTCTTTGGCCGCCTTATAATTTTTTCGTTTCAAATGAATCTGGCCAAGAACGTAATAATTATACTCATAGCTGGGGTCAGTATTTATATCTTCTTCCAAAAGAGAAATCGCCTTCGTCGTGTCCCCTTTATCAAGAGCATCATTTATTGGCTGCTTCACTTCCTGGGACAATAATAATAATGGAATTGTAAACACTACCAACAATGATATTGAGATTACCTGTCCAAACCAACTGTATTTTACTTTATTCAACACTACACTCCTCAATATTTCTCCAAATCAATCTTGTATAATAAATTAATTGACCTGATTGTCAAGCGGTTTGTTATCCGAATCCACCCGCCCAAGTACATCTTCTGTTTTCTTTTTACTACCGTAGGCATACCTGATACGCCATAAAAAATAAATCACCAAAAAGAAGCCGATTATAACACGAACAAGGCCGGGAAGCCTCAGCGGCATAAATATTATTACATAGAATCCGGCCAACAACACCAGTGCTGATGAAACCATATTAAGAATTCTATCTGTTCGTGATCTTATCATTATATCATTTCCTTTAAATATTATACAATTCGAGACTACTTTTCTTCCCTCAAAGGCTAAATTAAATCAAATCCACATATTATATAAACAATATTTATGCCGCATGTTCCCCCATAAGGCGAGATTTAAGCTATTGAGAAGTAACATATTACGTTATCTATTATTTTAAACAAGTGAATTTATAATTGAATCCGCAATTTTTGCGCCATAGTTAATAACACGCACCGGCGTGACTTCCGTATATTGCTATATTACAACAACTTAGTAAGACTTAAAAAATATTTATTCCCTGAGCCAATTTGAGATGATTCGTATTTTATTACTATTATTTTTTAAAATTAAAGTTAATTGCCCATCAAAATCAATCTTATTACCATTTTTGTCGCGAGCCGGCAGATATCTCAATTTCTTAAGAATCGATTTGCAAATTTTCTCCGACATTTGAGATGAGGGTGTCATAAATTTGGGACCAATAATTTTTCCCCCTTTGTCGATTGCCACAGCAACCTGAAGCGTATCATTAAAGTTTATATCATTTTCATAATTTATCCCTCCGGTCACCAGATTCTTTGGAAATGGTGGATTTACGATAGAATCCAAATATGGCCGGAACGATATTCTATGATACTCATAGGAAAAATCAAGCTCCTTTTCATAAGAGGGTGGCCATAATTCAGCAGGATAAGCAAGCCTTTGAAAGAAACGAACCGTCACAAAAGTATTGGATGCAATTTTCTGTTCTGCAAATTTGGCTGGTTGATAGTCCGCATATAATAAAATATTCGAAAACATCCCTGAATAATGTTTATGATTCGAAAATATTGTCTCAACATCTTCAACCTGACCGGATGAATCAAGTTCAACTCTAAACACTGCGTATGGATATTTGTCATAATCAACATCAACATTTCTGTCAAAACGACAAAAATATGAAGGTATCTCTTCAACAAAAGCCGGAGTGAGATTATTCAGTCTTAAAGTTTTCCCTATTAAATCTCTGTTTTTTTTATTCGCATAAAAATCCACTGGTAAATTCAGTAAAGCCATGTTGCGATATCTTTTATAAATAAATTCCAACCTTGCCGGAAGTATGGTTGAAATATTTTTGCCCAAATATCTACCCGGTGAAAAATCAATATTCTTCAGCGATGCCATAACTCCATCTATTAATCCGGACTGATCTTCAGAATAATACTTCAACGAATCAATACACCCCTTTTCAGAAAGAAAAAACTGGAGATCGTAGCTGACCGGAAATCTCGCATATTTAGCCACGTCCCCATCAAGAAGCCATTCCTCATGTAATTGCATCGGCAATTCAAACCCATTGATATTAAGACCATCCGCCAGGGCAATCAGCCGGCTCAGCAATAAAAGGCTTATCAGATATAATAAATACTTCTTCATATCAAAAATAATATATAGTTACCTGTTCATAGTCAACCATAAGCTTTTGCGCTTATATATTTATACATAAAATATCAATTCTTTTTTCAAATATATATCGTTAATTTCAAGTATAGTCCTTCAAAGATTATTATTGAAATCCTGTCCAAAAAAGATTAGATAAATAGTATAAATGTTATTTTAGAGGATATTCTTATGAAAAAATTACCTAAACCAAAAAAACTGTTAATCGATGAAAAAGATATTTGCCGTTTGAAGGTTCCGATATCGGCAGCGATCTCCCCCGATGAAAAAAAAGTAGCTTATACCGTCGAATCGGTATCAAAAGATCAACAACAGTATTTTTCGCAAATTTTCATAGCCAATATATCCGGCGAACAAATCAGTCAGTTCACCTTTGGAGAGATCAATGATCGCGAATTGGTCTGGTCGCCCGACGGGAAACATCTCGCCTTCATTTCAACCCGAAACAAAAAAACCGGAATATATATTATTCCGGCTGAAGGCGGTGCCGAGCGAAAAATAATTCAAGAGGACGGAGCTTTCACCGGCCTGAAATGGACTCCGGATGGCAGCGAAATAGTTTACTGTTTTCGCCGCAACGATTCCTACGGCGAAAAAGATGAGAAAAAAAAGAAAGAAACGCCGCTGTACCGTCATATTACCCGTTTATTCTACCGCCTTGATGGTTCCGGTTTTTTACCAAAAGACAGATTCCATATCTGGAAAATCTCAATCGCAACCGGACAGTCCAGACAATTAACCAAAGGGATTCATGATGATCGCCTGCCTGCCATTTCACCAAATGGAAAATCAATTGTTTTTATCTCCAATAAAAAAGCGAACCCCGATCTTGATTATCTTTATGATGATCTCTTTATAATTCCAATCGATGGCGGCAAAGTCAGCAAAATAAAAACTCCCGCCGGACCGATTGCCTCTCCAACTTTTTCTCCCGACGGTAAAAAAAATCGCCTATGTCGGCCATGACAACCCAAATGACTGCTGGGGTGTAACCAACTGGCATCTATGGACCGTCGGCACAGATGGCAGGCCGGCCGCCAAAGACCTGATACCGAAATTTGACCGCTTGGCATTTGATACTACCATTGGCGATGTCGGCGAAGCGTTTGAGGCACCGCCGCTTTTTTGGACATCCGATGGAAAAAATATTTATTTTACTGTTTCTGATACCGGCTCAACACATATATTTTATGTTTCCTCCAAAGGCGGCAGACCGACCCGGGTCACTCATAAAAAATGTCATGTCAGAGCTTATCATATGAACGGCAAACGACGTCAGATAGCTGCGATTATCTCTGATTTGCAGAATCCCGGGAATCTACAGCTAATGCCGGCAACTTATGCAGGCGATAGCAAAGCGAAACTGCTCGATAATCCGAGTAATGAGCTGTTATCCGAAAAAGAGATGCCAAAAACACGTGAGATTTGGTTCAAAACCCATGACGGTTTTGATCTTCAGGGCTGGTTGGTTTTACCGCCAAAATTTAATAAAAATAGGAAATATCCGGCGATTCTTGAAATTCATGGCGGACCGCGGGCGCAGTACGGATTCACTTTTTTCCACGAAATGCTTTATCTTGCCTCCAAAGGATATGTTGTTTTTTATACCAATCCTCGTGGCGGAACCGGACGGGGCGAAACCTTTGCCGATGCTATCACCGGCGGATGGGGCGAGATCGATTATTACGACTGCATGTCGGCAGCCGATTATCTTGAAAAACTTCCCTATGTTAACAAAAACAAAATCGGTGTCACCGGCGGCTCTTACGGCGGCTATATGACCAACTGGATCGTCGGACATACCAACCGTTTCAAAGCAGCAGTGACACAAAGATCGGTTGTTAATCTCGAATCGTTTTTTGGATCATCCGATGTCGGCTTTGATATCTATCGGGAATTTGATGGTATGCCGTGGAAAAATCTGGAAAACTACAGAAAATGTTCACCATTGACCTATGCCAAAAATATTAAGACTCCGCTTTTGATAATACATTCCGAACAGGATCTAAGATGCGGAATTGAGCAGGCCGAACAACTTTTTGCAACACTAAAGATGATGCGGAAAAAAGTTGAATTTATAAGATTTCCCGACGAACCGCATGGCTTGTCGCGTCACGGACGTCCTGACCGACGAATCGCTCGTCTTGCATGGATAGCAAAATGGTTTAACAGATACTTAAAGTAAATGGAAAATAAAGATTAAAAACCGTTTTCTTTCAGGAAACGTTCGCCTTCATCCTGGGTTCTGAAGATCTTTGTGATCGTTGAAACATTACCTTTTTTAATCATCTTACTTAGTTGGCTGTGTGTAACCGGATCATCGATAACATAAACCGAATAGATCGCGCCATTTTCCTGGCTCCATCGCATATGCTCCCCGAGAATATCAACTATTTCGGGGTATGAAGATTTCCAATTGCCAAGATTGGTTATTTTCGCCCACTTCTTGCCAAGAAACGGTTCGGCCGTTTCCATATATTCTTCATGATATGCTTCGGCTGTCTCTTTTTTCCAGATACCGTAGATCTTAGCAACCATCAGATTCCGCTCGAGATCGGAGTCAATTGTGAAATTAAAACTCATCATAATCGTATTCTTATTCTTATCAATATGGTTTTGGTTCTTGATACTTTCTTTATAACGAAATTACCGGTCGATTGTTCAGTGAAAATGAAATTATTTCCCTGAATGTAAAAAACCAGATTTTTCTGTTTTTGGTTTAGAGCCTTAGTTAGTAAATCCTGCCCTTGCCGGAATTATTCGGCAAACGGTTTTATTCCTTAACAATTATTTTGCCGTTTTCTCCTTACACGTAAAATTTTGTACAGTTATCTTTTTCGCTTTTGTCCCGTGTTGTCTGTTCCAATTTTCGACAAAGTATCTGCGCAATCAGCAAGAATTCATTACCAGCGAAAATTGAGCCTTACAATTATTAAAGGGTAACAATTAATATAATAGGTTTTTTAAAATAAAAGTCAATGTTTATTTTATCGGGCGCAGAATTTAGCGCCTTTGCCGAAATTAGGAAATATCCTCAAAACCTGTGTCGGGCAGATGCCCACACCTGCCCGACAATCCAAAATGACTTCGTTTCGTTAAAGTTTATACTTCTTCCCACAAGAATCAAAAAAAGGACGGCCCAAATTGACCGTCCTCTGATTTTAGATCTAAAATTTCAATCTATGGGCAATTCGGCTCGGAACCGCCCTTATATTTGTAATTTATCAAATGTACTATATCAAGAATATTTACAGCATCATCGTTATTAACATCGGCCAAATGATGCGGGTAAGATGCAGGTCCGTCTTTATATTTGTAATTAATCATAAAGACAACATCGAGAATGTTGATTCCTACTTGTCCATCAATATCACCGCAAATCAGATTATTCCGAAACCGGTAAACACCGCAGTCAGTTCCGGCATAGATATCACCGGATGAGTTGAAGGTTATGTTTCTAATGCTTGTGCATGTCAGGTCATTATTTAATCTTTCCCAGGTATCATGAGCTGTATCCAAGTAAAAAACACCATCGTTGGTTCCAACCAGAATATCTTCCGCATCATTGAAGACCATGGCTCTTATGTACAATTGAGTCAGGCCGTTATTTAACTCGGACCAGGTATCACCATTGTCTATTGATCTAAAAACCCCACCATACCCTGCACTGACATAAATATCCCCGGATGAGCTGACGATAATATTATTGATATTAGAATGAGTAAGACCATCGTTAATTTGTGTCCAGTTATCACCATTGTCAGTCGATCGGTAGATACCAGCGCTATTAGTTCCTGCAAATATGTCGCCGGATGAGTTAAAGGCAAATATTTGAGCGGCGAGATCACCTAGTAGCGTCCAGTTATCCCCATTATCGGTTGAACGGAAATATCCATCCCCGGTTCTTGTAAACATATCACCATCAGGGCTGATGGCAATTGTCGCAATCCTGAGATTTGTTTGACCATTGTTTTTTTCAATCCAGTTGTTGCCATTGTCGGTCGAGAGGAAAATTCCGCTGTCTCTGGTACCGGCATAAATGTTCTCGGATGAATTTATAGCAAGAGACGTAATATTCATATCTGTAAGTCCATTGTTGATTGCAGTACAATTTTCACCATCTTCGGTTGAACGGAAGAGTCCACCGGTTCTGGTTCCAGTAATAATATATCCGGATGCGGTCGTGGCAATCTCGGAAATACCGATGTTTGTTATACCATCATTTGTTTTAGTCCAGTTATCACCATTGTTATTTGAACTGTAAACATTACCATCACTGGTTCCGATATAAATATCACCTGAAGGGATGGTGGCGATACCAGAAATACTGGTATTTGGTATGCCATTGTTTTTTACGATCCAGTTAGCGCCATTATCAGTTGAGTAGAAAATACCGCCAGAGGTTCTGGCGAATAACTCACCGGAAGTATTAATTTCAATTGAGTAAATATCGGTATCAAGCAGGCCATTGTTTATTTCGGTCCAGCTAGCACCATTGTTAGATGAGCGGTAAGCACCACCCCAGGTTCTTCCCACAAACATATCACCGGATGCATTGATGGCAATAGTTGAGATGTCACCCGCTGTCAATCCATTGTTTATTTCGGTCCAATTGTCACCATTGTCGGTGGATAGAAATAAATCATTAAAAGCTGATTTTGCCATAATATCACCAGAAGAGCTGATAGCAAGATTGTATATATGGGGATTCGTTAGCCCATTATTTATCGCAATCCAGGCATTACCATTGTCGCTTGAACGAAAGATACCACCATACTCGACACCTACAAAAATTTCATCGGAAGAATTGATAGCAATATCATATATGCGGCCATTTGTCAGCCCATTGTTAATCTCAATCCAGGTATTACCATTATCAGTTGAGCGGATAACACCGCTGCCATTGAATCCAGCAAATATATCACCGGAAGAATTGATGGTAAGAGCCATAATGCGTATATCTATGGGGCCATTATTTAAAGCACTCCAAATTTCACCATTATCAGTTGAGCGGTAGATGCCGCCATAGATCGTAGAGCCTGAAAGATTATTGGTCCCAGCAAAAATACCTCCGGAAGAGTTTGCAGCAAGACATGAGATTTCGCCTCCATAGGCTGCATCAATTTGTTCCCATGTTTGAGAAAAGGCTGTTGAATATTGGAGTAATCCGAAAATGGCGACTGAAAGAAATAAAATTGTAAACTTTGATTGAAATGAGGTTCTACTATTCACTTTTTCCTCCTTGCTATGGCTTGCATAGAAGATAAGATTAGCATTCCAAGACATGAACATTGTCCATAGTTCCCGACGGACTTGAGTTTCCCAACGTTAAGAAAAAAGATGGGACACGTCACAGAAAACTGTAAAAAAATAGACGCTTCAAAAAATACCTCCTAAATCTCTCTAAGTTTAAAACCAGTTTTTAATTTCTGTTTCTTCACTCAGTTAGAAATTTATATATAAAGGAATTCCTTTGCGTCAAATTCATTAAGTATTAATTATATAAGAATATAGTATTTATATTTCCGATGTCAAGAATTTATTTTGAAACTTAATCGACCTGATGGACCGGTGGCCCACCCCGGCCTTCCTTCTTCAGGCCAGGCTTATTTTATTCAGGCATATAGCGTGCATTCAATATCGTTGCCTACTATTATAATATAGACTACCACCATTATTGCCGACAACAACCGCCACAAGCTCGGAACCATAAACTGCCAGAGCCGGAGAATGTGATGTTGACCCGGTAAGCATCTTAGTAGCCCCGGAAATATCACCATCCTTGTCAACAGAAAAGCCATACATAAGGTTGCTGGAGCACGACCTGGCCAGTACTTCTATCTGTCCATTAGCCACGGCTACAGCCGGAGCTCCACAGGTACCAAATCCGATGATTGCGTCTATGTTTGTTTCAGGTCCCGGATTTCCGGAAGCGTCGATAGTGCCCATGTAGACACTCTCGGAGCTTACACCTCTATAAAAAAGATGCAGTTTATTGTCTCGAGCGCAAACCCCAACCTCAGCACAGGTTTTCCCGGCGGCGGTCTTAGGTGCTGACCAGGACGAGCCATTATAAGTGACAAAACTGATTGTACCGCTTTTATCCGGATAGACCACCCATAATTTTCCGTCTAAGACCGCCACACCCGGAGCTCTGGTAGTGGAAACGGAAGGAATTGTCGACCATACACCATGCGGTATCGACCATGTATGCCAATAACGGCCGTCAAATGTGTCATATATGATATTGTCGGAATCTTTTGCTAGATAAAATACCCATAGTTCATTTTTGTAAACCACAACCCCGGGGCGTAATTCGCGGACCGCGACGGAAGAAGTAATCGATGTTGAACCTGTAAATGCTGTTCCATTATACGTAAAATACCTTCCCACATTGTTCACATTAGTATAGAATATATATAACTTGTCTTGAAACTCGATTATCCCCGGGGAGCTGGAAGTCGAAGCGCCATTTTGGGCACTAATATTCTGCCAATCGCCCCAATAGCTTTTGGGAATTGGCCAATATTCCTTTGTACCAAGCGAGGCCCACTTTTTATTGACAACGTCGCTCTGAATAAGGTTAACGCCAAGCGCACGCGCAGCTGCCCAATCTTGAGCGTCTTCAATCGGCTTAGGCAACCCATAAATATTAAAAAGCCCGCCGCATTCTTCATGATGATGGCCAAGATAAGTAGCAATTATTTTTGCCGGCTGTTGTTCATGGTAGTCTTTTATTCTATTGATAGCTTTGGTACTTTTTTCCAAGCCATCCCCAATGAGTGATTCGCCTGAGACTGATAAAAAGACGCTGTTTTCATCATTGATGTTATTATTTCTTTGAAAGCATAGTCGGGCTTCCGGTGTATCGCCGGCATAATCCTGTGCCGCGTCAGCTCCCATAACATAAAAAATAAATTTACCTTTCAGTGCATCAAGGGTAGGCCAGCCATTATTAGCGCCCGCTAACAATGTCGGGGCCGACCCCTTTAACTGTTTTGGGGTATAAAGAAGATTCGTGTCGAAATGTTTTGCAATATAAGCATCCAGACATTTTGGGAAATTCGGAATAAATACCCTTACATAGAAGTACCAATATGCATCTGCACCTGACCCATCAAAACCTAAGTTTTTTGATGGGAAATCCGGAAATTTCGTACCAGCCAATAGCTCACCCAAATCATTATCAAGTGTTGCGAACCACTTCTCTTCAATTTTGACAGTAATGACATTATGACCCGGATGTGCCCTTGACCATGCTTCCAGCCTTTTAAGATAGTCGGAGAATTTCGGCCAGGTGCGGTCGTCTATGCCACCGGCATGTTTTACTTCCCATTCAAACTCGTATTCTCCGGTCTGCGAGTTCTTCCATCCATCCACCGTCCAGATATCTAATTCAACACCGGACGCACTGGCCCATGGTCTAGCCGGGTCAAATTCCAACTGTGATTCTATGGTCCCCTTTGCTCTATCAAGGCACTCGGTTTTATTAAATATATCACCGTTATCTTCAATATAGGAATTATGGGTCATTTTTATGGAAACTTCATTGTAATGAAGTTTCTCATTTAGTCCCCAGGGAGACGAATCTGGCCCGGTTGAATTACAACCGATAGTCATAATCCATAATAAAATAGATATGCTAATGCCCAGATATGAGCAGATGCTGATTTTTTTGAAAGAATAAGTCACGCCTTACACCCTTCTGGTTATGGAGAAAATTGTGGGTCCCCACACGACCTGCGCAAGCCTCCGCGGAAATTTTAGGTCTATAGTTATTATCTTTTATTCAAAGTGTGCTCAATCTTTAAAAAATAATATACGCCGCTCCTTTGTTAAAGCATTAAACTGTAATATTTATTATCAAACAGATAATATTTATTTATGAATACAGACAAATTGAATATTTTGGATTTTAAGGAGCGGTCTCGAAATGGGATACGCGCGTGCCCGACAAATTTGACACAGACAGCGTCAAACGGCTCAATTGATAAAAATATAATTTCCCTGCTTCCGGTTGTTGATTTGTTGAGTTGTTGTATTTTAATATAAAAATAATATAATCATTGTCAAGGGAATAATGGAGCAATGGAGCAGATGATCGTTTTAGCAAATTGACCTGTTACCTATGTATCAGGTCATTCAAGACTGTTGTGTCGGGT
>JAQBFG010000150.1:0-3319 GCA_032123495.1 Candidatus Zixiibacteriota bacterium | reverse complement strand
CGCATCAATGTGAGCGACTTGCATTCTTCCAGACGATTTCCGACGACTACAAAAGAAGCGCCAGCCAGAATTTTCCGTTCGGCGTCAATCGGTTCATTGATTCCGCCGCCGGTGCAAACCGGGATATCAATATACTCAGATACAATGTTTATCATCTCGTCAGGGACCGAACCATCGGCACCGGAACCGGCCTCCATATAAACCATTTTCATTCCAAAATATTGAGCCGTTAATGCATGCGCCGCAGCTATATCGCTTTTATCGCGCGGAATCGGCTGCGTGTTGGAGATATATAAAACTGAAGTTGTTCGTCCCGATTCTATCAGCATATAACCGGCGGAAATTGGTTCCAGGCCGAAACGTTTGATCAATGGTGCACCTTTGACCTGCTCTTCAATCAGATAACTTGGATTACGACCTGAGATTAACGATGTAAACAGGATAGCATCGGCATGGGGGGATATCTGTCCGTGCCCTCCGGGAAAGATCACGACCGGGAGATTGCTATGTTCTTTGACCGTTTTGACCACATGATGAAAATTAGTGTTGAGCATAAAACTGGTGCCAATTAGAATCGAGTCAACCCCGCAATCTTCGGCAGCCTCGGCCAGATGTAAAATATCTTTTTCGGTCCCGCGGTCTGGGTCAAGCAGGAGAAAAAATCCTCCGCCTTTATCTTTTTTGGCTTTTAATAATTGATCAAATACCTGCATTGACTAAACCTTTTTTATATCAAACTGTTTTTTGCTATTTAATTGTTTTTTCGAGCTTCTTTTTTAATGTACTAAAAATTAATTCAGGGTCAAGGTCAGAAGGATAAGTTCCTTGCGCAAAACTATCTTTTCCGCCGCCGCGTCCGCCCAATTCAGCCAGGACCTCTTTTGAGATTTTGCCAATATGCACACCCGAGGCTTTATTGGCTCCACCCATAAAGGTTGCTTTGCCGTCAACAATTCCGGTCGCAACGGTGACCAATGGCTGATCAATAGTTTTCACCCGGTCAACCCACCCGGCCATCTCTTCGGATTCAACTTTGCCGAAATTATGCGGTACAAATTTGAATTTATTCATTTCTATTTCATGTCCGACCGTTGTTGCTCCGGTTGAGAATTTTTCAGCCTTGAGTTTTTTATTCTCCTTTTGGAGGTCAACAATATTTTTACCCATCTCTTTGACAGTGGCTGAGATTTCTTCAACTGGTCGATGGATTATTTCGCTGATTTCCGAGATGGCACTTTTCTGCTGTAGTATTTTTGCTATCGCCTCACGGCCTGTGACCGCTTCAATCCGTCTGATACCCGTAGCGATACCGGTTTCCATTGTCATCACAAACGGTCCGATCTGAGAAACATTATCAATATGCGTGCCGCCGCAAAGCTCTTTTGAGAAAGTGCCGATCGAGACAACCCTGACATTACTGTCATATTTCTCGCCAAAAATAGCCATCGCGCCAGATTTTTTGGCATTTTCCAGGCTATCCTCAAATGTTGAAACCGCCAAGCCGTCCAATATTCGGGCGTTAATCAGTTTTTCGACATCGAGTTTTTCTTTGGCCGTCATTGGCTGGAAATGTGAAAAGTCAAAACGGAGTTTATCCGGGCCAACATACGAACCTGACTGCCTGACATGTTCGCCCAATACCTGCCGCAAAGCGGCGTGCAACAGGTGTGTTGCCGTATGATTACGCTTTATATCAGTTTTATTATTTTTATCAACAGTGAGCTTGATTTTTAAATTAGTTATTTCTTCTATATCACTGTATTTTTTTTCTTCAATTTGTCCAATATGGACGATAACATTTTTAAATTTTATGGTTGTATCAATTTTTGTTTTAAATAACGGATGGGAAATCGTTCCGACATCACCAACCTGACCGCCGCCTTCGACATAAAAAGGGGTTTTCTCCGGAATAATAACAAGATAAGGAGTTTCGTCCTGCTTAAACTCAAATATCTCAATTATATTTGATTCAAGCGAATTAACATCACGAACAAATTCAGTTGTAGTCCCGGACTGCAAGACATCTTTCAGAATCTCGTCGAGCATAAATTTAATCTGTTCGTTACTGGTGGCATTTTGCTGTACTGCCTGACGAGATTGTTTTTTCTGCTGCCCCATTAGTTGTTTAAATCCGTCCTCATCAATACTATATCCCTTCTCCTCGGCCATAACGCGGGTCAAATCGGGCGGGAAACCAAAGGTGTCACACAGTTTGAAAACATCTTCGCCTGAGACAACATCAGTATTGTTCTTTTTCATTGTTTGGATAACATCTTCAAATAATTCCAATCCGGTATCAAGGGTACGACCGAATGACTCCTCTTCGGCAAGAAGAACCGATTCGATATGCGCCTGCTTTTCCTTGATTTCCGGATAAACATCACCCATCAGATCAACCAGTGGGGAGACAAGTTTATAAATAAACGGTTCCTGCATATTTAGCTTGCGACCGTGGCGCGCGGCACGGCGTAAAATTCTGCGCAGGACATATCCCTGTTTTTCGTTTGACAATCCGCCGCCATCGGCGATACAAAATGTCAAGGCACGAATATGATCTGCAATAACCCGATGCGACAGACCGGAAGCTTCGTGTGAATATTTGACTCCGGTGATATTGCTAATAGCACCGATTAAATTTTGAAAAAGTTCGATTTCATAGTTAGATTCAGCATTCTGTAGAATACAGGCAAGACGTTCCAGACCGGCGCCGGTGTCGACCGATGGTTTTGGCAACGGTTCGATTGTACCATCCGGCTTTTTGTTAAACTGCATAAAGACAAGATTCCAGATCTCAACATAACGATCGGCCTCGCCGTTAACAACCGCATCAAGTCCGGTGCCAAATTTATCGCCCCGATCAAAATGTATTTCACTGCATGGGCCACAGGGGCCGATATTGCCCATCGACCAGTAATTATCCTTTTTGCCAAAACGAAGAATATGTCCGTTTTTTAGTTCCGGTGCGATTTTCTCCCACAGTGCGTACGCTTCGTCGTCATCGGTGTAGACAGTGGCATAAAGTTTATCAGTTGGCAGGGAGAGATTTTTTGTAATAAATTCCCAGGCGTAACTGATTGCCTCTTCTTTGAAGTAATCGCCGAAAGAAAAATTTCCGAGCATCTCGAAAAAGGTATGGTGCCGTCCGGTGCGGCCGACATTTTCCAGATCGTTATGTTTCCCTCCGGCCCGCATACATTTCTGGACCGATACGGCGCGCGGATGTTCCGCCTTTTTTTGCCCGGTAAAGATATCTTTAAACTGATTCATTCCGGCGTTGGCAAACATGATCGTCGGGTCATCAAACGGTATTACTGGCGAT
>JAQBFG010000149.1:0-4858 GCA_032123495.1 Candidatus Zixiibacteriota bacterium | reverse complement strand
TGTTAGTTGCTGTCTCGTAATCACTTATAGTTATCTTCTAATTAATTCAATATTCTTTGAATCGTTTTTTCAATAACCCTCTCTAAAGTTATATATGCAGAAAAATAAATTTCAGGAATAAAGGAAAGAAACAATGAAACGATTTTTTACAGAATTTTCAATCAACAATCCCTGGTCGGTAATAATAGGCGTTGTTCTGGTGACCGCCTTTTTTGCTGCCCAACTACCGGATATCAAGATTGATACTGATCCGGAGAATATGCTGGAACAAGATGAACCGGCAAGACTGTTCGATCATCAAGTTAAGGAAGATTTTTCGATTTCAGATTTTATTGCGGTTGGTGTCGTCGATGAAAAAGGGGCTTTTAATAAACAACTGCTGACCAATGTCTATCGCATCATGGAAGAGGTAGCCGAAATAGACGGCGTTATTGCCGATGATATCCTTGCTCCTTCAATGGTTGATGATATTATCCAGACTGATGGCATTCTCGAAGTAAAAACGCTTCTCGAAGGTGAGCCTGAAAGCGATAAGCAAGCTCAATATATATTAGGACGGATCAAAGACAATCCAATGTTAAGAGGCAAACTTGCTTCCGATGATGGTAAAGCAATCGCAATGTTTATCCCGATTGAATCAAAAAATATGTCACATCGAATTGCAGGTGAAATACAGGAAATTATCGATCGGCACTCAACCGGCGAGGAATACTTTATTGCCGGATTACCGGTTGCCGAAGATAGTTTCGGTTCTGAGATGTTTCGCCAGATGGGTATCAGTGCCCCAATGGCCGGTGCAATTATTTTCTTATTGATGCTGCTGTTTTTCAGGAATATAAAAATAATCGTCGCTCCGATGATTGTTGCTTTAGCTTCAATTATATGGGCGATGGGTTTACTGATAATGACCGGCAACACGGTGCATATTATGAGCTCAATGATCCCAATATTCCTGTTTCCGATCGCGGTTCTAAATTCGATTCATATAATTTCAGATTTTCATGACCGTTATCAAAAATATAAACATAAAAAGACAACCATTCGTGCAACGATCTCTGAGTTATTTGTTCCAATTTTATTTACAACGGTGACAACAATTGTTGGATTTCTCTCGCTCGCTCTGACACCGATTCCGCCGGTGAGAGTATTTGGGATCTTTGTCGCTTTCGGCATTTTTGTAGCATGGTTCTTGTCGATAACCTTTAATCCGGCCTTTGCGGTTTTAATGTCAGACAAGGCGCTTCGTAATTTTGGCAAACACAAAGATAGTGGCGGAGTGCTGTCACGAATCATGCATTTTTTCCGCGACTTCAACGCCAAATATTATAAAGCGGTTCTTTTTGGAAGCGGAGTTTTGATAGTCGTTGCGGCAGTCGGTCTAAGCATGATTGTCGTCAATGATAATCCGGTCAAATGGTTCAAGGCCGATCACCCGCTTCGTATCGCCGATGCAACATTGAATAAACATCTCGCTGGCACTTATATGAATTATCTTGTTGTCGATGGTGAAGAACCGGATGCAATGAAAGATCCGGCAACATTGAAATATATTGAAGATCTTCAGAATCATCTGGTCAAACATGAAATTGTCGGCTCTACAACAGGTATTACCGATATTATTAAGAAGATTCGTTATGAACTTTTTAATGCCGACAGTTCTAAATTTGCAATTCCGGATAATCAGAATGAGATCGCACAAGATATGTTCCTGTTTGAAATTTCAGGCGGTAACCCGGATGATCTCTTTAAGTTTATTACGGAGGATTATTCAAAAGCGAATATTTGGGTACAATTAAAAGAAGGCGACAACGAATCGGTCAAATCGGTTCTGGCCCTTACTGAAAAGTATCTCGCAGACAATCCGCCTCCGGTAAATACCACTTTCAAATGGGCGGGGCTTCCATATATCAATGTTGTCTGGCAGGAAAAAATGGTTGGCGGAATGAGATCGGCATTGTTAAGCTCCTTTGGGGTTGTCTTTCTTATGATGATCTTCCTGTTTCGCTCACCGTTGCTTGGTTTCATCTCGATGTTACCACTATCGATAACAATTATGGCGATCTATGCCGCGATTGGATATATCGGCAAGCCGTATGATATGCCGGTAGCGGTGCTATCATCGTTGACTTTGGGATTATCGATTGATTTTGCGATCCATTTCATAAAACGAACTAAATATATTCATTCGGAAACCGGTAATTTCAAAGAAACATATCCGCGGATATTTGAGAGTCTGGCGCGCGCAATCGGACGTAATGTCCTGGTGATTGCGATCGGATTTGTACCGATGTTTTTCTCGACATTAGTACCATATATAACGGTCGGATCATTCTTTTTCGCTATCATGATGGTTTCAGGCGCGGTAACGATGTTGCTCTTACCTTCGATCTTTATTGTTGCTCAGAAAAAGCTTTTCCCTGATACGACTCCGGTCATTCGGGCAGAAGAAATTATAAACACTGTAAAAAAATAGTATAATTAATAACGGAGAACAAAATGAAATTTCAAAAAACTACGATGCTGTTGATTCTGATTGTAATGATTAGCGGACAATGGACCTATGCGGGTGATAATCAAGCGATGGAGATCATGAAAAAATCTCACCTTTCTATGTTTTACGCGGCTGATGATGGTATTGCCGAAGTCAAGATGACAATCACCAATTCACGCGGAAAAGAACGTATCAGAGAATTTGCGATGCTTCGTCTCGACATCGAAGATGGCGGCAAACAGATGTATTACACCTATTTCAGAAAACCGCATGATGTCTCTCGTTTGACCTTTATGGTCCACAAAATGCCGGAAGCTTCCGATAATCGCTGGTTATATGTACCGTCCGTTGATCTGGTGAAACGAATTTCAGCCGATGACAAAGGTTCCAGCTTTGTTGGTTCCGATTTTACTTATGAAGATGTTTCCGGACGTCATTGGTCCGAAGATAATCATACTCTTTTGAAAGAAGATAAATTTGGTGAAAGTGATGTCTATGTAATTGAATCAACACCTATTGAAAAATACAAAGGTTTTGCAAAAAAAATATCTTATATAGATAAGGGCCATTATCTCCCGCTAAAAGAAGAGTACTACGATAAAAAAGATGAATTGATTCGTGTCTTTACTGCTGAGAAGATAGAAGAAATCGATGGTATCATGACTCCGACTATTCGGAAAATGGAAAATATCACAAAGAAACAGTACACCACGGTTGAATTTGGAAGTATCGAATTTAATCTTGGCGTCGAAGAAGATATTTTTACCGAAAGATACCTCAAAAATCCGCCTCGGAACTTCATCAAGTAGGAAAAGGAGAGGACTATAATGTTAACAAAGAATATTATATATTTGACAGCATTAGTAATAATGCTGTCAATCCCAGTTTCCGGCTTTAGTTCGGAAACATACTTTACAGGTTTCCTTCAAGGGTTATATGGTGGGGGATTGGATAAAAATAATCCAACACCTTCAGATTTGACCGCATCGGAGACAAGATTGCAGCTGCGGATGGAATCATTTTCCGACAACGCCGAGTTTTTTGGCCGAATAGATTTTGTTTATGATGATTATTACCAGCCGAGCACAAATATAGAATTACGGGAAGGTTTTGCAAAATTCAGAGTTGGTTCTTTTTTGGATTTCAAGATCGGCCGACAGATTGTTACCTGGGGAACTGGCGATCTGATTTTTATCAATGATGTTTTTGCCAAAGATTATTTGTCATTTTTCACCGGCCGCGATGACCAGTATCTGAAAGCTCCCCAGAACGCATTAAGAATGTCGATGTATACTGGCGCCGGAGACTTATCAGTTGTATATACACCTCGCTTCACGCCTAATCGGACTCCAACCGGTGAACGGTTGAGTTATTTTAATCCGATGACACCATCTGGCGGTGAGATCGTTGGTGCGCCGGAATATCTTTTTGAGTCAAACTTGCCAGTAGCGAAATTCAAAAATGGTGAACTGGCCGGACGATTCAGCAGGTATTTTGGTAATGCCGATGTTGCCTTATATGGATATCGCGGTTTCTATAAAAATCCGGTCGGATTTGATATGGCGACTATGACAGGCTACTATCCCAGATTAAATGTCTATGGAGCTTCGGTCAGAATGCCGGCTTTCGGAGGGATAGCCTGGGTTGAGGGTGGATATTTTGACTCACGAGATGATACCGATGGCAATAATCCTATGATCCCCAATTCGAAAATTAGCGGATTAATTGGTTTTGAAAGACAAATCGGCTCTACTCTTACCGCGAATATTCAGTATCAAAATGAAAAAATGATTGATTTTGATAAATATGTTGAAATGCTTCCGGTTGGAATGGCTGCTAAAGAAGAGACATATCATCTGTTGACAACTCGAATTACACAACTATTGATGATGGAGACATTATCTGTTTCGGCTTTTGTTTTCTATTCGCCGAATGAGGAAGATTTATACGGACGATTCTTGAGCAGTTATAAATATTCCGATGCCGTCACATTATCGCTTGGCGCCAATGTTTTTGATGGTCAGGAAAAACATACTTCTTTTGGTAAGTTTCAGAAAAATGATAATATTTATCTAAAAGTTACGTATGGATATTAAAGGAGAAAGTTATGACGTTAGAAAATAGCATAAGACTAATGGCCGGGACATTGGTTTTGCTTTCGTTATCGTTTGGTTATCTGGTATCGCCATACTGGTTTTTATTAACTGCGTTTGTTGGTGTTAATTTGGTTCAATCATCGTTTACCAAATTTTGCCCGGCCGAGATGGTTTTTGCCAAACTGTTTTATAATAAAAAATAAATATTAGTTTATAACACCGGGATTACTGCTAAGGGCGGTTGGAATCTTCCAACCGCCCTATTTTTTTA
>JAQBFG010000148.1:0-25979 GCA_032123495.1 Candidatus Zixiibacteriota bacterium | reverse complement strand
TAAAGGCCTCACTGTAAACTTAATCAGGTCGGTTATTAAGGAATGGGGATGTGATTGCTTGGTGTTTTTTAATTACAATAGAATTAATCTGGATTTGGAAAAGGAGAATTCACAGAAAGACATGGCTTTACTATTTGGCTTAGATAATTTTAAAAATATCATAAGTCAAATTAAGCGATATCCTAATGAAAGGGAAAAAATAATATTAGAAGCATTTAAAGAAATTTGTTTGGAAATTGGTGTAAAATATTTTTTACCTTTTCGTATTACTCTTGAAAAGAAAAATAAGACTAGTCATTATTTAATCTTTATGACTAAACATGTCTTAGGCTTCGCAAAGATGAAGGAAGTTATGGCAAAATATAGTCTTCTGGAGGATGGGATACCTAATTATACATATATTGAGGGATATGATAATACTGCGGATATATTAAATTTTGGAATTGTTGGCCCTATGGAAAACCTGAAAAATTTACTAATAAAAGATTTTCAGAAGAAAGTGATATTGGTCGGTAAAATAATTGATCTATATAACGAAAAAGGGCTTTTTTATATTGATAAAAATATTAAAAGCGCTCTTATTAAATTAGAAGACGAGAAAAAAATAGAAGATTGTACTCCAAATGCTACTACCAAAAGAAAAGGGACTTTTTCAGAGAAAAGATTAGTCCGTTTTTTGGGATAAAATTATGGCGTTTAAAACTTCAATTGAATGGACGGAGTCGACCTGGAATCCGGTGACCGGGTGCAGTAAAATCAGTGCCGGGTGTGCGCACTGTTATGCCGAACGGATGGCGAAACGACTCAAAGCGATGGGTTCACCCAATTATGAAACCGGATTTGAAGTAGCATTACATCCCGATTCACTCGAACTGCCGCTTAAATGGAAAAAGCCGCAGATGATATTTGTCAATTCGATGTCTGATCTGTTCCACAAAAAAGTGCCATTGTCATTTATAAAAAGGATATTTGCCACAATGACCAAAGCATCGCATCATCAGTTTCAGATTTTAACAAAAAGGTCGGAGCGATTGGTAAAATTATCTGATAAATTGAATTGGGCTGATAACATCATGATGGGTGTGACGGCTGAAAATGAGTGTTGTCGTTATCGCATCGATGATTTAAGAAAGACAAAAGCAAAAACAAAATTCCTGTCACTTGAGCCATTACTCGGACCATTGCCGAAATTGAATTTGAAAGATATAAATTGGGTGATTGTCGGTGGAGAATCTGGCCCGAAATCACGCCCGATGAAAGAAGAATGGGTGATTGATATAAAAGAGCAATGTCTAAAAAAGAATGTGCCGTTCTTTTTCAAACAATGGGGCGGGTTTCATAAAAAGAAAAACGGTCGTTTGTTGGAAGGAAAGACTTGGGATCAATTGCCTGAATTACTTAAAAATCTTACGGCAGCATAGTTATTATCCCACAGCCCTTCGTTTATCTCAGGATTTATAACAAGCTGCGGTGCACCACAATTCAACTTATTTTATCCATTTTTCATATTGACGATGGGGATTTAGTGTTTTACAATTAGATTTATTAAAGTAGAAAACTGGATTGATGACCGCCTGCGGAGAGGAGAGGGAAAAATGTTTTTATTGAAAATTAAGGCATGGGAATTGTTCTTTTTAGCATTTGTGGCACAGTTTATTGTAATGGGTTTCAGTTTCCTTGTTGTATACATTACCGACAGTTTAGTTATTGGTGTTATAATAAATCAAATTATTATGATACTTTCATTTTTGGTTATTTTACGTTGGGAATGGTTAATAGGTACGAAAATTAACTTGAAGATATCTGAAAAGATAAGACCAAAACCAGCTTTTTTCAAGTTTGCGATTATTTTTTGTACGGTTTTTGCTGTATCATTTACATTGTTATTCATCATGACAGCCTTCATTGACATTGCATCTCCAGAGCTTTTGAGCAAATTAATCATGTTGCTTCTAGTTTTTGATATATGTCTATTGGTGTATAGTTCGAATTTTGTTGCCAAAAATCTTGTGATGTATGAAAAGGGACGCTCTGTTAACTTTTTGGAATATCTATCGACTTTTTTCATGCTATGGTTTTATCCTATTGGAGTGTGGATGGTTCAGCCAAGAGTCAATCGCATATTCAAGTAAAATTGATTAACAAATACAAATGGAATTAATAAATCAAACTAGAATATCCACAACTCCCTGAAATATTTAAAAATCTATCGGTGGTGTGAAAATCGGTCGATTTTCGTTAATTGATATAATTCAAGCGGTTAGGCAAAAAATCGCTATTATTTCCCAAAAAAATTATTCTGAACTTGTGAAAAAAGTAACAAATAGGTTAAAAAGAGACTTGACTTTTCCTGCGAAATTCTTATTTTCGAGAATTAATTTTGGGTGATTGGTGGCCGCGTGCCAGGAATGTTTAAGTCTCCAAAAGACGGAGGTCGAGATTTAAGGAAAATCGGGCTTCTGGGTGCCATTCCGATGATGATTGGTTTGGGACCATTGATTGGATATCTGATTGGAGATTGGATTGATTATAAGCTTGGGACGGGCCCCTATTTGATGATACTGTTTATCGCATTAGGTTTTGGAGCGGCGGTTAAAGAGACCATAAAAATAATTAAGCAAGCTAACCGAGACCCTGAGGAATAATGACGACAACGATGGACATATCTTTTATTGACCGAACTTTGAAAACCACCGCCGTGTTGGTGCTTTTTATTTTGGCGTTGGGTTCATTGCACTTTCCCTTTTACGATATTCTGGCCTTAACATCCGGTGCAATCTGGTCAATTATCAATTTGTTTTTCCTGACAATACTAATCAAAGTGGCAATTCGCCCCGATGGCCCGGATAAAATGGCCACGGCGGCATTATTATTTATAAAAGTCCCGCTTTTGTATGCAGCGGGATATTTTCTTTTAACGATCTCGATTTTCCAGCTAAAATATCTGGTGATCGGTTTTTCCTTACCAATGGCGGTAATGTTGCTAAAGGTCCTGGGGCGGGTGCTCCTCGGTCTTGATCAAAAAAAAACCAACCAAAATAGCCAGCAGGAGGCTGCCTGATGTTGATATATTATTCGCATATGATAGGTATGGCAATTGTCAAATGGATGCCGTTTGTTATTGCATCAGCCACCGGCGGTGATGAGCATGGTACGGCTGCTGGTGACGGCGGTGGACACGCAGCAGGACCTCCGCATCTTCCGAATCTGGTTGGATTGCTGACCGGTAGGCATGGGTTTGCTTACGATTGGGTCAATGTAATTTATGCCTTAGTGGCCTCGTTAGTACTATGTGTAATTGCCACTAGCGTGTATAAAAAACGCGAGATGATTCCCGGACCATTTCAGAATGGAGTTGAAATGGCGGTTGAGTCGATGTACAACTTTCTTGAATCGATTCTTGGCAAAGAGACAAAGACGTTTATTCCGTTTTTGGGAACGCTCTTTTTCTATATTTTAATAATGAACTGGATGGGTATGATTCCGCTGGGACATTCACCGTCAACAAGTTTGAATGTAACTGTTTCGCTGGCACTTATGGTTTTTCTCTATGCCCAGTACACCGGTATAAAAAGACTTGGTATTGGCGGGTACTTGCACCATCTGGCCGGTTCGCCGACCGATGTTGTTTCCTGGTGTATGGTCATAATCATGTTTCCGTTACATATTATTGGGGAATTGGCAAAACCGCTTAGTTTGTCGCTGCGACTTTTCGGAAATATTACGGGCGAAGATGTTTTGATTGCGGTGTTTGTCGGATTAGGAGTCGCTATTCTTTCATTTTCCCCGGTTGGATTACCGCTGCAAACACCATTTTATTTCCTCGGATTGCTGTTATCATCGATTCAGGCGCTGGTGTTTACTTTGCTTTCGACAATATATATACTGATGATGCTGCCGCATGAGGAGCATGCACATTAATTTGGAATTTATAAGAAGAATAACGAAATAACAAAAACGTATCAGGAGGACACAATGGAATTTTTTGGATTAGGCGCGATGTTAGGCCTCGGTATTGCCGCGGTTGGTTCGGCATACGGTATTGGTCGTGCAGTAGGTTCGGCGATGGAAGCGATGGGTCGTCAGCCGGAAGCGGCTGGTAACATTCAGACCGCTATGATTATCGGTGCAGCCTTTATCGAAGCTTTGACCATTTATGTCTTTATCGCATTCTTTATTGCGATGGGTAAATTAGGATAATAATTGCATTTCGGAAGCGGCCGGATGAATATTGTTCGGTCGCGTCCGCAATTTAACAAGACGGTGGAAAAATGATAAGTCTTGAATGGCAACAACTACTTACTCATACGCTAGGTTTTCTGATAACTCTTTGGGTTCTGAAGAAATTCGCCTGGGGACCATTATTGGGCCTCTTAGAAGAGCGGAGGCAAAAGATTGCCGATGAATTCGCAAATATCGACAGCGAAAAAGAGGCCACCGGGAAATTAAAAGCTGAGTATGAGAATAAGCTTAAGAATATTGAAGCTGAGCGTCGACAAAAAATCGCGGAAGCGGCTAATGAGGCCAACAAACTGTCTTCAGATATAAAAACAAGTGCACAGGAAGAGGCCCGAAATATTGTTAACCGTTCCAAAGAACAGTTGGCGCGGGATATTTCCTCGGCCAAGGTGCAGCTTAAGGAAGATATGGTCAGTATAACCATGGCAGCTGCAGAAAAAATTCTGCACGAGAAGCTTGATGCCGCAAAAGAGCGTCAGCTTATCAGTGGTTTTATTGACGGTATCGAGAAGGCGTAATAGTTATGCTGGCTCAACAGGTTGCAAAAAAATATTCTGTCGCTCTTTTTAACCTTGCGGCTGAAAAGAGTCTTTTAGATATCGCTTGGGAACAGTTTGGTTCACTCGGTGAGTTTCTGAAGACAGATGATATCTTTCTTGATTTTATGTCTGCTCCGCAGGTCCCCGACCAGCAGAAAGAGGATCTGGTAACAAAAGCATTTTCCGGGAAACTGGAGAATAGCTTTTTCAATTTTCTGATGGTGCTGGTCAGGAAAAGAAGGATTGGTTATCTTCCGGATATTATCGATGAGCTTGATCGGCAGATTCGTGCCGCGAAGGGGATTTCCCGGGCTACCTGTATCACGGTTAATCCTATCACCGATGGTGAGCGACAGCAGTTGATTGATAAGCTGACCAAGAAAACATCGTTAAAGATTGAACTGGAAGAAAAAACAGATAAATCTATTCTGGGCGGAATGATAATTATTCTTCATAATCAGATTATTGACGGTTCGGTCAAACATGGTTTGAGCCAGTTGAAGAATCGTCTGATGAAAGTGAAGGTACATTAAGCCTGAGAAAACAGAATAAAACGGATAACTAAAATATAGATTACCAATCCCTTTGTAATATTGGGGATAATTAAAGATTCGGTTTTACACTTAACTGAGTCACTGGTGACGAAGGCAATATAATAATAACAGGGGTATAGATAATGGGTCTAAATCCTGAAGAAGTTTCTGCAATAATAAAAAAAGAAGTCGAGGGTTACGACACCAAACTGGAGATGGAATCGATTGGAACGGTTCTTCAGGTTGGTGATGGTATTGCTCGGGTATGGGGTCTCGAAGACGCGATGATGTCTGAGTTGGTCGAGTTCCCGGGTGATGTCATGGGTCTGGTTCTTAACCTTGAAGAAGATAGTGTCGGTTGCGCTATTTTCGGCGACGTCCGAGGCATTAAAGAAGGGGATACCGTTCGCAGAACCGGTAAAGTGGCGCAGATTCCGGTAGGTGATGCCGTGATTGGCCGCGTTGTAAATCCTCTGGGCCAGCCGCTTGACGGCAAAGGTCCGATTGTAACTGATAAGTTTCGTATTCTGGAAGGTAATGCACCGGGTGTGACCGAACGTCAGCCGGTGAAAGAACCGCTCCAGACCGGTCTCAAGGCGATTGACTCGATGATCCCGATTGGTCGTGGTCAGCGTGAACTTATCATTGGTGACCGTGGCACCGGTAAAACGGCGGTTGCTATCGATACTATCATAAATCAGAAAGATACTGATGTTTTCTGTATTTATGTAGCTATCGGTCAGAAAGCATCAACGGTGGCCAAAGTTGTCAAAATTCTTGAAGATAAAGGTGCGATGGAATACACAACGGTGGTGGCGGCGAATGCTTCTGATCCGGCTCCGTTGCAGTATATTGCACCGTACTCAGGATGTACTATTGGTGAAGAATTTCTTTATACCAAACGTCATGCCCTGGTGATTTATGATGATCTTTCCAAACAGGCAACAGCGTATCGTCAGTTGTCATTGCTTCTGAGACGTCCTCCGGGCCGTTAAGCATATCCGGGCGATATTTTTTATCTGCACTCCCGCTTATTGGAAAGAGCTGCCAAACTGTCCGACGCCGGTGGTGCTGGTTCATTGACGGCTCTGCCGATTATTGAGACCCAGGCCGGTGACGTGTCAGCATACATTCCGACCAACGTTATTTCAATTACCGATGGTCAGATATTTTTGGAATCAGATCTGTTTTACTCCGGTATTCGTCCGGCGATTAACGTCGGTATTTCAGTCTCGCGTGTGGGTGGTAACGCTCAGACCAAGGCGATGAAAAAGATTGCCGGTTCATTACGACTTGATCTGGCCCAGTATCGCGAACTGGCGGCATTTGCCCAGTTTGGTTCCGATCTGGATGCGGCGACGAAAAAGCAGCTTACCCGTGGTGAAAAGATGGTTGAAATTCTCAAGCAGGGTCAGTATGTCCCGATGTCATTGGCTCATCAGGTGATGATTATCTGGTGCGGCGCAAATGGGTATCTCGATTCATTGCCAACTGATCGGCTTGATGATTTTGAACGTGGTTTCATCAAGTTCTGTGCTGAAAAGTATCCGGATATTGAACATGCTATTAATAAGGAAAAAGTCATATCCGATGCAACAAACGAGAAATTAAACCAGGCGGCTGAAGCATTTAAAGCCTCCTTTTTAGAAATGTAGTTTGTTATGCCAACGCTGCGAGAAGTAAAAAAGAGAATACGCTCTGTCATTAGCACCCGCCAAATCACAAAGGCGATGGAAATGGTAGCGGCAGCCAAACTGCGTAAGGCTCAGATGAGAATTATGCAGGTGCGGCCTTATTCTGAGAAATTAACGACTATTTTGAGTCATCTCTCGGAAGCGGCTTCAGGCGAGTTGGTCCATCCTTTCTTTGAGAAGAGAGAGGTCAAAAAGAGAACGCTGGTATTGGTGACCTCCGACCGTGGTTTCTGCGGTTCTTTCAACTCCAATCTAATTCGAAAGGCCAATGTATGGCTTGGGGATCAGAACCGGGATGATGTTGAACTGATCCTGGTCGGGAAAAAGGGCTATGATTTCTTTAAGAGAAGAAACTGGAATATAGTCGAAACCTTTATGGACTGGTCGGGCAATCTCGATTACGCCAAAGCCCGTAATCTGGTTGATAAACTTACCAAGCGTTTTCTCGATGGTGAAACTGATGAGATCAGTGTTATCTATACTCAGTTTTTGTCAACGGCAAGATATAAAATTTGCGATGTTCCTTATTTACCGGTTGAAAGTCTGGAAGAGGAGCATAATGAGGATGAAGAGAAGCAGAAAGGTAATTTAGATTACATTTTTGAACCTTCTCCTGAGGCGATTTTTAAAGATATCATGCCTAAGTATGCATTGACAAAAATGATTACCGCTCTGGCTGATTCTTTTGCTTCTGAACATGGCACTCGTATGATGGCTATGGGATCGGCAACAAAGAATGCCGGAGAAATGATAGATGCGCTGACATTACAATATAATAAGGCTCGACAGGCAGCAATTACCAAAGAGTTGCTGGAGATTGTATCAGGAGCCGAGGCCCTAAAAGGTTAAAGTAGAGAATAATTGTTTGTTATAAGTGGAGCGAGTTCAAATGGCTGAAAATATTGGCAAAGTTGTTCAGGTTATCGGTCCTACCGTGGATTGTGCGTTTGATTCGGACAGTCTACCTGAGATTCTGAATGCCATCAAGATTACAGATGAGAAAAAAGGTATCGATCTGGTCGTTGAAGCGGCTTTGCATATCGGAGATAACGTGGTCCGTTGCATTGCTATGGCATCAACTGACGGATTGGTTCGCGGTATGAAGGCTGTTGATAGTGGTAGTCCCATAACGGTTCCGGTTGGCGAGAAGACTCTTGGCAGAGTCCTTAGTCTTTTGGGCGAACCAATTGACGGTTTGGGAAGTATGGCCGATATGGAGCGGCATCCAATCCATGCCCTTCCGCCCGGAGTTGATCAGCAGGATACCAGTACTTCTATTCTTGAAACCGGTATTAAGGTAGTTGACCTTCTTGAGCCATATCCCAAAGGCGGCAAGGTTGGTTTGTTTGGTGGAGCCGGGGTTGGCAAAACAGTTTTGATTCAGGAACTGATTCGTTCGGTAGCAACCGAGCATGGTGGTTATTCCGTATTTTGCGGGGTTGGCGAAAGAACCCGTGAGGGTAACGATCTCTGGCTGGAAATGAAAGAGTCAGGCGTTATTGCCAAAACCGCTATGGTCTTCGGACAGATGAATGAACCTCCGGGAGCGAGACTTCGTGTTGCTCTCTCAGGTTTGACCATCGCCGAATATTTCCGCGACAAAGAGCATCAGGACGTACTTATTTTTATTGATAATATTTTCCGATTCGTGCAAGCAGGTTCGGAAGTATCGGCCCTTTTGGGCAGGATGCCATCGGCGGTTGGTTACCAGCCAACGCTGGGAACCGAGATGGGTCAGATGCAGGAACGTATTACCTCGACCAAAGACGGTTCGATCACATCGGTGCAGGCGATTTATGTTCCGGCTGATGACTTGACTGACCCGGCTCCGGCGACAGCGTTCTCACATCTTGATGCCACCTCAGTATTGTCGCGTCAGATCGCTGAGCTTGGCATTTATCCGGCGATCGATCCGCTTGATTCAACATCACGAATTCTTGATCCTAATATTGTTGGTAAAGAGCATTATGCGGTTGCCCTTCAGGTGCAGCGGATTTTGCAAAGATACAAAGATCTCCAGGATATTATTGCGATTCTTGGTGTTGATGAGCTTGCCGAAGAAGACAAGCTTATTGTTGGCAGAGCCCGTAAGATACAGAAATTCCTCTCACAACCATTCTTTGTGGCCGAGGTATTCACTGGAAAACCGGGACGTTTTGTTAAACTTGAAGATACCATTAAGAGTTTCAAGCGGTTAGCCGATGGCGAACTGGATGATATTCCGGAGCAGGCTTTCTATATGGTTGGCGGGCTTGATGAAGTGATGGCAAACTACGAGAAGATGAAATAAGGGGACAACCCAATTATGTTTAATCTCTCAATAGTTACGCCCGAAAAAATCTTCTACGAGAATAAGGTGGCTTCTTTGATTGCCCCGGGAATTGAAGGGTATCTTGGCATTTTAACGAATCACGCTCCCTTGATTACTGCTATTACGCCGGGAAAGGTGACCGTTAAAAATGAGTCGGAAGAAGTAATAACGATGTCGGTGTCGGAAGGTTTCCTGGAAGTTTCGGCCAATACGGCGACACTTCTGGTTGATGCTGTCGAATATGCTTCAGATATTGATTTGGATCGGGCCAAAGAGGCTATGGAACGGGCCGGAAGGCGGATGACCGATAAGGCGGGAAATATAGATATTCCTCGCCTGCGGAAAGCTGTCGAAAGGGCCAAAAACCGTTTAAGAATAGCTTCGGACGACTGATAAGTAAGAAACGACAATCTTGATTATTTTCTGCCAAAGGGGGCTGTTGGCGCCAATAATCATTGGTTTTTTTGCCTTGACTTTCCCATAATCTTTGTATAATTTCTGAGATTATGAATCTGGATTTGAATAGCTTTGAGTCATTTCCGGCTGAGACAACGCTTGAGTTTGAAGCCGATGATATTGATTTTGAATCGCGGGAATTTTCTTTTAAAGACCTGCTGACGATGAAATTAAGTATACAGGAAATTGATGACGAATATTTCTGCCAGGCTTATTTGACGGTTCCTTTAGAGGAGGAGTGTTGCCGTTGTTTGACGCTTTATGATGATGAGCTATTAACTGATTTTACTTTTTCAATAAAAGTCGGAAAAGGGGATTCAGTTTTTTCTTCGGAAAGCGACAATTCTGACGTAATACTGTTGGGTAATGGGGAGCATATTGTTGATCTGAGCGATGTTATTAGAGAGGCAGTGATGTTGGCTCTTCCATCTAAACCGCTGTGCGATGAAGAATGCCGCGGTTTGTGTCCCAATTGCGGAGTAAATTTGAATGAAGAATCTTGTAAATGTAAAGGTGTGGAAATCGACGACAGATGGGAAGATTTGAAAGATTTGTCGTAAGTGAGTTTCCTATGAACGTAAGGATATAATATGGCTCTTCCTAAAAGAAGACAATCACGCGCGCGCGGTCGCAGAAGACGTGCTAATTGGAAGCTTGATGCTCCCACAATAACCGATTGTTCCCAATGCCACCAGCCCAAATTACCGCATCATATTTGCCCCAGTTGCGGATTTTATAAGGGTGAGCTGGTTGCTGCGCCCAAAGAATAACTGATTAAAAGACAACACGACTTTGGATATGGAAAAAATCAATAAACCCACAGCCGTAGTTCTTGATGTAATGGGGTCCGATACCGGGCCGGAAGCAATTATCGAAGGCGGTCTTCAGGCAATCAGTGAAAAAGGCGATTTGCTGAAACTGATTTTGGTCGGGAAGGCTGAGGTGATAAATGATTGCCTCAAAGGCAAAGGCAAGCTTCCCGATAACGTAGTCATCGAAAATGCCCCTTATGCTGTTGCTATGAGTGATCATCCGACCGATGGCATCAGAAATAAGGAATCATCAATTGCAATTGGTCTGAACATGCAGAAAAAAGGCGAAGCTGACGCTTTTGTTTCAGCCGGTAATACCGGCGCCGTGATGGCTTCGTCACTTCTGATTTTGGGTCGTATCGCCGGGATTACGCGTCCGGGCATTGCCAGCTTTTTCCCGACCGTTAGCGGTCCGCCGACACTGGTTCTTGATGTTGGTGCCAATGTTGATTGTAAACCGATGCACCTTTATCAATTTGGTTTGATGGGTTCAGTTTTTGCATCATTGATGCATGGTAAGACCTCGCCCAAAGTTGGTTTGTTGTCGATCGGCGAAGAGCGGAGCAAGGGTAATGAGCTTATCGTACAATCCCGGATTCTGTTTGAAGAGTCGGATCTGAATTTTATCGGTCATATTGAGGGTCGTGATATTCTTACCGGTGCTGCCGATGTTGTCGTGACCGATGGTTTTGTCGGCAATGTTCTTTTAAAGTTTACCGAATCGGTCGAAGGATTTATTACTGAACGACTCAGATATCAGATTGCAAATAATATCTTTTCCCGGGTTGGAGCGGCATTGATGGCACCGTTTTTAAGACGATTACGGGCATCATTTGATTACGCCGAATCCGGAGGTGCACCACTTGTGGGGATAAATGGAGTTTCAATAATTTGTCACGGACAATCCTCATCCAAAGCAATAAAAAATGCCGTGATAGTTGCCATGGAAATGGTACGCCAGAATATCTGTTCAAACATCAAAGATGAATTGATAGTCGGCAATGGCAGGAATAACGGAGAACATGATAAACAGCAAAATATCCGGGATCGGATCATACGTCCCGAAGCGCCTCCTGACAAACTCTGACCTGGCCGAAATGGTCGATACCAACGATGAGTGGATAGTTTCACGAACCGGTATCAAAGAGCGGCGTATCTGTGCCAAGGATGAAGCTTCTTCCGATATGGCCTCTGAGGCCGGGAAAAAAGCAATGGAAATGGCCGGGGTCAAACCGGAAGAAATTGATTTTCTTATTACCGGAACGGTAACTCCTGACTATAGATGTCCTTCTGCCTCTTGTATTATTCAGAGAAAACTCGGTTTGGTTAATGCCGGTGTGATGGATCTGGTTGCAGCCTGCGCCGGTTTCATTCATGGGGTGGCGACTGCCGATGCTTTTATAAAAATCGGGAAATACAAAAAAATTATGGTTATCGGTGTTGAGAAATTATCATCCATAACCGACTATACCGACCGCAATACTTGTGTTCTCTTTGGCGATGGGGCGGGAGCTGTAATCCTTGAACCAACCGAAGAAAACAAAGGAATCTTGGCGACTTATTTGAAATCTGATGGACGACATGCAGAGCTATTGTGGATACCTAATGGCGGAAGTGTGGCACCGATTCAGGACCTTGAAAATCCCAAAGAATCTATTTTCCTGAAAATGAATGGCAAGGAAGTGTATAAGCACGCCGTTCGGGAAATGGCCGATGCCTCGCTAAGAGTTTTGGAAGAAGCCGGAGTAAAGGCAGAAGATCTAAAATTATTAGTGGCTCATCAGGCTAATATCAGAATTATTGACGCCACCGCAAAAAGATTAAAAATTCCCAAAGAAAAGGTTTTTCTTAATATAGCCAAGTATGGCAATACTTCAGCCGCCTCGGTTCCGATTGCTCTCGATGAGGCTTTGCAGGAAGGTAAAATTCAAGAAGGCGATTTGATCTTGATGACCGCTTTTGGCGGTGGTTTAACCTGGGCCTCGGCTCTGATTAGATGGTAGGGGCTATTTATGAGTAAAACGGCAATTATATTTCCGGGGCAGGCATCGCAGTATGTTGGAATGGGCAAAGATTTATACGAAACCCATTCCGTCGTAAAAGAGCTGTATCAATTTGCCTCCGATGAGATCGGCGAAGATATGGCCAAACTTTCCTTTGAGGGACCGGCCGAAAGACTAAAAGAGACCCGTTTTACCCAACCAGCAATACTGATTCATTCATTGGCGATTTTAAAAATATTAAGAGATAATCTTCCCAAAGCAGATTTTACCGCCGGGCATTCGCTTGGAGAATACGGTTCACTGGCGCTTTCTGGTGCCCTCAGTTTTGAGGATGCGATTCGCGCTGTTGTCAAAAGAGCCACTTTGATGGAAGAAGCATGCCGCAAAAACCCCGGAACAATGGCTGCCGTAATTGGACTTGATGAACAAAAGATTGAAGATATTTGCAAAGCAGCCTCAACCGATGGAGTTGTAGTTCCGGCCAATTTTAATTCTACCAATCAAATTGTTATTTCGGGTGATTTATCGGCTGTCGAAAGAGCCTGTCCATTATGCAAAGAAGCTGGCGCCAAACGCGCCATGATTCTTCAGGTTGGCGGAGCTTTTCATTCGCCTCTGATGGCTCCGGCCAAATCTGGTATGGAAGAATATCTTGAGGAACTAACTTTTGCCGTTCCCAAGATAAAAATTGTTCCGAATGTGACTGCTGTTGCCGAAAGCGATCCTGAAAATATAAAAAAATTACTTTTGGAGCAATTGACCGCTCCGGTAAAATGGCAGCAGACGATGCAGTTTTTCAATGAACAGGGAGTTGATCAGATCATTGAGATTGGTCCCGGCAAAGTTTTGGCCGGATTGGCTAAACGAGAAATGAGTGGAGCGACAATTATCAATATTGACAAACAGGAAGATATTGATACCTTTGTTGCGGCGAAGGTGGAGTAATGAATATGAAATTTAAAAATAAAACGGCTCTGATCACCGGTTCTGCTCGCGGTATTGGAAAAGCGATTGCCGAACGACTTGCTTCGCAGGGAGCGAAGATCGTAATTTCGGATGTCATGATGGATGTCGCCGAAGAAACGGTCAAAGAGTTTAATGATAAGGGATACGAAGCGTTTGCAATTAAAGCTGATGTATCTAATGCCGACGACGTTCAGGCTCTTATCAAAGAAACAGTTGCAAAATACCAAACACTCGATATAATGGTGAACAATGCCGGAATCACTCGTGATACTTTGATGATTCGGATGAAAGAAAATGATTGGGATTTGGTTCTTGATATAAATCTTAAGGGCGCCTTTTTGATGACACAGGCAACTGCCAAAGTTATGATGAAGCAGCGCTCGGGACGGATTGTAAATATCTCTTCGGTAGTGGGACAGATGGGGAACGCCGGTCAGGCCAATTACTCGGCCAGTAAAGCTGGCCTGATAGGTTTGACTAAATCATCGGCGAGAGAATTAGCCTCTCGCGGAATCACCGTTAATGCTATCGCTCCCGGATTTATTGAATCGGAGATGACCGAAAAACTACCCGAAGAGGTGCGCAACGAGTTTATGAAATCAACCGCTCTTAAGAGATTTGGAAAACCTGAAGATATCGCAGCCGCGGTGGCTTTTCTGGTGTCGGATGATGCTTCATATATCACCGGCCAGATTTTAGCTGTCAATGGCGGCTTATTAATGTAATATAGAAACATAAACAATATTCAAGGAGAATTGAAATGTCTGAACTCGAAGATAAAGTAAAAGGAATCATTGTGGAGCAGCTTGGTGTTGATGCTGCCCAGGTTACTGAATCAGCCAAATTTGTGGATGATTTGTCAGCCGACTCACTCGATACGGTTGAGTTGGTTATGGCTTTGGAAGAAGAGTTTTCAATTGAAATCCCGGATGAAGACGCAGAAAAAATTACTTCGGTTGGTGATGCTATCAATTATGTAAAAGAACACGCCAGTTGAAAAATTAGAAAGAGGGCTACTATATGAAGGCCATCAGAACTGTCGTAACCGGAATCGGCTTAGTATCACCGATGGGATGTGATCCGGATAAATATTTTCAGAAACTCATTAACGGTGAGTGCAGTATCGACATAGTTACCCGATTTGACATTACCGATTATCCGACCAAAATTGCTTCGGAAGTTAAGGATTTCGATCCGACGCTATTTCTTGATAAAAAAGAAATACGGAGGCTTGATTATACTGAGCAATACGCACTGTCGGCCAGTCAGATGGCAATTGATGATTCGGGACTGGTTCTTGATAATATTGATCTGGATCGTGCCGGAGTAATAATCGGATCCGGGATAGGCGGAATTACAACCTTTGAAGAGCAACATTCGAAACTTCTCAGTTCCGGACCGGGAAGAGTTTCGCCATTTTTTATACCGATGATGATTATTGATATGTGTGCCGGATTGGTATCGATGCGTTTTGGATTCCGTGGTCCGAATTATGGCACTGTCTCTGCCTGCGCCTCATCGTCGCATGCTATTCTTGACGCCTTTAAAATCATTCAGCGGGGTGATGCCGATGTTATGATTACCGGTGGATCTGAATCAACAATAACGGCAACATCGATGGCCGGGTTCTGTTCGGCCAAGGCGATGAGTACTCGTAACGATGAGCCTAAACGCTCTTCGCGACCATTTGATAAGGATCGTGATGGTTTTGTGATGGGTGAGGGTTCTGGTATTGTTATTCTCGAATCGCTGGAATCAGCTCAGGCTCGTGGTGCAAAAATCTATGCCGAGATGGTTGGGGCAGGAATGTCGTGTGATGCCTATCATATGACGGCACCTTTGCCCGATGGTCGCGGTGCGATGATGGCTATGAAAAATGCCCTCAGAGATGCAGATATGGAACCGGGGGAAATCGGTTATATAAACAGTCATGGAACGGCAACTCCTCTCGGTGATATTTCTGAAACCAGAGCAATTAAAACAATCTTTGGAGATCAAGCCTACAATGTCCCGGTTAATTCCACCAAATCGATGGTTGGACATCTGCTTGGTTCTGCTGGGGCGATAGAATTTATTACATCGCTTTTATCTATGCAGGCGGGCAAATTGCATCCGACTATTAATTTGGAAAATCCGGATCCTGAGTGTGATCTTGATTATGTTCCCAACAAATTCAGAGAGCACAATTTTGATGCTTTCCTGTCAAATTCTTTTGGCTTTGGCGGACATAACGTGACTTTGGTGGGCCGAAGATTTAATGATCAAAGTTAGTTGTGGCTTTTTTAAATTTCTTAAAGCAGCTTTTTTCGAATAATAGTACACAAGCCGAAGAAAAGCTGAATAGCCTATTTTATAATAAGCTGGGGTACCGCTTTAAGGACCCCGGCCTATTGGTAGAAGCGCTTACTCATCGATCCTATATTCGAAGCAATAACAACAATTTGCCTTCCAACGAACGGATGGAGTTTCTTGGTGATTCGATTTTAGGGCTTTTGATAGCTGAATATCTTTTTAAAATCTTCCCCGATGACGCCGAAGGTGATATGACAAAAACCAAGGCGATGCTTGTCAATGAATATACATTATCAAAAGCTGGTCAGGATTGCGGCCTTAATGAATTCATTTTTTTATCTGACGATGAAGAAAAATCGGGTGGTCGTCAAAGAGACTCGATTGTCTCTGATGCGATGGAGGCGACTATTGGCGCCATATATCTTGATGGCGGATTACGTCCGGCCCGAAAGTTTATTATGAAAACGATTGTGACTCATATGGATGAAGTTCTGGCCGATGAAAATCATTATAATTACAAGGGTGATCTTTTGGAATTGCTGCAGGGTAGGGGCGAAAGAACTCCTTTTTATGAGGTGGTTTCAGAGAAGGGGCCCGACCATGACAAAATTTTTAAGGTTATCGTTTATGCCGGAAATGAAGTAACCGGTGTTGGTTCTGGTGCCTCAAAAAAGGAAGCTGAACAAAAAGCTGCCGCCAAGGCTCTGGCTCAGTTTGAAACGATCAAAAAAAATAAGAAAAACAGCTCAGACTAACAGATGTTTTCGTTTCGGGTTAGTTGACATTTAAGACAAAATTGTTTTATTTTATAAAAAATTAGTTGGCGTTATTTGATAATCGGAGGATTTAATGAATATAGCAGTGTTAATAAAACAGGTTCCTGAGATCGATCTGGTTAAGGTTGATGAGGCTGCCAATACAGTTGTCTTACCATCCGGTCCCGGAATTGTTAATCCGTTTGATGAATATGCTGTCGAAGAGGCGCTAAAATTAAAAGAGGCGCAGGGCGGAAAGATCTCGGTGATCAGTTTTGGATCGGAAAGGGCCGAATCGGCTCTTCGCGCCTGTCTTGCCCTCGGTGTTGATGAGGCGATATTAATTACAGACCCGAGTTTTGATAAGTCTGATCAACAGGCGGTTGGTAAAATTTTGGCGGCAGGATTGAAAAAACTGGGTGAATATGATTTGGTTCTGGCCGGAAAACAGGCTATTGACGATGATTCGGCGCAGGTTCCGGCGGCAGTTGCAGGAAATCTTGATCTGCCGCAGGTGATGTTTGTTAAAAAGATTGAATCGGCCGAAAATGGAGTTGCTTCTGTTTGGCGGACCACCGAAGAGGGTTACGATGTTGTCGAGGTGGCTCTTCCGGCAGTTATTTCGGTTGTTAAAGAAATCAATGAGCCAAGATTGCCGTCGCTTAAAGGCAAAATGATGGCAAAAAAGACACCGATCACCAAATGGAGTGCGGCCGATATTGGTCTCGGTGACGATTCTGTCGGCGCTAATTCCAATACAAATATTCTTAAAGTATCTTCTCCAGCACCGCGTCAGAAGGGCGAAATGATCGAGGGCGATACTCCAGCCGAGATAGCCGATAAACTTTATGATAAATTGAAGCAAAATCAGCAGTTATAAAACTATACAGATTTTCTCCAAAGCCGCCGATAACTATATTGGCGGCTTTTTTTATGGATGTAAACGAATTGAAGAAAATAGAAAAATGAGAAAATTAGTAGTTTTTACAGCTTTTATATTTTTCCTGATTTTGTCGGGACAGCTTCTTGCGAAAATCTCCTGTCAGACTCTCGCCACAGATATAGAGATTCTTTATCTGTATGACGAACTTGCTTTTATCGATTGGCCATTGATTTATTATCTTTCTGCCGAGAAGGATTGTCGAGTAGAACTTGTTTCTTTGAAATCGGGAAACGATAATTTATGCAATATTCAAACTTCAAAAGAATATAATATTTCTTCATATCAGTTTATTGCCAAAGAGAATCCAGGGTTTGATTTCGAATCCATTTTGGTTAGTCTAAACAGCTGGAGACCGCCTGATGTTGTTATTTTTGGTCGAGATCTTCACCGCTCTGTTTCTAAGGAATTTGAGCGTTATCTTTTGGCCAAAAACCATATTGATAGTAAGGTTTTTAATATTGAAAAAATTCTTCGTGGTGTTGAAAGTGGAGAGGGTGGAGTTTATATAAATAACAATCTCTATTTGAAAGATCATTATGACCAGATCAACGAACTTGCGAGCGAATTCTCCTCAACACTTGAGGAGCTTGATCGTGAACAGATATATTCCACCTACAGTTTGATAAAAGATAATACTACCGGTAACAATAAAGCCTCAATTCTATCAGGCATAGAAACAAATCGTCTTGGAAAACTGGCCGAAAAATATATTGAAAACAGCATGGTTGCCGCCTCGATGAAAAGGGCGATGTCTGAATATTTGGATAATATTTCAGCCGCGGCAAATCTTGACGGTCTTGAGAAGATCAACGGCATCTTTGATGCGCTGGAGTCATTGTCTCGGCTGAAGCAGGAGTATTATTCTGATATCGAATCTGATTCATTATCGATAGCTGCAAAATATATTTCTTATCTGTTAAACTCGGTGTCATCAAAAATAGTTGAGCTGGCCGGGATTAATTTTGAATATCGAAGCATGTTACGAGATACTCCGCAAGGACCCAGAATAAAACTTGTCGAGGAGATCAATAATAACGGACCGCTCAAAATCATGGCGGGAAAAGTAATATTACAGCCTAATTGGAACAGCAGTTCTTATGAGCTGCCGCTGGAACAAAAGGATGTAATGCCATTTTGTACGCTTGTTCGGGAACATACCATTGATGCTGATATTGAATCGTTGATCGCTTTTCAACCTGATTCAATGCTTGTTACCGGGACAATCAAGTATCGTGGGCGAAATATTGAGTATCGGGCTTTTGCCGATGCCTATTTGGAGACACCTTTAAAAATATCTTTAGTGCCTAATTTTTCAATAGTCCAGCCGCTTTCGCAGGAAAAATTGGTCAGATTGGTAGAGCCGTTAAAATTAAAAGCGGTGATCACAAAACCATCGTTTAAATCAACAACAGCCAATATTCAGGTCATTGCTCCTAAAGGAACGATGGCCGGTGCATACCAAAAAACGATTACGATGCCGGTTGGTATTCGATCATTTGATATTTCAATTCCGCTGGTTGCCACCAAAGCGCTGACCGCCGGTAAAAAACCGCTGATTGTTAATCTTATTGAAGATAAATATATTATTGCTTCCGACACCGCCTTTATCAGTCGAGCCGATACCGATTTCAACGAAAATGCAAAAATCGCGCTTTTATCCGGACCGGATGGTTTACTGGAAGATATTCTTGTCAATACCGGCGCCAATTATAGAACGATCAGTAATCGTTATCTCGAAACCAGAGAACTTGATCAATTTGATATTATCGCGCTGGGAACCGGCTGTTACCAAAATTATCCGGTTTTGGCGGCGGTTCAGGGGAAATTGAAAAAATTTATGGAGTATGGCGGGACTATTTTGGTTTTTGGTCAACCCCGAGACTGGCCGGCCGATCTCTTACCGGTTTCGATTTTATCGAATGAGAGATTATTGCCCGGTTTTGAATTAACGGTAACCAATGAATCTCATCCTGTTTTTAAGAGAACGAAACCGTCGAAATTTTTGGAATATGTCAATAGTCAATATAAATCGTATCCGGCTCTGGTGTCACCATCGGAAGCGATTGTTCTGCTTGATGATAATGTCTCAATGCTGACCGAATCGAAATTCAAAAAAGGAAAACTTATTTATTGCGGTTTGCCGCTTCTGGAGATGTTCCAAAATCTCGATCTGGTCGCTCTCACATTATTTACCGGTTTGATAAATTATTCCGGTAAATAGATTTACTTTTCCTATTCATTCAGCTATTTTGCGATTACATCCGTATGATGCTGTAGTATGAAGAATGGAATAAAAAATAAAATTAGATTCATAAGAATCCGCAAATATATGAGACAGTATCGGGGATACCTGATACTGGGAGCTTTGTCAGTTGTGGGGGCAAATCTTTTAATTCTGATTAATCCGTATATTCTAAAAATCGCCTTTGACAAACTTGAAAACGGTGCCGAACCGTCGGCAATTTTAAAATATGCTCTTTTGATAGTTCTATTTGCAGTTATTTCCGGGTTTTTCAGATTTCTTATGCGGCGAACTATTATTTGGATGTCACGAAAACTGGAGTTTGATCTTCGTAACGACTTTTTTGCTCATCTATTAAAACTTGATCCGACCTTTTATAATAATAATCGAACCGGCGATATTATGGCACGAGCGACCAATGATGTCGAAGCAGTGCGGATGATGATCGGCCCCGGAATAATGCATATCGGGAATGCTATTGTTAGTACAATAATAGCTATATCGTTTATGTTATATTTATCTCCAAAACTGACGCTTTATTCACTTTTGCCTCTTCCAATATTATCCATATTGGTTAATCGTCTGGGTGGTGCGGTGCATAAGCGTTATATGAAAATCCAGGAATATTTCTCCGTCTTAACCTCACGGGTTCAGGAAAACCTGTCAGGGGTCAGAGTAATCCGTGCTTATCATCAGGAAGAAGCTGAGATCAAAAATTTTGCCAAACATAATAAGAAATATATCGAGCTTAATGTCAGTATGATCAAAGTGTTTGGAGTTATGTTTCCGCTTCTAACGATGTTGGCCGGGACAGTTAATATGGCAGTTTTGTATTTTGGCGGCAGGGAAGTTATCTCCGACTCAATTAGTCTTGGAACTCTGGTTGCATTTTTTGTTTACCTGACGATGCTGGTCTGGCCAATGGTGGCGATGGGCTGGGTGGTTTCATTGTATCAGCGGGGTATCGTCTCGCTTGATCGGATTAATAATATAATGGACACCGAACCGACAGTGTTTTCATCGCCCGATAGTACTAACGATAAGAAGTTTACCGAAGCAATTGAGTTTCGAGATCTTAATTTCTCTTATAATGGTACAAAAATACTTAACAATATAAATCTAAGTATTCAAGCCGGTAAAACTCTTGGTATAATCGGTCCGACCGCCTCCGGCAAAACTACCCTTGTTTCACTTTTGGCCCGGCAATTTCCGGTTCCCAGAGAGAGCATTTTTATTGATGGTGTTGATATTAATGACTGGGATTTAAAGATCCTGCGCGATCAGATAGGATTTGTTCCGCAGGAGCCGTTCCTTTTTTCTGATACAATATCCCAAAATATACTTTTTCACTCTGATCAGACTGATTCCAACTCGGCTCAGTTAGTGACAAATGCGGCGAGGGCGGCGGTTATAGATAATGAAATAAATGATTTTCCCAACGGATATGAAACGGTTTTGGGCGAACGGGGGATCACGTTATCCGGCGGACAAAAACAGCGGGTTGCGATCGCCCGGGCAATAGTCGCCGATCCGAAGATAATTATTCTCGATGATGCCACCAGCGCTGTTGATACCGAGACCGAACATCTGATTAATTTGCAATTAAAAGACGAATTACAAAAGAGAACAGCGATAGTTATTTCGCATCGGATTTCGGCGGTCAAAGATTCCGATAATATTATTTATCTGGAAAAGGGCGCGATTGTTGAGCAAGGGACCCATGAGGAATTGATCGCTTTGGCCGGAAGGTACGATACGTTGTACCGGGCTCAGCTGATTGAAGAAGAATTGAAAAGGATGTAATTGTGGCAGCCGAAAACTACCATGAAGAAGAAGCATTAGGCAAAGCATACGATGCCGGTCTGATGAAGCGGCTTTTAAAATATGCAAAGCCATACCGGACCGGGCTGATTTTTGCCACCATCCTGTTAATTGGCGGTTCGGCATTGCAGCTTTTGCTTCCGGTTATGATCCAGATCGGGATCGATGATTATCTTTTGACCAAACAGATAAGCGGGCTGGGAGAGATAACACTTGTTTATGGCGGGATTCTGATTGCATCATTTATTCTATCTTATGTGCAACTTTATATCACCATGCTTATCGGCCAGAAGGTGCAGTATGATATCAGGATGGAAATATTTTCTCATCTTCAAAGACTTCACATGCAGTTTTTTGATAAAAATCCGGTTGGCCGTTTGGTGACCAGAGTCACCAATGATGTTAATGTTTTAAACGAGATGTTTTCTTCCGGACTGGTGGCGATTTTTGGAGATGTTATAACGCTGATTGGGATTGTTATTGCATTGCTTTATTATAACTGGCAGTTGGCGCTGATGACTTTTGCCGTTTTGCCATTTTTGGTTATTGCTACGGCAATATTTAGAAAAAAGGCACGTCAGGCTTATCGCGATGTCCGCGCCCGGTTGGCGCGTCTTAATGCCTTTACTCAGGAACATGTAACCGGGATCTCGATTATTCAACTGTTTACCAGAGAAAAGGCGATTTTTGAAAACTTCTCGCCGATTAACGCCGATTTGCGCTCGGCTCATTTTCGCTCAGTATATTATCATGCCACCTTTTTCCCGGTGGTTGAAATTATCAGCGCCGTGTCACTGGCGGTGTTATTGTACTATGGAAGTTATCAAATTGTTATCACCGCTTTGACATTTGGCGAACTGGTCGCTTTTATTCAGTTGGTGCAAAGATTTTATTTTCCTATCAGGGATCTGGCCGAAAAATATAATATTCTGCAATCATCGATGGCTTCATCGGAGAGGATATTCAAGCTGCTTGATACCGAACCTGAAATGAGTCAAAAAAACGTAACCGATAAATCTAATAAGTTTTCCGGCGCGATTGATTTTGAAAATGTCTGGTTTGCCTACAACAAAGAAGATTATGTATTAAAAGATGTCTCATTCAGCGTCAAACCGGGAGAAAAAGTTGCGATTGTTGGTGCCACCGGTGCCGGGAAAACATCGCTGATATCGCTCCTGTTTAGATTTTATGATTATCAAAAAGGCTCTATAAAACTTGACGGCGTTGATACCAGAGATATCCCGACTGAAGTCCTACGACGTCAAATGGGTCTGGTGATGCAGGATGTCTTTATTTTTTCTGGAGATTACGCCGGGAATATCAGACTGGGCGAAGAAAACATCTCCGATGAAAAAATCAAAGAGGCGCTCCGCCGCGTAAATCTGCACGATTATATTATGGAGGCCGAGGGCGGTCTTCAAGCTGAGGTCAAAGAACGCGGTGCGACTTTATCGACCGGTCAGAAACAGCTTCTTTCTTTTGCCAGAGCACTTGCGTTTGATCCCAATATTCTTGTTCTCGATGAGGCAACCAGCTCGGTTGATACCGCCACCGAGCGGATGATACAATCTGCCCTCGATAATCTGTTGGAAAACCGGACCGCTATTATTATTGCACATCGGCTGTCAACAATTGAAAAAGCTGATAAAATTATTGTCCTGCACCATGGTGAAATAAGAGAGATCGGCCGCCATAAGGAATTATTGGAGAAAAAGGGAATTTATTATCGTCTCTATCAGATGCAATTTGGTCTGGATAAAATTAAAAAGGCGGTATAGCGATGGTCTCTGATTATAAACTAAAAATATTTCTTGCCTTTGCGCGGAAAACGGCTGTTGAGGCCGGTGCTCTTTTGCTAAAAAGAGTGGGGCGGAAAAACAAAATTTCATTTAAAGGAATCGTTAATCTTGTCACTGAAGCTGATCTGGCTTCGGAAAAATTGATTGTTAATGCTATTGCATCCAATTTTCCCGGGCATTCAATTCTTACCGAAGAAGAGAGGTCGGTTGAAAAAGATTCGCTTTTCAGATGGGTGATTGATCCCCTTGATGGAACTACCAACTATGCGCATGGTTTTCCTTTTTGGGCGGTCTCTATTGCGCTGGAATATAATGGAGAAATAATTGTCGGGGTCGTGTATGATCCTTTACGCGATGAACTGTTTTCCGCCCGAAAAGGTGGCGGAGCATTTTTAAATAGAAAAAGACTTGCGGTCTCATTACAGAAAGGATTGGACAAAGCTCTTCTCGCGACCGGGTTTCCGTATGATATCGCAGTATCTGAAAATAATAATCTTGATTTCTTTAATCGTTTTGCACGGTCGGCACGAGGAGTCAGGCGAGCCGGTTCGGCGGCGCTTGATTTATGTTATCTCGCCTGCGGACGATTTGACGGTTTCTGGGAACAGAAATTATATCCGTGGGATACGGCAGCGGGCAAAATTATAGTAGAAGAATCTGGCGGGAAAATCACCAATTTCGAGGGCAAAAAATATTCTATCTATGATGATTATATTCTTGGTAGCAACCGCAAAATCCACAGTCAGATGATAAAAGTTCTGACCAAGTAAAATCTAAATTTCCCTAAAAAGTAAAATAATCCTATAAATCAGCGGAGCGATCGCGGGTATGAACTCCGTCCAGATGCTGCTGGAGATAGCGATTATCCAGCTCATGTCTTTCAATCTCGTACTTAAGAATATCACGCTGCGAAATCAGGCCGACGACTTTATTATCTTCCACTATTGGAATATGACGAATATAGTTTTTTTGCATCACCCAGGCAATATTTGAAACCTCATCGGTCAATTTTCCGGAAATCACGGCAACAGTCATGATATCTTTGACCTTAAGCGAGTGAAAATCGCCTTTGGTTTTATGAACAGTTTTGAAAATATCTCTGTCGCTGAGGATTCCATTGAGTTTATTTTCACTATCCAAAACCAATAAAGAGCCGATATTTTTCCCAAGCATTATTTCCATTGCTTCGTCAAGTGTTGTTTCTGGAACTACCGTAATTAGATCGTGTGGCTTGTCTTCAAGTAAAGTTTTTACTAACATATTTCTAACTCCTTTTAATTTTTATTTATTTATACCTTACAGCCAAGTCTAATATAGCTAATATTTTATATTTTATCAAGGCTGAGATCGAGCCGAATTGATTTTATTATTTTTGAAAAATATACTTTTCCCAAGATGCCAACTTTTGTATAATAAAGGAATGAATTAGTATTTTAGACGGGACATTTATAATGAATATGAAAAAAATATCTGTTCTTATTATTGCACTATTCACCTTGACCTCAAGTCTGGTTTTTGGAGAAAAGGTTGAAACTTTTGAACAGGCAAAAATATTATCGGCCAAATCGGGAATTCCAATTCTTCTTGAATTTGTCCACGAGGACTGAGAGTTTTGTCAAAAAGCCGCTCGTGAAGCGGAAACGGAACAAATTCTGATTGATGCCTTCAATAAAGTGGTGCACCTGCCTCTTAATGTTAACGAAGGTGAGGGAGAGTTTCTTTCGGAGAGTTATAAGGTTGGGACAACTTATCCGGTTTTTATTCTGGCAAATAGTTCCGGCCAAACGATCAGGCGCTGGATCGGTTATACCGGTGGGGCGCAAGTATTGGTTAATACGCTGAATAATGCCCTGACGGATCTGACTACAGTCGAGGAGCGCCTGGAAAGATTCAAAACAAAAGCAACTTTTGAAGATGCGCTTTTTATAGCCGGTTATTATTCAGGTACCAGAGAAAATTTGAAGGCGGTGGAATATTACCGGAAATCGCTGGAGCTTGGCAAAGGGAGCGGATTTGATTACTCCTATAAAATATTTGAAAATATCGCCAACGCGGTTTGGAAAGATGAGCTTGAATTTGATGAGGTTATCCCGGCGGCCGATGCCGTATTAAATGCGGAAAAAAAGGATACAAAAAATATTGTTGATGTGGCCCGTCTAATGACCCGATTGGCGGTTAAGGCTGATCAAATAGATAAGCTGAAAAAGTATCTCAAAGCTGGTATAGATAATTCTGCGCTATCCAAAAATAAGCAGATTCAAGCGGCCAATATTGATCTGCAGGCTGATTATGCTTTGTATATTGAAAAGGATGTTCAGAAAGCAATTGGTATTAAAAAGAGGACAATGGCTCTCGGCTGGCAGGATAATCGTGATGCCTATTACATGTTTGCCAAATGGTGTTTGATACGGAAAATCAATCTTGATGAAGCCGAGATGTTTGCCCGCAAGACGTTACCGGAAGTACAGCCGGGTAAGTATCGCGCGCGAGTGTACACTACTTTAGCCGAAATTCTTGAGGCGAATAATAAAATCGAGGGTGCGATAGAGGCGCTTAAAAATGCCATCGCGCACG
>JAQBFG010000147.1:0-12317 GCA_032123495.1 Candidatus Zixiibacteriota bacterium | reverse complement strand
TTTTCATTATTCTCCATCCTCCCGTTTGCCTGACAGAAGGTACAATACTGCCATCCTCACCGCCTGTCCATTGGTGACCTGTTCCAGAATAACCGAAGATTTTCCGTCGGCAACTTCGGGAGTGATCTCAACTCCGCGATTCATAGGACCGGGATGCATTACGGTATAATTCTTATTGAGAAGTTTGAGTCGTTCAGCGGTCACTCCAAACAGATTAGTATATTCCCGCTGTGAGGCCAGAAATCCTGACTGTTGACGTTCCAACTGTATCCGCATAATATTGACCACATCGGCACCATCAATAGCCTCATCCAGATCGGTATAAACATCGACCCCGAATTTTTCGACTTCATAAGGCTGAAGGGTCGACGGACCGCAGACTGCCACTGAACATCCCATCGTTTTTAATCCCCAGATATTGGAACGGACCACCCGCGAATGTTTGACATCGCCGATAAGCACCACCCGCAGACCTTTTAGTTTACCATACTTTTGACGAATGGTAAACATATCAAGAAGCGCCTGGGTCGGATGTTCATGGGAACCGTCACCGGCATTGATTATATTGGAATCCATACATTGGGTCAGAAAATATGGTACCCCCGATGACCCATGTCTAACCACGACCATATTGATTTTCATCGCCTCAATATTACGCACCGTATCTTTGAGCGTCTCCCCTTTTTTGACCGAGGACATCGCTTTGGTAAATGTAATTGAATCAGCCGAAAGACGTTTTTCAGCCAGCTCAAATGAAATTTTGGTTCTGGTTGACGGCTCATAAAACAGATTCAAGACAGTAATTCCCCGGAGAGTCGGCACTTTCTTGATCGGCCTTTCAATGATTTCACGGAAAGATACAGCAGTATCAAGAATAAGAGAAATCTCATCAGCAGACACACCTTCCAAACCCAAAAGATGGCGTGATTGAAGTTTCATTTAGTCTTTCCTCCTTTCCGTTTTTTTGGTTTCTCGGCCGTTTTTTTCACTTTATCTTTTATTTTAGCAGGAGTTTTTTCATCCGCTTTCAAACCGGATTTTTCAATAAGCACCAAATCATCCTCATCACGTTCGGAAAGTCTGACCATAACCCGATCATCCTTTGAAGTCGGAATATTTTTGCCGACATAATCGGGCCGAATCGGCAACTCCCTATGACCGCGATCAATAATAACGGCCAGTTGAATCGACCTCGGTCGGCCAAAGTCGACGATCTGATCCAACGCGGCACGAATGGTTCTTCCGGTGTAAAGCACATCATCAACCAAAATCAGATTACGATCAACAACGTCAAAGAGAATTTCGGTTCGCTGAATGATCGGCTGATCAAGTTTTTGATGAACATCGTCTCGATATAGATTAATATCCATCAATCCCACCGGAATATCAACACCCTCGATCTCCTTTATCTTCGATGCAATCCTTTTGGCGATATCGGCGCCGCGGGTCAGGATGCCGATAATTACCAGCGATTCGGCTCCATTGTTCCGCTCAAGTATCTCATGAGATATTCTGGTAATAGCCCGATTAATACCCTTTTTGTCCAATACGGTTTCCATCTTATCCTTGGGCAATTTGCCTCCTAGCTCTATTATTGTTGAAAAAGAAAATTTGATTATTCAAACATGATAAAAAGAACAAAAACGATCTGTTTGATTTAATTGGATTATTTTGTGAATCAACTAAACAATTCATTCTGTTCCTTTTGCCGTCTCGCCGGGCGGCTTTAAAAGGTTAATTGATTTAGAGTATAAACAATAATCAGGAGTGGTCAAGAATAATATAGCTATCTAAAGTACTATCTGAGCTATCAGCTCTATATCATTAACATAATAAGAGTTACAATGTCAGACTATTCCAGCTTCTCATAAAGTTGATTTTCTGAGAAGCAGTCAACACTACTAAAATTTGTTTGCTGATAAGAAATTAATTCAGGAATTGAAAGAAATTTATCATAATCGGCTGAGCCAAAAAAGCTATTGATAGATTCATATTTATCCAGTTTGCCGTTATCTAAAACCAGAACCTTTTCGGCCAGTTCCAATATCGTATCCCCTTGGTGGGAGATAATCATAATACATTTACCCTGCGATTTTAATTCAACCACGAGCTTTTTAAAAAGCTCGTATCCGGAATAATCAAGTCCGCAGATTGGTTCATCGAATAATATAAAAGAAGGATTCAAAGATAAAATGGCGGCAAATGACAATCTGCGTTTCTCTCCGCCAGAGAGACTGAATGGATCTCGTTTGGCAAATTTATCTTTATCCAGCCCAACCAGCCGATAGCATTCATCAGCAGTTTTTTGAGGATCAGGGGAGTTAATATTCTCGGCGCCAAATAATATTTCGTCGTTAACAGAATTCAAAAAGAACTGCCTCTCCGCCTGTTGAAAAGAGATCACAACCGCACCCGCTTTGGATTCAAAGCCATCAAATAAAACTTTGCCCGTATTCGGTTTCAATAATCCTGCCATAAGTTGTATCAATGTTGATTTACCACTTCCGGTTGGACCAACCAAACCATAGATTTTGCCGCTCTCGATCTCAATATTCAAACTATTAAAAAGATTATTTTCGGCACCCTTTTCATATCCGAATTCAATATCTTCTAATTTGATTTTCTTGTCTGTTAATATCTGTCGTGATGGCCTGATCCCGGCATCTTGATCCCGCCGAGGAAAATCAAAACCGTGTTCTATTCTATATTTTAATGGAACTTCAATTTTAGCCGTCTGACATAAATGATTATCAGAGAAAATATCATCAGGTCTCCCCTCCCGAAAAATAGCGCCGGCTTTAAATAAAATCATCCTATCACATTTTTCGGCCACGGTAGAATACTGGGTAATTCTTACCAGTGTTAGTTCCTTTTGTCTGCAAAGTAAACCATCGATCGCTTCATTGAGGATATCCAAACCGGTTTGGTCGAGATACGAATCTGGTTCATCGAGAACCAGTATCGATGGTTCCGTGATCAAGACCGAGGCCAAAGCCAATCTCTGCTTCTCGCCGCCTGATAATTCGGAGGTCAATTTATTCCGGTATTTTGCCAGAGCAAACAGTTCCAGCATATTATCGACCCGGGTTCTCATCTCCTGAAAATCAACATTCTGGTTTTCAAGAGAAAATGCGATCTCCCGCTCAACCGTCATCGTTATCAATTGGTTATCAGGATTTTGAAACACCATCCCAACTTCCGGTTTCAGCAGTCTGTTTTCTGCTTCAACAGCCGGATCAAATCCGCTAACCAGAACCTGACCCGAATAAGCCTTTAGGATACCATTAATATGAAGCGCAAAGGTTGTTTTGCCAGACCCATTGGCGCCGACCACCGCCACCTTTTCACCTTTTGAAATATTCAGGGTGATATTATTCAGCGGTCGGAAGCCGTCCGGAAACTGGTATGTTACATTCTTAAACTTAATCATAAATAAAAATCGCCGATGGCTAATTAGTTCCACCGACGATTATTTACAAGTTTTTATTTTTCATTCCTTAAAACAAACATCATGCTCCCGCGCCGCTTTTATCTCATCAAGTCGCCTAACCGGCGTAGTAAACGGTGCCCCGGTAAGTTTTTCCAGGTTTGTATCGACTTCACCGCTAATAGCTAAAAGTGTTTTGGCGAATTGCTCAAGTGTTTCCTTACTCTCGGTTTCAGTCGGTTCAATCATAAACGCCTCAGGAACAATCAGCGGAAAATATACGGTCGGTGCATGATAATCATAATCAAGCAGTCGTTTGGCAATATCAAGCGCTTTGGCACCTTTCTTTTTCTGACGCGAACATGACAGAACAAACTCATGCTGACATATACCATCATACGGAAATTCAAATTCATCACCAAGTAACGCCTTCAGATAGTTGGCATTAAGAACCGCATTTTCCGAAACCCTTTTGATACCTTTGGAGCCAAGTGTTCTGATATAAGCATAGGCTCTGATACTATTGGCCAGATTGCCATAAAAAGTGTGAATCGATCCAATTGAGTCAGGACAATCATAATCAAAGAATAACAAATTATTATTTTCAGCATCCCGTTTTAAAATCGGCAATGGCAAAAATTTCCCCAGCTCCTTGACTACTCCAACCGCACCGGCACCAGGTCCACCGCCGCCATGCGGAGTGGAAAAAGTCTTATGCAGGTTAAAATGAAGAATATCAAATCCGATTTTCCCCGGTTTAATGATCCCCATCTGAGCATTCAGATTGGCACCATCCATATAAATCAGCGCCCCGGCCTTATGAACGATTTCGGCGATTTTTTCAATCTCCGATTCAAACAGACCGACCGTATTCGGATTAGTCAGCATCAGCCCGGCTGTATCTTCATCGATATATTTTTCCACCGTTTCGGCCGAGATTATCCCTTTTTCATTCGATGGTATCTGCACCGTCTCAAACCCGGCCATTGTCACCGATGCCGGATTGGTCCCATGTGCCGAATCAGGAATAAGAATCTTTTTTCTTAATCTGCCTTTAGACAAATGATAAGCTCTGATGATTAGCAGTCCAACAAACTCACCCTGTGCACCGGCCACCGGCTGCAGAGAGATCTCATCGAAACCGGATATCTCTTTCAGGCACTCGGACAGGTCATACATGATCTGAAGCGTCCCCTGCGCTGTTTTGCACGGCGCCAATGGGTGACAGGAAACAAACTGCTTCATTCCTGCCGCTCGGTCATTACGTCTCGGATTATATTTCATGGTGCATGAACCAAGCGGATAAAACCCTCGGTCAATATGATGATTCTTAACCGACAAGCCGACAAAATGCCGCATCGCTTCGCCTTCGGTGACCTCAGGCAAAGAAGCAGCTTCGGCCCGTCGTAACTTATTCGGGATTTTATCAAGCAGTTCAGCTTCAGAAATCGACGTCTCTGGTAAATTGCATCCGGAGACACCCCTTTTCGATTTTTCAAATATCAGAATTTTATCGTCCATCATTGTAATCAATAAATATTAAATTATTTGCCTTCTTCGACTTCTGGTTTGGCTTTTAGTTTTTCTATCTGCGTGATGGCGTAGCCGGTATCAGGACTATTTGGATGTGCCTTCAAATAATCTTCAAAAGCCGCAATAGCTGTGGTCGTATCACCTTTAATCCGATAAGTGATAGCGATCATAATATCGGCCTCGTCAACTAGCGCCGAATCGGTAAATTTTGTTTTCGCTTCTTTATACCTGTTAACCGCTTCATCATACTTATCGAGACTCAGTGAGACACTAGCCAATGCAAGCATCGAACCTGAGGTATACTCACCATCATTATTCTTATTCTCTTTGATTACTTTATGATAAAATCCTTCGGCTTCTTCATACATACCGCGTTCGTCATATTTTTGAGCCAAATAATAATTAATCTCAGGAGTGGGTGCGCTGTCGGACATGACCTTATAATAATCCATCGTACCGATTCCATTGATATAGTTATTTATCGTTTCGACAAATTCCGGGCCAGGAAGATAACCGACAATACGGTCGATCTCTTTGCCTTCACTGTCAAATAACAGGATCGACGGATATCCGCGAACCGAATTGCTTTTAGCCGCAACCGTATCTACCTCGGCATTGACTTTGGCAAAAACGACCGACTTGGACAACTCGACAACGAGCGGATCAATATAAGTAACCGTATCAAGAACCTTACACCAGCGGCACCAATCGGTATAAAAATCAACCAACACCGGCTGATTTTTTGCCTTGGCAGTCGCCATAGCATCTTCATAGCTCAAAACAAAATCAATCGTCGGAGTCGTAACAGTCTCACCACTTTTTTCTCCGCCGCAACCAAGCGACAGCAATGTTACTACCGCCAACGATAACGAAAGAAATAGTACATTTGATCTGTTTGGCTTTTTCATTGTCTCTCCATTCTGATTTATTTTAATATTATTCTTCATCTGTATTTATATTTGAATCTGTACCTATAGCATTTTCCCAGCTATCGCCCAGAATCATATTCAAAATATTAACGGCGTCATCTATCAATTCGACCGGGACCTGAATCTTAAAGGTACCGATATGCTTGCCGCTCGGCGATGGCAGATTAAGTCCGGCCTGACCAAAAAAACCTGATTCTGAAAACAGAACTGCCGGAATATCGTAAGATTCCAAAGTCTCTTTGGCATAATCGGCTGTAGTCTGATCTTTCACATGACCAATAACAACCCAGCCGTCACTGGCAACATCTGAGGGAACATCAGGCTCATCATCCAGATCGATCTTGCATTTTGGACAGGCTGATAAATCACTATCAAAATCTTCATTACATTTTGGGCAATAACTCATCGCTTATTATTCCTTCAGCGCCTTAACCAACGCTTCAATTTCGGATTCGGTTCTCTTTTCCGTAGCACTCAAAAGCAGACAATTTTCCATGCCATAATAAAATCTTCCGACATCAATACCGGGTAAGATATTATTCTTATAAATCAATTTGTCAATTATCTCTTTGGCCGGAACCGGCGTTTTTATCGCAACCTCGCGAAGATAAGGACCATCAAAGTATTGTTCATATCCGTTCAGTGAACATATTTTCTCAGCAATTCGGTGAGTTTTATCCATCGATAGCAATGCCACCTGACGAAGACCGACCTTGCCCATTAGAGTCATATAAACCAGAGCGGTTGTGGCACAAAGTGCCTGATTAGTACAAATATTGGAAGTCGCTTTGTTGCGGCGAATATGCTGTTCACGGGTTTGCAGAGTCAGTACAAAACCCGGTTTACCATCGGTATCAACTGTTCGCGCCGCCAGCCGTCCCGGAATATTTCTAATCAGCTTTTCCTTTACCGCAAAAAAACCGAGCAGCGGGCCGCCAAAATTAAGCGGTATCCCCAATGGCTGTCCTTCGCCAACAACAATATCAACTCCGCAATCTCCCGGCGTTTTCAGAAGTGCCGCCGAAATCGGATCAACGGCCGCTATCAGAAAACCACCAGATTTATGAATCATCTCACCGGCAGCTTCGATGTCCTCAAGAAGTCCAAAAAAGTTCGGCTGGGATAACAAAACGCAGGCGGTATTATCATCTATACTATTTTCAAGTTTATCTAAATCGGTGATCCCATTTTTCTGCGGAATAAGGACAACTTCAATATCCCGACCGCTGATATAAGTATCAATGACCTGCCTGAATAATGGATTCACTGTCTCTGAAATCAATACTTTTGATTTGCCTTTGCTGCCCACCGACAAAGTGATCGCCTCGGCCGCCGCCGATCCGCCGTCATACATCGAGGCATTGGCGACATCCATACCGGTCAGGCGACAGATACAGGTTTGGAATTCATATATCGCCTGCAACGTCCCTTGTGACACTTCGGCTTGATATGGTGTATAGGCGGTCATAAATTCAGGCCGTGAAATAATCGAATCAACAGCCGAAGGAATAAAATGATCATAAACGCCGCCGCCGGCAAAAATGGTCAAATCAGCTTTATTCTTTTTTGAGATCTGCTCGATTTCCTGCAACAGTTCCATCTCGGAAAGAGCAGGCGGCAGATTAAGGGACTCTTTTAGTCTCAGGTTTTCCGGAATCGGTGTAAAAAGATCAGCAATATCCTTAAGACCTAATTTGTCCAGCATCTCCCGACGATCCTCGTCGGTATTGGGAATGTATGGCATATGTTTAAAACTTAAATCCTATTTAATTAACTCTAAGTATTCGTCGGATGAAATCAATGATTCCACATCCGCCGGGTCGGAAAACTCAATTTTAATCATCCATCCATTGTTATATGGATCGCTATTGATAACCATCGGGTCATTTTCTAGCAGTTCATTTATTTCTGCCACTTTGCCTGAAAGAGGAGCAAATATTTCCGAGACTGCCTTAACCGCCTCAATCGTCCCGAATGAAGCTCCGGCCTTAAATTCGTCTCCGATAGATGGTAACTCGACAAAAACAATATCACCCAGCTCACCCTGTGCATAATCGGTGATACCGATTACAGCCAGATTGCCGTCAATTTTTATCCATTCGTGTTCTTTGGTATATTTTAATTCGGTTGGAATATTCACAAAAGCACCTCCAATGTTATCTTTTGTTCCCAATGTTTCTTCTGCTATATCTGGATATTTACCCCGTCGTCTTACTTCGCTGTTTTTCTTCTGCGGTTATTTTTTCAATAAACGATGTATCAAAATTGCCGGAAATAAAATCGGGATGCGATAGAATCTTCTTCTGATAATCAACCGTTGTCGGAATACCCTCGATGACAAATTCATCCAGAGCATTCAGCATCTTCTTAATAGCTTCATTTCTGGTTTTGGCACGAACAAGCAGTTTGGCTATCATCGAATCATAAAAAGGCGGAATAACATATCCGGCATAAGCTGCCGTATCAACCCTGACCCCATTGCCACCAGGTATATGAATCGCTTTTATCTGACCCGGAGACGGTCGAAAATCTTTGGTTGGATCCTCGGCATTAATACGACACTCAATTGCATGCCAATCAACAATAATATCTTCCTGCCTATAACTAAGTTTCTCACCGGCAGCCATCAAGATCTGCTCCATCAAAAGATCGGTATCGGTTGCCATCTCAGAAACCGGATGTTCCACCTGGATTCTCGTGTTCATTTCCATAAAATAAAAATTATGTTCTTTATCAACCAAAAATTCCATTGTCCCGGCGCCAAGATAATTTATGGTCGAAGCACCCCGAACCGCGGTTCTACCCATTATCCCGCGAAGTTCCGCATCCAACAATGGCGATGGCGTTTCTTCAATTAATTTTTGATGTCGTCGCTGAACAGTACAATCACGCTCGCCAAAATGCACAATATTCCCAAAAGAATCACCCATCAACTGAATTTCAACATGATGCGGATTCTCCACAACTTTTTCTATATAAACATCACCATTAGAAAATGCCATTTCCGCCTCGGTGCGGGCCATTTGGAAACCCTTGCGAAGTCCGGCCTCGTCACGACAAAGACGCATCCCCTTACCGCCGCCTCCGGCAACAGCTTTCACCAATACTGGATAGCCAAACTCGGCAGCGACTGATATCGCCTCATCGATTTTGTCAACAATACCTTCTGAACCAGGAATAACCGGAATTCCAGCCTCCCGCATCATCTTCTTGGCAACACCCTTATCACCCATCCGGCGAATCATTGAAGGCGTAGGGCCTATAAAAGTAATATCGCAAGATCGACAGATTTCGGCAAAATCAGCATTTTCGGCGAGAAAACCGTACCCTGGATGAATCGCATCGGCATTGGTAATTTCCGCCGCCGCAATAATTCTTTTTGGATCGAGGTAGCTCAGTGTCGCCGTGGCCGGGCCGATACAAACCGCTTCATCGGCAAAACGAACATGCAACGAATCACGATCGGCCTCGCTATATACGGCGACCGTTTTAACATCCAGATCCCGACATGCTCGAATTATCCTCAGGGCAATTTCACCCCGATTGGCAATTAATATTTTACTAAACAATGAACTAACCTTCTTTCAATAATCCCGGAGTAATCAGAATTTTTTCATATCTTCCGGCGCCGACATTTCAGTATTGGCGACATCTGTAGTTTCTTCTTTATCCCAACGATCAGCAGCTCCGGTAATACCTTTGACCCGCAGGTCAAAGTCGTCAGGATTACTACACTGATTCATCGCTTCTTCAAACGATATCAACCCGGAGCGATACAACCGCATAATCGATTGGTCAAAAGTGACCATACCATACTGCTGTCCGCCCTGCTCAATCAGCTCAGGGATATCAACCGTTTTTTCTTTATTCATTATACAATCCCGAACCGCCGCGGTGGAAACAAGAACTTCCGTCGCCGGTACACGACCGGGAATATCACATCTTGATAGTAATCTTTGACAAATAATCGCTTTTAATGTTCCGGCCAATAGCAATCTTATCTGCTCATGTTGGTGCGGCGGGAAAAATGATATGATCCTCGAAAGAGTTTCAACCGCATTTAGCGTATGAAGCGTCGTCAGCACCAAATGCCCGGTATCGGCCGCTGTCAAAGCAATTGACATCGTGTCAAGATCACGAATCTCACCCAGCATAATGACATCGGGATCCTGCCTGAGGGCATGTTTCAGCGCCGACGCAAAAGAATCGGTATCGGCACCGACTTCACGCTGAGTAATGATCGATTTTTTGTCTCTATATATATACTCAATCGGATCCTCAATGGTCAGAACATTATCGAAACGATTGGCATTCATATGCTCGATCATCGAGGCCAGCGTCGTCGATTTTCCGGAACCGGTCGTCCCGGTGACAACAATCAGGCCGCGTCTTTCCATAGCCAGTTTGCCAATAACAGGCGGTAAATTTAAATCATCAAAAGTCGGCACAATCGTATTGACCGCACGAATCGCGATACCGGAGGTTCCTCTCTGCCGAAACATATTAATACGAAAACGTCCCAGCTTCGCTACTGACAAGGCGAGATCCATTTCGTTTTTATGGCGAAATCGTTCCAGTTGTTTTTCATTGAGAAGTTGTCCGACAACCGCTTCAACATCATCAATTGTCAGCGGGTCAACAGCTATCTGTTCCAGAACTCCATTAACCCTCAGATGCGGGCGTATTCCAACCCGAATATGAAGGTCCGAAGCCTTCCGGTTTAACATTTCGATGAGCATTTTCTTTAAATTCATATCACGGCCTCCACGAGATTAAATAACTATCCTGCGGGGTCGATCAGGAAAAGAACCTGCCCAAATTCAACCGGCTGAGCGTTTTCAACTAATATTCTAGCTACCGGGCCGGAGATTTCAGATTCGATTTCGTTCATCAGTTTCATCGCTTCAATAATGCAAACTACCTGACCGACCGAAACTCTATCGCCAACTTTTGTATATGAAGGTGCATCCGGGGCCGGAGCCGCATAGAATGTACCAACCATTGGCGATTTGATTTCTATATAGTTCTTGTCGGCAGACGGAGGCGCTGAATCCACTGTTGCGGCAGAAGTTGCCACTGGCGCTGGAGAAGGTGTCGCTACCGCTGGCATTGGGGGAGCCATCTGATAAACCATTGAACCCCCTGAATGGCCGTTACCACCGGTGATACGGCGGGTAATTTTTATTTTCCGGCCCCAACGCGAAACCTCAAGCTGATCAATCTCGGAGTCTTCTACAAGTTTAATCAGCTTCTTTATATCATTATCGTTCATATAAAAAAACCTTTTCTGGTTTATTTAACCTAGTCTAAAAAGATACTATATATCTGTTATAATTCCAATAGTTTTTTGGGCGACGAATTAAGCACCCGACATCCACTGTTGGTCACCAAAACATCATCTTCAATCCGAACTCCGCCCCAGCCCGGGAAATATATCCCCGGCTCGACCGTTAACACCATACCGCTCTTTAGGATATCTTTACTCACAGGACCTGCGCTCGGTTTCATATGAACATACATACCTATTCCATGACCGGTTCCATGTCTAAAATATTTCTTAAATCCGGCATTATCAACTATTTTTCTCGCCGCAGCATCAACCGCCTGCCCTGACACCCCTAACTTAACCTTCTTGACACCTGCAAGTTGCGCCTTTTTAACGGTATTGTAAACCTTTTTCTGACGAGCCGTCGCCTTCCCCATCACGACCGTCCGTGTCATATCTGACACATATCCGCCATAGGTGGCACCGAAATCAAACGTCACAAAATCACCTTTGGCTATTTTTTTAGTCGATGCCGAACCATGCGGCAAAGCTGAACGATAACCTGAGGCCAGAATCGTTTCAAATGCTGCTTTTTCAGAACCAAGCATCATCATCTGATATTCCAGCTCAGCACAAACTTCGCTCTCTCTCAGCCCCGGTTTGACATATCCAAGGATCCGTTCAAAAGCGGCATCACTAATATCACAAGCTTTTTGGATCATGGCCACTTCAGATTTGTCCTTGATGATCGACAACATCTCGACCGCACCGTCAAACGGAATAAGAATCGAGTCACCAAGATTCTCCTGAAATCTCTTTTTCTCAGAACAAGACATATATTCCGGCTCAAAACCATATTTGAGATTTTTCCCCTGGAATTTTTTCTCAGTTTTGAGCGAACCGATAGCATCGCGTTCGGCCTGAATCAACCTGGCCCCTTTTAGCTCTTTTCGTGCCTGTTCAAAATATCTGAAATCGGTTACAAAATCTGCGCTTTTTTGCTTGATGATTAAAATCCCATCCGGTTCAGCCGGACTGCCACCCGAAAAACCACAGAGGTATCTCATCGATTCATGGCGTCTGACTATAAATCCGTCAAGATTTTCCTTTTTGATCCAGTCCTGGAATTTTTTTATCCGTTCCCGTGACATCCATATACTCC
>JAQBFG010000146.1:0-4994 GCA_032123495.1 Candidatus Zixiibacteriota bacterium | reverse complement strand
GCTTCGATCACATTGGCAATCGTGTAGGTTTTGCCGGACCCGGTCACTCCCAGCAAGACCTGATGCTTCTTGTCGGCACGGAGTCCCTTGCAGAGCGCTTCTATCGCCCCATTTTTCAAGGAATGACGTTAATACTTTTCGGGAAACAATATCATCCTCGGCAATTAATATTCTCATACAACTCCTAAAATAATGCTATCAAGAAACGGCACGGCTTTTTAAAACATTTCTTACAGCTTCAAGAATCTCGAAGTTTTTAAACGGTTTGGTGATATAGCCATCAGCACCGGCCATATCCATATCGGCTTTGTTATATTTTTTACTGTGACCGGTTATCATCATAACCGGAAGATTATTTTGTTTAAGTCTTATCGCCTTGAGCAGTTCCAATCCATTCATTTCATTCATTTGAATATCGGATATGACCGCATCAATATGATGTTTGTCGAGGATTTCTAATGCTTCGTTCCCCGCTTCTGCGGCAACAGTATTATAACCTTCGCGTTCCAGGGTAACGCGGAGTAATTCCCTCACCATTTTTTCATCATCAACCAGAAGAATCGTCTGATGTCTTTTGCTGATAATCTCAGCAATTTTAGGAAGAAGAATCTCAGATTTAATTGGTTTTTTAAGATATCCGACCGCTCCCAAACTGATGCTCTGCATGACAGATTTTTTGTCTTCTGCTGATGAACAAATTATTACCGCCATTTTTCCAAGCAGCTTATGTGACTTAAGATAAGTCAGCAATGAAAAGCCGTCTCCGTCTGGCAAATTAAGATCAAGAATAATCAGAGAAATCTTTTCGCCCGAATTAATATGATTAATTGCCGCCTTTATCGAATCGGCCAAAAGGGTTTCATAGCCATTTTTGGTAAGAATGCTGTCAATCAGTTTTTCCGAAACCTTTTCATCTTCAACAATTAGAATTTTCATATTGGTATCGCCCCATATATTTTCAAATATTAGTGTTTATCTTTTTGAGTTGCCTGCAGTCAACAAACTCCATTTTACAAATATCAATGTGTATGGCACTTTCTTAAAAGATTTTGTAAGGTTCTGATAATGTCAAGATTTTTAAACGGTTTGGCTATATACCCATCTGCACCAGCTGACATTACATCATCATTATTATATTTACTAAATTGACCCGTTATCATTAAAACTGGAACGTCTGGGTAGTACAATTTTATTTGAACCAACAGCTCTAAACCATCCATGTTGCTCATCTGAATATCTGATATTACAACGTTAACGCGATTCGAAGCCAAAACCTTCAATGCGGTTACGCCGGAATCAGCTGTAAGCACGTCATATTTCTCGCGTTCCAGAGTATTTTTTAAAAGGTTTCTTATCATTTCTTCATCGTCAACAATAAGGACTGTTTTATTGCCCCTGTTTAGCATATCTTTGACTTTGGTCAACAAAAGTTCGGACTCAATCGGTTTTCTGATATAATCCGCGGCCCCCAAAGAAGCACTATGTATTACCGAAAATTTATCACCGCACGTAGAACACATCAGAACCGGTATTTTAAATTTTGATTCTTGCTTTTTCAGGTATCTAAGCAAAGAATAGCCATCTTCATTTGGCATCATTATATCAAGAATAATAAGTGATATATGATTGTTTGATTCAAGATGGGCTATTCCCTCCTGCACTGAAGCGGCCAATAATGTTTCATAACCATTCTTTGTTAGAATGCTGTCAACCAGCCTTCCTGAAATATTATCATCTTCAACGATTAGTATTTTCATACTTCTATTTCCTCGGCAAATTTCCTGAATTCATAAATAACTCTTCCAAGCTCTTCCTTAAATTTTGATAAATCTTTTTCTATTTGTTCAAAATTCTTTTCTTTCCCACGATTTTCAAGTCTCCGGGCTAACTCAACCGCCCGGGTTGCCTCGAAATTGCCCAGTGATCCTTTAATTTTATGTGCATATTGGTGCAGATTCTTGCCGTTTAAATCGGCTATAGAGTCCATAATATTTTCCGTTAGTGTGGGATATTCTGTCAGAAATAACTCTACCAATTCGGAGAGAAGCTGTTTGTCGCCATCAACACGTTTCAACGCTTTTGAAATAGAATAATTCTGATTATTTGTGAGGTCAGCTTTGCTCTCTGATTTTTCCGAAAGGTAATTAGATGAATTCATACTTATATTTGCAATTGTATGCTGACAATATTTTTTCAGCATTTTTTCAAAATCATCTTTGCTGACCGGTTTGGAAATATAATCATCCATTCCGGCTTCAATACATTTTTCCCGGTCACCTTTCATGGCATTTGCTGTCAAAGCAACAATCGGCGTTCGTTTGAAATCGCCCTCTTGTAGACGAATATTTTTGGTCGCCTCAAAGCCATCCATCACCGGCATCTGACCATCCATAAAAATAATATCATAAATCGCCTGGCTGTTTTTCACGACCGCTTCGGCTCCGTCAGAGACAACATCGACCCGACACCCAAACTGGGCCAGCATACGAAAAGCAACTTTTTGATTAACCAAATCGTCTTCAACAAGAAGAACCGAAGCCTGAATTTCAATATCAGTTTCTTTTCTCAATAAAGCTTCGGTCTCGGACAGGCTATGTTTGGTAACCAAACCGGGATTTTGGCCATGTTTATGAGCCGACCAGATATTGATAATGGCGGCTTTCAGTTGTGTTGGTTTGGTCGGTTTGGTCAGGTATCCTGAGAAACCCGCCTCCTCCATCAATTTGGCATCACCCGGTAGGCCATAAGAGGTTAACAGAATCATATAGGTATCTGCAAAATCGGGATCCTCTTTTATTCTTCGGCCAAGTTTATCGCCACTCATTTGAGATAAACCATTATCGATAACCACAATCTGGTGCCGATCTCTTGATTTATTTGCTTCGCCAAGAATCATTAAGGCTTCATCACCCGAAGAACTCAATTCATATTCAAAGCCCCAGCTTTCGAAATATTCGGCCAAAACATTTCTGCTTATTTGATTGTCATCGACAAGCAGGATGCGAACACCATTTAGATCAACTTCCGGCAACTGCAACGGTTCTGTATTGGTATCAATCGGCAAACTGATTTCAAAGGCAAAGGTTGATCCTTCATTCAATTTACTTGTGGTTTCGATTTTGCCATTCATTAATTCTACCAATTGTTTTGAAATAGCCAGCCCCAAACCGGTCCCTCCATATTTACGGGTAGTCGAACTGTCGGCCTGAGTAAATTTGTCAAAGATATGTTCTTGTTTATCTTCGGCTATTCCGATACCGGTATCGGTAACTGAAAATCTTAGCCTAATTGAATCATTGGTGGCTTCGAGTTTCTCAACACCAATCATAATGTACCCTTCATGCGTAAATTTAACTGAGTTGCCGGCAAAGTTTGTTATGATTTGGCGTATTCTACCCGGGTCACCTATAACCCTTTGGGATATACCCGGATCCATACGTATCATTAGTTCCAAATCTTTTTCAGCCGCTTTGGGTGATATTAAATCGGTCGTTTCTTCAATCATCGTCTGTAAATTAAACGATATCGGCTCAATTGTGAGCTTGCCAGCCTCGATTTTTGAAAAATCAAGAATATCATTTATGATATCGAGAAGAGAATCACCTGATTTTTTAACCGTATTGGCCATCTCGGACTGTTCACCGGTTAATTCTGTGTCAAGTAGCAGACTCGTCATACCGATGATGCCATTCATTGGAGTTCTAATTTCATGACTCATATTGGCCAGAAAATCACTTTTGGCTTGGCTAGCGGAGTCGGCCGCTTTGCGGGCCACTTGAAGCTCGGCTACAAAAGTTTTTAACTGTTTTTCTTTTTGCTCCATATGTTCATTGGCTATTGTACTGTCTTTAAGGGCAATATCTAATTCCCCGTTCTTCAGTTCAATCCACTCCGCATAGGTTATTAATTGCCGTTCAGATTCCTTACGGGCCGTAATATCTTTGGTAATATGAACAATTCCGGTAATTTCTCCGTTTTCGTCAAAAATCGGGGATGTTGAAACCTCAAGATACCGTTCCAATGTTGGCTCCAGAAATTCTACTATAACCGGTTTTTTTTCTTTAACCGCTTTTTTAAGAGGGCAATCGGGCCATGGGGTATTGGTTTGATGCACAAAAGTATGACATTTTTGTCCGGCCATTTCTTCAGGATTCTTCCCAAAGGTATCGGCAAAAGCTTTATTGACCCGAAGAATATTACAGTCTTTATCGTGAATTGAAATCAGGTCGCCAATTGAGTTAAACGTATTTTCCCATTGGTTTGACATTTTTCTGATATTAAACTCTGATTCGCGACGCTCGGTGACATCCCTAAAGAAAATAATACTGCATAGTATTCCATCAATTTCAGCAACTGAGCCGCTGGCGTCTAAGTAAATCAGATTTCCATTTTTTCTTAATATAGGAATATTATCTGCAAATTTTATTTCACCTCGAGCATGAGCTTCAAACTTCTTCATAACTGGCTCAATATCTTCCTTTCGAAGAAATTTGGTTAAGTTAAAGCCTATTAATTCATGCTCTTCATATCCTGTTAAATTGCAGTGAGCTCGATTGGCGAATCTGATGGTTTTTGTTTCAATATCTGTTATTAAAATACCATCATTGCTTGTTTCAAAAAGGGTTCTATACTTTTGTTCACTTTCTTTTAATTTTGCGTTGGCTCGTTTTCGTTCTGTTATTTCATTTCCATAAATAAACCAGGACATTGTTTTTTCATTTTTTAGAATAGTAAAAATAAATACTCTATTATTTATTTCCTGTTCTATTTGAATTATTTTCCTCTCATACAATTCATCATTTTCAAATTTACGCAGTTCTGGAATTATATTAGCAACCGACTCGCCTAAAAGGTTACCTTTAATCAACTTGATGGCGGCGGGATTAAATCTGCTGATAGTGCCATCATAGTCTGCCTGCAGCACCGGGGCGGGATTATTACTAAAAAAGTCGGCCTGTTTTTGAAGATCACTTTCAATGAGTTTTCTGTTCTCG
>JAQBFG010000145.1:0-16324 GCA_032123495.1 Candidatus Zixiibacteriota bacterium | reverse complement strand
GGCAATCTTTTTGGACGAACCTATTTTCTTACGAATACGACGTCCCTTAGCACGAACATCGATATACCAGACTTTTTCTCTTTTATAAATATTACCCATATAAGCGTCTCCTCGTGGTCACAATATGGTCACAAGGACATCTAAAAGTAATATCGTCAATTATAACTGTTTGTCAAGTGGAAACTTACAAGAAGAGTAAAAAATAAAGCGGAGAGGCTGGGATTCGAACCCAGGGAACCCGCGAAGGTTCAACGGTTTTCGAGACCGCCCCGATCGACCACTCTGGCACCTCTCCGACTAAAGAATCTTAGCCCCTAATAAATAGATTTCGATTCAGATGTAAAGACTATTTTTTGTCCGATAAAAACTGACCCTGCTCAACAAACTGCTCCTGTGCGGCCAGCACCTTTTCAGCGAATTTCGCACGCGGTCGGATGATTTGAAAAGCAATAAAAGAAATTAAAACCAAAAGCAGAAGCTGATTAAAGGTTCCGCCAATAAAATATATAACCAGCCCATATACCGCTATCACGGCAATTAAGGCATAACAAATTATCGAACTTGAAGTAAATTTCTGCATAAAATCTTCAACGAATGAATCGGAAGATTTGATCCATGGTACAAAAAACAGTTTCTGCTTTAAAAATATTGCCAGACCGCCATCAATAGCAGCCAATCCGATAAGTATCCAGAATATCAATTCAACTGTTTCAGGCGGAAGCGAGGGTTTAATCCCGCCGCTTTGTTCGAAATAATAGGCGATTCCAACAATAGCAACCGGTATCAAGGCATTAATTAGAAGACCAATATAAATCGGCTTTATTAAAGCGGCGTTAATATCAATATTGTATTTATTCAATTTATACTCTCCTTGTTTTTTCGAATCTGTTTGAAAAACTGCTGTATCAATGCAACCGATTCCTGCGCCATAATACCGGAGATAATTTCTATGCGATGATTTAATCTGGTGTCAGTCGGGATATTAAAAAGCGAATCGCAGGCCCCAAATCTTGGATCGGGCGCGCCGTAGACAATCGTTTTGACTCTTGATAAAACCGCCGCACCGGCACACATGGCGCATGGTTCGATGGTCGAATAAAGAATCGAATCATCAAGCCGCCAGTCGCCATGATTTTCAGCAGCCGAAGTGATAGCTATCATCTCGGCATGGGCAGTAGCATCTTTGAGCGCCTCGGTTCGATTATGGCCGCGTCCGATAATCCTGTTTTTCATCACGACAACGGCACCGATTGGAACCTCGGACTCCTCAAAAGCGAGTTGAGCCTCACGAAGAGCCTGCTCCATAAAATAGTTATGATCAAATTCCAACATTAGCCGGAATAAACTTGATAAATAAGAGCTTGGCAATAGTAAAATACCGAATCGGAAAGATGGAATAGAAACCAAATCCTGTCGGTTTTTCAATTTTGGCATTTTGACTTTAACCTATTGAAAGACAAGAAGAAATAGCTGACCTGATGTCGATTTTGGAATATCAGTTGCGATTCAACCAAGATGGTAGTATAATAGTGGGATATTTAACATTTTGCTTTAGTTGGAGTTATGAGCGGAAAAACAGGAAACTATATATTAATTGGGATGGTTCTGGGGGCAATTCTTGGAGCTTTAGGCGGCTATTTCTTCGGTGATATTTTTATTCAAATAAAATTTTTGGGAACGATATTCCTTAATGCTTTAAAAATGATTGTGATCCCATTGATTGTTGCTTCGATGATTGTCGGAGTGACATCGCTGGGCGATATTCGAAAGCTTGGCCGAACAACCGGAAAAACGATTCTTTACTATCTGGCGACCACTGGAATGGCGGTTCTGATCGGAATTATACTAGTAAATATTATTCAGCCCGGAAACGGTATTGGCAGCATTGGGAACAATATCCCGGAAATGGTGCAACAGAGCAAACCGACCGGTTTTTCAGATTTTATCGTTAATCTTATTCCCTCCAATCTTATATCGGCCGCCGCAGAGGGAAGCGTCCTTCCGCTTATTGTTTTCTCTTTGGTTTTTGGCGGAGTTTTGACCTCTATTGGCAAAAAGGGAAAACCGGTAATTGATTTCTTTGTTGGATTAAATGCCGCTATTATGAAAATAGTTATTCTTATAATTTATTTTGCACCAATCGGTATCATTGCTCTTATTGGCGGTATCGTGGCCGAGAACCGTGGATCGCTACAGGAAATTGCATCGGGACTTGGCTTATATTCGCTGACAGTTATTATTGGATTGTTGATTCATGGCGCTGTAGTTCTACCATTGATTCTAAAATTCTTTGGAAAAAAAGACCCATTTAAATATTTTCTTAATATGGGCCAGGCCCTGGCAACCGCTTTTACAACCGCATCATCATCGGCAACATTGCCAGTTACAATTGAAGCGGTAATCGAAAAAAATAAAGTTAATGATAAGGCTGCCTCATTTGTCCTGCCGTTGGGGGCAACTATCAATATGGATGGAACCGCTTTGTATGAAGCGGTGGCAGCGATATTTATTGCACAGGCGATAAATTATCCTTTGCCGATTGAGGCTCAGGTAATAATATTTCTGACAGCCACACTGGCTTCGATAGGTGCTGCGGCGATTCCGCACGCAGGATTGGTGACAATGGTTATCGTTCTTTCGGCAGTTGGTCTTCCGCTGGAGGGTATTGGTTTTATATTTGTGGTTGACTGGTTTCTTGACCGTTGCCGCACCACTGTCAATGTCTGGGGCGACTCGATTGGCGCCGCCGTAATAGGTGAAACGGCAGAAATCAGGGGATATAGAATCGGTGGAAGTAAAACTACTACTACTACTGGCCAAAAAACATACTCCAAAACTGTCGCTAAGAAACCGTACAGGGCGGCAAAAAGTCCGAAAAATACAACCAGAAAATATGGTTCCAAACCGAGGGTGACCCGAGATACAAAACCGCGCGACGATAAGCGATATCAGCGCCCCACGGAAACGCCACAAAAATCTGAGCCACAAAAATCGATTATTAAAGATTCATCGTATGATAAAAAACCGGTCCAAAGAACCAGCGCTCCACCAAAAACAGGAAAACCATACGTTAAAACTAATGGTGACAGACCGACTATAAAAAAAGAGCCGTTTCAATTATCAAAAAAAACAATTGAACAGGATCTTGAAAAGGTTCATCGGCAGTTATCAGAAAACGCCAGAAGCAAAAAACCAACTATGGCAGCCAAAGATATTACCCAGGAACCAAAAGCAAGTACCAAATCAATTGATAAGACAGATTTAAAAAAAAATGAGTTCTTTGAAAACGGTGTTCCCAAATTCAATTTTTTTGATAATAAAAAAACTACTAATAACAAGCCAGCTGAAAAAAAACCAGATCCAACTGTTGACTCAAAAAAGAGTGAAGATATAGACAAAAAAGACAACTCAGACGTCAAGAGTCAAGACAAAGCAATCGTTTCAGATATCCCGGTAATTACGATACCATCAGAGAAAGCAGAAAAATCACAAGATGATGTGATTGTGGAACAGAAAAAGCCGATCGTGATAAATACTGCAAAAACCGATAAATCGTCAGAGGCTATTGACAGCCCAAAAGAGAAACCTGCCGAGCAAAAACCACCGGAAGAAAATATATCCGCGCCGGATAAAAAGACGATCGAGGAAAAACCAGGAGAGAAACCGGTGGAAAAATCTGAAACAAAAGCGGAAGAAAAACCTGAAGTGAAACCTCAGGAAAAAGATTTATCAAAATCTGAAACAAGGCAGGACCAAAAGGCGGATATGGGATGGGGACGAGATAAGAAAAAGCGCCTGTCCAAATAGATTTTGATTCGATAGCGGTAAAATAAAATTTCCCCTCAGTTGACAGAACTTTTGCTGATCTCATCCGTTTAAATTAATGAAAAAACCTTGACTTAAATGCCGTGATAACGGTATTTATCCAAAGGAGATTAAATTTTGAATGGTTTAAAAGTTACATTTCTGATTCTACTGATGACCATGTTATTTGTTGGGGTCGGATATGCTCTTGGCGGACAAAACGGAATGATAATTGCATTTTGTCTGGCAGCCGTGATGAATTTTATCTCTTACTGGTTTTCTGATAAGATAATTCTCAAAATGTACCGGGCACGGGAAATATCTGAGGCCGATCATCGCAGACTTTATGCAATCGTCAGCATGACTTCACAGGAAGCGATGATGCCGATGCCAAAGGTTTATATTTTACCAACCAAAGGTCCCAATGCTTTTGCTACCGGCCGAAACGAAAATCATGCTGCCGTTGCAGTGACCGAAGGATTGCTTGAGATATTAAATGACTCCGAACTCAAAGGTGTCATTGGCCATGAAATGGCACATATTAAAAATAAGGATTTATTGATCGGCACCATTGCGGCAACTCTGGCCGCGGCGATCGGTATTCTCGCTTCGATGGCGCGCTGGGCGATGATCTTCGGCGGGCAATCCCGAGGCGGAGATCGTGATAGTAATCCGATAGCAATGATTATCGCTATGATAGTTGCTCCATTGGCGGCGATGTTGATTCAGATGGCGATTTCAAGATCACGAGAATACAAAGCGGATGCCAAAGGGGCCCAGATGACCAATCAATATTTTGGGTTAGCCTCGGCATTGGAAAAAATCCATAAGGCACCAATCAAAATGAATCTGGACAGCCGTCCCGAAATGGCTCATCTGTTTATTGCCAATCCGTTGTCCGGACGGAAATTTACATCGCTGTTTTCGACTCATCCCCCGGTTGAAAAACGAATTGAAAAATTGCAAAAACTGGCAAGCGGAGGTTTTGATTATTAACGGCCGGTATTAAGTGCCAAAACCGCATGAATAACCCATATACTGAAATCATAGCAATCCTGATTCTAATTATTGCTAACGGCTTTTTCTCATTATCCGAATTTTCAATTATTGCCAGCCGCAAAAGCAAGCTGAAACAAATGGCAGACAATGGTGATAAGGGCGCAGAACGGGCCATAAAAATTAAATCCAAACCGGAATCATTCCTTGCCACAGTTCAAGTAGGAATTACATTTGTCGGTGTTTTAGCCGGAGTATTTAGCGGGATGACAATTGTCGGTATGGTCAAGCCATATATTTCGAATATCCCAATTCCAATCATCGCCAAATCGGCCCAGACTATTTCCTTTTTTGTCGTAGTTATCGCGATCGGCTGCCTCACAATTATTATTGGCGAATTGATGCCCAAATATATAGCTCTCTCAAAACCGGCAAGAATAGCAGCCAAGGTATCTGGCCCTATTCAATGGTTTTCAATTGTCGGCTATTTTTTGGTTAGACTTTTAAATGGGATAGCTCGATTACTATTAAGAATGATTGGATTTAAAAAAATACCAGAGCAAAGTTCTATTTCTGAAGAAGAAATTAATTATATTATCGCTGATGGAAAAGAAAAAGGGCTGTTTGATGCGACCGAGCAGGAGCTAATCCACTCGGTCTTTGATTTTGCCGATACAACTGTCCGGCAGTCAATGACCCCCAGAACTGATATTATCGGCATTGATATCAATGAAGAACCGGATAATATTCTTGAGCAAATTGCCAAAAATGGCTTTTCCCGTTATCCGGTTTATGGCGAAAATCTGGACAAAATCGAAGGTCTTATTTATACCAAAGATGTTATCCGGTTACTTCAGGAGTCACGCCATTTAACTATTAAAGATATAATTCATAAGGCCTATTTCGTTCCTGATTCAATGAAGCTCAGCAAACTTTTAACAATTTTTCAACAGAAGAAAATGCATATCGCTTTTGTTCTTGACGAGTTCGGCGGGACAGCCGGTTTGATAACATTGGAAGATGTCCTTGAGGAGATTGTTGGGGAGATTCAGGATGAGTTTGATACTGATCAAAGAGAATTTGTCAAGGAAACCGAATTGGTTGCTTTTGCCTCGGCATCGTTCAGGGTTGATGAATTAAATGATGATTTTGGAACAGAATTACCTGAGGATGGAATTGATACCCTGGGTGGGCTGATATTTGAACATCTTCAGCGTCCGGCGGTGCGGGGCGAAGAGGTATTGATCAATGGATTAAAGTTCGAAATTCTTGAGGTAGATGGAAACCGGATCAAGAGACTTCGCATTGAAAAAGAATTACCTGATAACCAATCATCGCCGAATGAACAATAAGAATAAACCTACCGGCTTTATTTTTTTAGAAATATCTGAAACAGCTCAACACCGGTAACGGTGACAACAGAAACAATAATTCCTGCAATCACAACACCAAGGGCCAAATGCCAGAATGCTTTTTTCTTATCTAGTTTTAAAAGCCAGGCAGCGAGAGTCCCGGTATAAGCGCCGGTAATCGGCAACGGAATAGCGACAAAAAGCATCACTCCCCAATAACCGTATTTGCCAATTTTATCCTCTGCCTTTTTTTGTGTTCGGGTCACCCAAAAATCGAATAGTTTTTTATACAGCCCAATTCTATAAAGCGGTTTATGCAAGGTCTCAAAAAAAAGATAAAGAAGCGGAATAACCAGAATATTTGAGAACACACAAAGTGCGTAGGCCACAAAAATATTCATCCCCTGCGAGAAAGCATAAGGAATACCGCCACGAAGCTCCGATATCGGTAAGAGTGACAACAAAATTGTCTGCAATATATAATTCATTATCTTGGAAAGTATATCAGTTGGAGCTAATTCACAAGATATTTTAATCGCACAGACATAATTAATAACATTCATTTTGCTGTTTCTTAGCACTTTTCTATATCGTATATTAAATTATGGGACATCGACATTCGCATCACCATGCTGGACAGGGCAAACGGCTGACAATTACAATCCTGTTTAACATTGCCATCACTGTCGCTGAAATTATCGGTGGGCTTTTGACCGGTTATCTGGCCCTACTGGCCGATGCCGTTCATAATCTTTCCGATGTCGCGGCACTGATCCTTGCCTATATCGGGGATAAAGGTGCCTCTCGCCTGCCTACCAAAAAAGCAACCTATGGTTATAAACGACTGGAAGTGATGACCGCTTTTATATCTGCGGTTAGTCTGGTGGTGATAGCTGTATATATATTTTATGAAGCATACCAGCGGTTTCTTCATCCGCAGCCGATCTCAAATCCAACGCTGCTTCTAATTATTGCTTCTATCGGACTTGTCGGAAATGTTCTCTCGGTCTGGATATTACATTCCGCCAAAAAATCATCGCTTAATATTAAAACCGCTTTTTTGCATATGCTCTATGACACGATATCTTCCGCAGCGGTCATAATTGGGGCGATAGTCATTATCAATACCGGCTGGATGTATCTTGATCCTATTCTGTCGGTTATTATCGGGCTGATGATCCTCTGGTCATCATTTGATGTTTTAAAAGAAGCAACCATTATATTTTTTGAAGGTGTCCCGCGGGGTATAGACTTTGATGAGGTGGCTCAGGCAATTAATAGTTTTCCAAAAGTTGTTAATGCTCATCATCTGCATATCTGGTCATTGTCATCGTCATCAATTGCGCTATCTACGCACATCTGTCTTGACGAAACTGAGTATCATCTGGCCCCGGAAATTATTCGTAATATATCTGTGATGATGCAGAACAAATTTGGAATCGGACATTGTACTATTCAGGCAGAAATGGGTCTTTGTCCCGATAACAGCATTCTTGTTGACCCTTTAAAGGAAATGGACAATCATGAATAGTCATCCGGGCGATATTGTTGAATCAAAAATAAAAGACCTTGCTTATGATGGTAAAGCAGTTGGTGAGATCGACGGTAAAATAATTTTTCTAAATGCCGGTTTGCCGGGTGAGTTGGTGAGAGCCAAAATCACCAAATCAAAACGCAATTATTATGTTGGCAAAGTGATTGAGATAATTGAAAAATCAGATGAACGAATTGAAGCGCCATGCTCGCACTTTGATATTTGCGGTGGCTGCACCTGGCAGGATCTCGACTATGAGCGGCAGTTATATTATAAAAGAAAGCAGATCGATGACTGCCTGAAACATATTGCCAAATTTGAAACGGTTGATCTGGCTGAGATTATCCCCGCCCCCAATCAATTCCGTTATCGCAACAAAATGGAGTTTTCGTTCAATACCGACCCTGAAGATGGCTTCGCCCTGGGGCTGCATAGGAGAGGACGGTTTGACGAAATTTTTAATCTGAACGAATGTTTTTTGACCTCCGAAACTGATCAGGAGATCGTCAAACGGTTTCGAACATTTGTCAAAGAAAGCGGGATGTCAGCCTACAATGTCACCGAACATACCGGTTTCCTCAGATTTCTGATGATTCGTCATACACAAAACACAAATCAGATTATGCTCAATATTGTCACTGTCGATGGCGAGATATCAAATTTGGAAAAACTTATTGATGAGGTCAAAAGTAAATTTCCCGAAGTTGTCACTATTGTTCAGAATATCAATAATCAGAAATCAAATATCTCCAAAGGTGAAAAAGAGTTTATTCACTATGGAGAAGGGTTTATTGAAGAGCAGATATTAGATTGCCGGTTTCGGATATATGCCAATTCATTTTTTCAGACAAATTCACTTCAAGCCGAAAACCTTTATAAAACCGCGTTTGAATTGATTCAGCCGAATCAGAATGACAGACTGCTCGATTTATATTGCGGTGCCGGGACAATTGGATTGACGGCGGCAAAAATGGTTAATGAAGTGATCGGGGTTGAACTGGAGCCGACCGCAATTGAGGCGGCCAGAGAAAATGCAAAACTAAATGATATCAATAATGCAACATTTTATACCGGGTTGGCTCAGGAGCTATTAAGAAACAATCCGGAAATATTAAACGGGGTCAACTCAATTATTACCGATCCCCCCCGAGCCGGAATGCATAAAAAAGCTTTAAAAGCACTGGTGGAACATGATCACAAGCGGCTTGTCTATATTTCATGTAACCCGTCAACTTTTGCGCGGGACGCGCAAATATTGGTGGATTCCGGTTATAGTTTGGGTAAGGTGATACCGGTTGACATGTTTCCACATACGATGCATATTGAGTTGGTTTCGATATTTGAAAGATAAAAATTATGAGGGGTTTTATGACATCGGAGGTACTGTGAAAAAAACTGGATTGATACTATTTTTTGTTTGGGTAATGTTTTCGGTAAATCTGTTTTCACAAAGTAAAGCGGATGAGAAATTTCAAAAACTGGCATCTGAAATACTTGATAATTTGCAAAAATATTATCCGGTCAGGGCATCGGAAAAGGGAATACATAAATACGATTATTTGGTGACCGACTATTCCCGAGGATCTGTTAGAAGTGAGATTGCAAAATTAAAGAAATTTGAGACACGGCTTTATAAGTACAACAACAGCAATCTTACACAAGTAAATAGGATTAACCATCAACTTCTCAAAAGTAATTTGGATATCACCCTGTATGATTTGAGTAGAATAAAATGGCATACGAAAAATCCATATCTGTATATAAATGAGGCGGTCAACTCTGTTTATTTTCTGTTGATGTCAAAACATGCTCCGCTTAGTGAGCGGGCGCAAAATATTTTGGCCAGGATGAAATCAATTCCTGATCTTTTTGTTCAGGCTCAGGATAATTTGAAAAATCCGCCTCCGGTTTATATTGAAGAGGCGCGGGAAATGATAAAAACCGGAATCGACTTTTTTAATTCAGTGAAAGTTGAGTTGTCGAAAGATTTTCCGGCGCTCGCCAGTGAAATAAATAATGCCACAGATCGTGTCGTGTTATCAATAAATGAATTTGACAATTTTCTTGCCAACTGTACTCCGGGAGAGGAAGCTTCATTTGCTATTGGCAAAGGAGATTTCGATTATAAACTTGAGCATGAGTATTTCCTTGATTTTGATACCGATTCTCTATTAAGAATTGGTCAGACCTTATTTGAGGAAGCCGATTCCTCTTATAAGGCGTATGAAAACTGGCTTGCTATCAATGATCCGCTCGACTCTGTTTTTGTCCCGACTAGTTTAACAAAGAAGGATATTCTTGATTACTACACTTGGGAGTTAAATCAGGTCAAACAATTTCTTATCTCCGAAGATATTTTAACCATTCCTGAAGATATCGGTGAATGCAAAATAATTGAAACACCGGAAGTTTTTCGTAGCATCATTGGTAGTATTGCTTACCAGATGCCGGGTGCTTTTAATTCGGACCAGACCGGGTATTTTTATGTTAATCCGATAGCGGATAATCTGGAGGCTGTTGACCGGGATTATTATTTCAAAAATATGCATAGCCGCGGCTTTAAACGCTCGGTAGTGCATGAGGCTTATCCGGGGCATCACTTGCAACTACATATGGCTGGGCGATCAAAAAGCGATGTAATAAAATGGCAGGACAATAATTGTCTTATCGAAGGTTGGGCCCTGTACAGCGAAGAGATGATGCATCAAAGCGGATTATATGGGAATGATAAACGATCTTATCTAAAAATATTGGGCGGGATTCGTTTTCGGGCCATGAGGATAATTCTTGATGTTAAGCTACACACCGGACAATTCAGTCGTGACGAAGCTGTTAAATGGTTGACAGGAATTTGGGGTGGATATGAGGATTATGCAAAATCTGAAGTCAATGGATGTTGCCTCAATCCGACATATAAGATGAGTTACTTAATCGGCAAAAGAGAAGTTTTGAGATTGCTGGATGATTATAAGAAAAAAGAGGGTGACAATTTTTCATTAAAACAGTTTCATGATACCTTGCTGGCCGAGGGTTCTATTCCGATTCCGCTTATTCGAAAATCCTGGGGACTGACAAAATAGGATCAGACTTAATCACAAGAAAATAAAAAGGCCGATAAATATCGGCCTTTTTTTATAATTAAAATTATATGCGCTTTTACTGCCAGCATTCTGGCGCCAATCCCGATTTATATTTGTAATTTATGAGTAACACGATATCTAAGATATTTACCAAATGATCCTTATTAACATCAGACGAACTCATAATCACCGGCTCCAGCCCTTCCTTATACTTATAATTTATGATGTGCACTATATCAAGGATGTTGACCAGTTCATCACCGTTGGCATCACCACATATAAATTCGCAGGCATCACCAGTACCATCTTCATCAATGTCGATTTGACCGGGATTATAAACATAAGGACAATTATCACAGGCGTCCCCAAATTCATCCAAATCAAAATCTGCCTGTAATGGGTTATACTCTGCCGGGCAATTGTCAGCAGTGCCGATAAAACCATCCAGATCAGGATCGACCCAAACATGGGCATACAATTTGTCACTAACCATAGAATCAACCAAAACATGAATCCCACTTGGTTCATTATATCCATCACTGCTGGGATATGTGTTGGGTGAAAATAACTCCTGTCCCGGAACATCGCTGGAAAACAAAGCCGCTTTCCTGGTTTCATACGGATACCACCATTGAGCACTGTCGGTAACATGCCCCAAAGGATTACTGGTGGCATCTCTCGATGGGTTATAGCCGGCATCTTCAACAACAACTGCGTAATGATTATAAGTCGGGGTGCCATTATTAAACCTGCTGACCGTATTAATTCCACCATCGACATGCGTTATCATCAATCCTCGATCTAGAGTATCAGGGCCAATGGCCAAATCGGGATACAGATAAACGCTGAAATCAGAATCGAGTTTGTCAAACAATGCAGTTGATTGGGGGTTACGATATTCCAGCAGAAAGTACTCATTGCTGGTTCCAATTGGAATCCGGAAGAGTGAATTCTCATTGGTGGTTTCGACGTTGTTGATAATAAGATCTGTATATTCAACTCCATCCAATAATATCGGTGTGATCCACCCTATTTCCTTTTTTCCCCAACCGCATATATGCGGCGGGACAGATTTTTTTATCGCCAATAATCCATAGCCATTATATCCCATCAGGCACCAATCAACAAATGGATGGTCATTATAATCATCCGGAGTGGAAAAAGTTGAGACAACCAGTTTATCATCATAATCATAAACATCGGGGAGGCCGAGATTATGAGTCAATTCATGAGCCGCAGTTGAAATATAATTAATGGTGTCAACACCAGAAAATTCCTGAGGATTAATTGGTCCCCGCAAAGGAACTGTTTCGGGCGCGGTACACCATCTTGACACCATCACACCATCAAACGGCCCTGGACCATATCCCATTGGGTATGAATATGCATACGACCAGATATCGAACGGATTACCCGAATCCTCTTCGCCGTTTCCTGAGCGAATAAAAATTACTGCGTCAACAACACCATCGCCATTTCCATCATATTGCGAAAAATCTATAACCTGATCCAAATCGTACAACAATGGTTCAAAATAATATGAGGGTGTATAAACCCCACCCGGGGTCCATCCATAAACATCTCCTTCGATACTGATTTGCCCATATGATACTTCATCAAAATAATCGGCGATCGATCCTCCGGGATAAATATCTCTAGAAAAAAACAGGCTATCAAAGGTTTCGACCGAATAGGTTTCGGGTCTTGCGGCCCAATTAACTAGAATTACTAAAACTTTAAAAGTTTCCCCTTCGAAGCGGTAGTTCCCAATATCGATGCTATCCTGTCTGCTTAGTTGTGATGGCGGTAAATTTTCAAACTGACGCTCCATTATTTCATCGGGGACATCGTGGATTATAACCCGTGATTGATCTGAGGCATTTGCAACTGACATAAAAATAATTAGAAAAATAAATAGAACCGAATATACACTCTTAGCCATATTTGTCTCCTCCTCCGCCTGAGATACTGAAGTAACTATATTAGACCATTATTTGAAAATATACCGCATTTTTCAATTCTGTCAAGAATCATTTTTGTCATTACCCTATCTAAAAAAAGAGCCGCTATCTGCGGCCCTTTTTTAATTTTTATTTTTGTTATTTACTACGGGCAAAATGGAATCGGTCCGCCTTTATATTTAAAATTTATCAGGTAAACAACATCGAGAATATTTATGGCCAAATCGTTATTAACGTCAGCTGCATCCATAAACAGTGGAGCCGGTCCGCTTTTGTACTTATAATTAATTAAAAAGACAACATCGAGAATATTAACCAATTCATCATAATTAGCATCACCGCAGATAAAAATGCAGGCATCACCAATGCCATCACTGTCGCTGTCCATCTGACCGGGATTGGATACAAATGGACAGTTGTCGTCACAGTCAATCGTTGCGCCACCAATACAAGGATTATTTCCGGCAGTACCATCACTGTCACCATCATCGAGAATACCGTCATCATCGTCATCGATATCACAAACATCACCTTCACCATCGTTGTCATTGTCATTTTGATTGCTATTGGCATCATCCGGACAATTATCGCAAAGATCGCCAATATCATCGGAATCGGTATCTTCCTGATTCACATTGGCCTGATCGGGACAATTATCGCAGAGATCGCCAACATCGTCGCTGTCGCTATCTGCCTGGGTTATATTGGAAACATCAGGGCAGTTATCGCAGGCATCACCAAGATTATCGCCATCGCTGTTGGTTTGAGAGCTATTCGATTCATTGGGACAGTTATCATTAAAGAAATAAACACCGTCACCATCGCTGTCGAGCATATCAAGCCGTTGATAATTAATCGTGACCTGATCCCCTTTCGAAATCATCCTCTCATATAACACTTTCTCGCCGCCATCGGCAAAATCGGCTGTCCGATACTCCTCAACCACATTTTCACCCGGAACACTGACCAGTTCCGGGGCTGACCAGGTGGCACCACCATCGGTAGTGCGGCAGGCGTACAACTCATTATTTTTAACATAGACACAAACAAATGTTTCATTTTCAACATGTTCTATGTCTGGAAAATTTTCGGCATCTATCGTTCCGGCTATAATACTTAAATTGGTAAGATTATCAAGATCGCCGTCATTAGTGTACCAGCAGATAATATCTTTGTCGTTTGGATCGGAATCATGATAGGTTGCGGCAACTATTAGAACATTGTCGTTATAAGCTGATACCGCCGGATAGATTATATGCTGATCAGGATCACCGTATGCTTTTTGAAGAGAAGCGCTACCGCCATCCCAATCATTAAAAATATCTTGTCGGATTAAAAGTTCATTTTGATCATTATCGGAATTGTACCGGTCGTACACCGCATAGGTTTTATGCGTCGCCAAATCAATATCAGCTTTGGTTGTCTGGCAGTTTTGCATTAACGGGTTCCAGCTTATCCAGGTATTGCCGGTAATATCAACCTGATAAAATATCACCGGCGCATTTGTCATCACTTTTGTCGGGTCGGCATGGGTGCGGCTCATAATGGTTGCTTCAAAACCCCAGTTCCAGGACTGCTGGCTGTTATCGGTGGCAATATCGGCCATCTCCATGCCATACCAGCCATAATAGTACCAGGGTGCATAGCGACCCGACCAGGTAAGTTTATCAGTCGGATCGGGAAAATCGAGCAAAATCACTGTCCCGCCACTATAGAAAAACGAGGGCGGAACAAAGGCAGCATAAAACTGCGAACCTGTCCCCCAGTAGCTAACCGATGGATATGAGGCGCCGAAAATGTCCCATCCGCAGGTATCTCCCCAGGTGGAACCATTATCGGTCGAGCCAAGCCACCAAATAATATTAATTTCCGGGACACCCTCAATTCGTTCGCCGCCGTAAATCAAATATCCATTGCCGGCATCACCCATTGCAGGATGAAGATAATCAATCCCGCGATTTCCCGGAATTTTGATTTGTTCAAGAAGAGCTGCCTGAGTAACTGCCTGACTTAGTTCTTCGAAGGAAACTGTTTCCGACATTATCTGCTGGCTTTCAAGCTTGTCTTCCAACACCAAGGAATTTATCGATTTCTGTACAATTTTTTCCTGGCTGCAGAAACCGGTATTAAATGAGACGCCAAAAACGGCAATAACAACTAATATAACTATTATTTTTCTGGTAATCATACCTGACTGCTCCCTTTATATATGATATGACGTATTTTTATTCAAAAATATTCAGTAATCTTATTTGTAGCCGTTTTCCCCGTTGGTGATTCCAATTCCGGTAAAATCGCAAATTTCCGGATTCGTTTATCTGGGTACTTATCAAAAATACTGCTTTGTGTCAAATTTGTCAATTCAATTATGAATTGGCACAATATCCAAGAAAACAGTTGCCAGTAAAATAAACATTAGCTAATATTATTTTAATCATATTCTAAATAAGGGAGAAACTATGAAAATGTTAACAAAATCAATCATTTGTCTGATGATGCTCATCTTCCTGTTCGCTCCGGCGATTCCGATTTTTGCCGGAGATAAAGATGAAGGAGCTATTGGAGACAAACTTCGGGTGATTGTTGGAGCCTTCAAGGATAAATCAGATCATAGCTGGTATCATGGGGCCGACCCGGGAACAGGAATGGCAGATATGCTTATCTCGGCGCTGGTGAAATCGGGAAAATTCAAGGTATATGCCCGCGAACAGCTTGATGAAATATTGGCTGAGAAAAATCTGAGCGTTTCTGATCTGGCTGATCCGGGGGTTGAGGCAGCCAATAAGCTGGCCATTGGCGATTATTTGGTTTCGGCATCTATTACCGAATTTGGGTATAAAGAAAAGAAAGTCGGCGGCAGCAAATTGGGACTTGGAAAACTTGGCCTTAGTTCATACACTGGCCGGGTTGCTGTTGACCTGCAGTTGATTTCAATCGGAACCTCAGAGGTCATCATCGCCGAAGATATTGCCAAAACAGAATCATCTAAATCCCTGGGGGTCGGAACAGGTGATTTTTCATTCGGTAGCGATACCAAATTTGATGATCATGTTGTCGGGAAAGCAACCAGAAAGACAATTAATGCCATCGTTGATCTACTTTCCAAAAATGTTAAACCGAAAGCATGGGAAGGCGGTTATCTGATTGTTGCCGATGATGTCTTTTTCTTTGAGGCCGGTAGCGAAATGGGTATTAAGCCGGGGTTGCAGCTCAATGTTAAACGAGTCAAAAAAGAAGTAAAAAATCGCGATGGAAAAGTCATCAAGGTTTTATATGAAAATGTGGGTGTTCTTGAAGTCACCGAGGTTGAAGAAGGTCTTTCGACCTGCAAGGCTGTCTCAGGATCTGGATTTCAAAATGACGATATGGTAAAACCAAAAAAATAGTTTTGTATCATTTTTAAAAAAGCCGCTGAATGATACAGCGGCTTTTTTTGTCTGGATAACCAATATCTATTTTTGCAATGTTCCGCAATTGGCAACCCAGGTGGCACAGTCGCATGGCGCCGGACCACTTTTATATTTGTAATTAATCACATAAACATCATCATGAATGTTGATAGTACAATTGCAATCGCCGTCGCCGCTACATAATGCA
>JAQBFG010000144.1:0-11143 GCA_032123495.1 Candidatus Zixiibacteriota bacterium | reverse complement strand
TACGGCCCGGCACCTGATCCCCTGATTTCTGGTGATGTTGATGGTACTCCGCCAATTAATATTTTGGACATCGTTTATTTAATCAATTTCAAGTATAAAAGCGGATCCGATCCGACTTGTGAATAGAACTGTTTGTTATCTAATTTAATTATTTTGGGACAATCTATATTTGATTGTCCCTTTTTATTTAAAATAAGTAAAAGTTTTTTATTGACATCGTTTTGTTGAAAGTGCTATCTACTATTATAATGTCAAAAGGTAAAGAACCAAACAACGATATTTTATCGTAAATGGTACAACCTATGAAGGAGGATGTGGATGCCAAAAGCAAAAAAGAAAGTTGCTACGAAGAAAGTCGTGAAGAAAAAAGCGGCTCCGAAGAAAAAAGTTGTCAAAAAAGTCGTAAAGAAGGTCCGTTGCGCCGGGACAACCAAAGATGGTAAAAGGTGCAAACGCACAGCAACTGCGCCATCAAAGTTCTGCTATCTTCACAAGAAAAAAAGATAATTCATAATTCTTTTGAGGCGGTGCCTGGCATCGCCTTTTTTTATGCCAATAGATACAATTAGATAGAGATTATTATTCACACATTGGAGATATTTGGGGAGCTTACGGCCAATTGCTGATGATCAGGTCATCAGACTCATTTAATGATTTTAAGCAACCGGAGCGGCCGCTCTGGCGGCAAGCAATTGTTTTACGATTAAGCCTGGAATATTTTCCAATGATTCAACTTTATCTACTGCTCCGACCTTTATTGCTTCTTTTGGCATTCCAAAAACTACACATGATTTTTCATCCTGAGCAATATTAAAGGCGCCACTATTTTTCATCTCCAGCATCCCCTGAGCGCCATCGGCACCCATTCCGGTTAACATCACGCCAATAGCATTGGCTCCGGCATATTTTGCAACTGATTTAAAAAGAACTTCAACTGACGGCCGATGACGATTTACCAACGGCCCTTTGCGAACATTCACATAATAATTTGCGCCCGAACGTCTGAGAAACATATGGCTGTTACCGGGAGCGATCAGAGCTTTTCCCGGGATCACTGAATCTCCGTCGACCGCTTCTTTCACTTCGAGTTCGCTATGCTCATTAAGTCGATTGGCAAATGAGCGGGTAAAATTCTCCGGCATATGCTGGACAATAACCAATCCATTGGTGGCGCGCGGTAACATTGAGAGTACAACCTGAAGCGCCTGGGTCCCACCGGTTGAAGAACCGATGGCAATAACCTTATTGGTTGTTTTACTCATGGCCAGCTTTTGAGAGACGATAACTTTATTTTTCGTGACATCAATTGGTTTGCTTAATTTTACCAGAGCGGCGGCCTTTATTTTCTCGGCCAGCTCAATTGACATATCGCTAACGGTGTATGATTCTCCCGGTTTACACATAACGTCAACGGCGCCTGCGTCCAGAGCTTCCATGGCCAATTCGCCGCCTTTTGCAGTCAATGATGAAACGACAATGGTGGGGATAGGATAATGTTTCATTATACGGCGAAGAAAAGTAATACCATCCATTTTGGGCATTTCTACGTCAAGAGTCAAAACGTCGGGCTTAAGACTTATAATTTTATCTCTGGCAATATACGGATCGGGGGCGGTGCCGACGACTTCAATTTGGGAATCACGTGATAATTCGGATGTAAAAATTTTTCGAACTACTGCCGAATCATCAACTATTAATACTCTTACACTCATCAGCAACTTCCTGTGAAGTGAAAATTGTTATTACCGGGTAATCATCCACCATACAACAATGATACTCGCAATCTTCAATTATTGAGAAAAACTCATCCTTCTCAAGCTTTTTAACTTCAAGATCGATCAGGCTAAAAAGAGCTTCGTTACCATAGAGGTCAACTAATAGCTGGCCGGAAACGATGTTGAGTAGTTCTTTGGCTGAGTCAAAATTGTTTTCTTCTGGATCAACATCGCCAATTTCCTCACCAAGCAGATTGGCCGAAAGTTCGGCACAAAAATCAACAGGAATTATCATTTGTACGGTGCCATCTTTATATCCGGAATAATTCAACTTTACCAGAACATATTCAAAATCTTCAAAGGATACTCCTGAGGCCATATCAACCGGTTCGGGAAACATAAAAGCGGTTTGCTCCAGAACACCAGATACAGTTTCATTTATAATATCCACTATTTTTTTATTACTCATGATTCACTCCCAAAACTCTATCGATGACTTCACTTAGTGATTCAGGAGTAAAAGGTTTTCTAATATACTCCCGAATTCCCTTTTCTTTTAATTCCTCGATTCTTTTCACACTGCCGTCAGTCGAAATTACAATAACAGGTATATCTTTGAGCAGACCATCCCTGGCCATTTCAGAAACCATCTCGATACCGCTCATAACCGGCATGTTTAAATCCGTGAGGATAAGATCAATCCAATTATCTTTAAGACAGTCAAGAGCTTCTTTGCCGTTCTCCGCTTCGAAAATCTGACCTATCTTAAGCTTTGTCAGTTTTAGGATCTTTACGATTATTGCCCTGATCGTTTTGGAATCATCAACAACTAAAATATTATATGCCATATTATCACAACCTTCCAACCGCTTCGGCGGCGGGTTTATCTGATGTCATCATATCAATATCTTCCAGCACTGTCACCAGTTCACTGGCCGCCTGCTCCAGTATTTTGCTGGTAATATTTAATCTATTTACAGATTCATTATTTAATTTATATTGGATACCATCACTACCAATACCAAATCCCTGAATGAGACAGGTGGCATCGGCAACATGGACAATATCAATTGTATCTGATTGTATTGCCGCTTTTTCAGGCTGGTGATGCCATCTGATAGTCTCCACTATAGCCGGGGGGAAATTCCATCGCTCAGCGATCATACCGCCAACTTCGGCGTGATCCATTCCAATCACTCGCTTCTCGGCTTCTTCGAATGGAATTTTTTCATTTATAACAATGGCCTCAATATCTTCAAAAGATTCCGAAACAAATTCACCCAGTATCATTTTTCCAATATCGTGTAGTAAACCGGCCGTGAAAACCATTCCGGAGCCCTTGATTTTGAGCTGTTCGCAAAAGATATCAGACATTTGCGCAACGGCAACCGAGTGTCGCCAAAGAGCTTCACCGGACAATTCATATCCGCTGACCGGTCGATTAAGATTAGAATAAATCAATGATGATACCGACATCTGATATACCCATTTTGTCCCAAGTCGGAAAAATGCTTCGGAGAGGGAGTCAACAGAACGTGATTGTCCCAGATAAGCAGAGTTAGCCGCTTTTAATAAATTTGCCGTTAAGGCGGGGTCATATTGAATGACGCGACCGATCTCAGAGGCAGATATTTCGGCATCATTTAGTAAGCCCATCAACTTACTCGCCATTATCGGCAGCGTTGGGAATGAGGATATTTTTTCGATTATCTTATCTTCAATACTCATAATTCACTTTCCCCCTCACGCGTCTTAATAGTAGTATAACCGGTATCAATCTCAAGTCGAAGAGTCCTGGAGTAATTACCACCTACATCTTCAGCCTTAATTAGAATATTGTTTTTCCAGAGGAGTTTTCTTAAGACAAGATAATTTCTTTCACCTATATTAAAGACTTTATTTTGGTCCATAAGCTCGGAGCCGCCAGCCGCTTTGACTATTAATCGGTCTTTTACGCCGCCAAGTTCCAAAACTTTCGTTAACAACAAAGGCACTCCGGTATCGGCAAACATTCCCGGTTTTGTTTTGGCCTTATCGGGAGCAATCTTTGACAGGGGCAGCATATAATGTACCATACCACCGACTTTGGCTACCGGGTCATATACCGTTAGTCCGATACACGAACCAAGCGAGTATGTAATTAAAACATCGCCGGGCGTTTTTGATACTTGTAATTCTGAGATGCCCAATACTTTAAGCGGCATTATTTCATATCCTTTTATAAACAGACGGTTTGATGCACTTGAATCCATCAGAGAAGGCTGTGATAGATTCGGCGTGTCCGACAAACAAATAACCGCCCGGTCTAATTAATCTTTTAAATTCCGCAACCAATCTGGCGCGGAGAGTTCGATCAAAATAAATCATAACATTTCTACAAAAAATCATATCTATCTGATTTTTCAGTATATAGGGAGTAACCGATAGATTCATCTGACGAAATATCAGCATTTTTTTAAGCATCGGTTTGACCCTATATATATAGTCGCCATTAATTTTAACCCGCTCAAAATAGTGGCTTCTCAGATGATCGGGAATAGTAGCAACCCTTTCTTCGGAATACTCACCGACCATGGCTGTTTTTAATACCGAAGGTGCAATATCAGTCGCAAGTATTTTGGCGTTGATCTGACTGTTTCCAATCGATTCCAAAGTTTCAATACCCAATGTATATGGTTCCTCGCCAGTCGAACTGGCTGCACACCAGATTCTCATTTTCCGCAAACCATCTTTCACCCAATCCTTAATTATTGTTCGCATCAATTCAAAATGAGAATCTTCACGGTAAAAATGGGTCGTGTTGGTTGAGATAGCATCAAGCATATATTCCAATTCGACCCCGGTTGTCTCACTCAGAACGTAATTTATATAACTGTCATAGGTAGCGATATTGAGACTGCGCATTCGCTTGGCCACTCTGGCCCGAACCAGGGCCTGCTTATTTTCACCGAGAGAAATGCCGCTCCTGTCATAGACTACTTGCCTGATTTTATTAAAAGTCGAATCGGTCAATTCCTGATTCGATTCATAATATTCACACTGCTGATTGCCCATATCGATCCCATAATCCTTATTCTATGTTGTACATGCCGCCAAAAACTTACCCAGCTTGTTTTGAATATCTTTGGGATTAAATGGTTTTACCAAATAATCATTGGAGCCGGCTTTCACCGCCTCGAGAACCCGTTCTTTTTCTGCTTCGGTCGTGCACATTACGATCGGCACCTTGCTGCCACTGGCTCGAATCTGTTTAACGGCATCGAGTCCATTCATCATCGGCATATTCCAATCCATTAAAACCAGGCCGATGTCTTCATTTTCGCTCACTTTTGTCACTGCTTCCTGACCGTTTACGGCTTCGAGAATATCATTAACTTTAAGTTTTTTTAAGACACCGGTGATGATTTTGCGCATTATTTGCGAATCATCCACTATAAGCACTTTCATGCAAAGCCTCCTCTTTTTCATTCACAGTAGGTCTGAAACTAATAAGAATCTCAAATGCCCCTTTATTACTATTAAAAGGAATAGTCAAATATGAAATGCTTGGGGTCGTCAGTTTATGAATGCCACCTCTGAATACTGTCGGCAAAGAAATAGAAATCCTATGCCCCTGAATCTTGGACTTTGCATTTCCGGCAATGATATTTACCAGTTCGCCAACACCATCAACAACCGACGAATTAATTTCTGTAAAAGTAGTTCCAACTAATCCGCCAACAATGGTCTTTGCGGTTTCGGCCGGAAATTTTATTGCGATGTTACCCTGAGCAGTACCCGATAGACCAATTATGCCTATTAAATTATCTGACAGGCCATCGTCCTTGGTTGGAAAAGGCTTTCCATGACTAACCTCACAATCCATCATACTAAGAAAGGTCTCCTGAACCGACTGTATAAATGGATTTATGTATTCTACTTTCATGTGTCGCTCCTAATCTTCTTTTAAGTCGGATGACAAGGCAATCTCGCCGGTGACCGGATCAATTTCGGCTACAATTGGTCCGGCCAGAGCGTTTTCAATAATATATTGTGAGTCAAACACTCTTAGCACCACACCGGGATAAACCATATCATAAATTACAATTCTCGCATTTTTGTTGGAATATATCTCCTTACGGACTTCCTTGTTTTCTTTCTCCAGACTCTCGACACCATCTTCGGTCTCATAAATCTTAAACTCCAGTTCGGTCAATTTTTCCTTCTGATCCGCCTTCAAATAATTTCTCATATTACTAAGTTTTTTATAAACCGGTTTTAGCTTTACGAGAGCACCTTTGAGTTTTTTAATATTTTCATCATTTGATTTCAATTTATTCTGCAGTTGGAAATCAATACCGGCAATTAGCAGGGTGTTGGCATTTCCTTTAGAACCTGCCTCACCAACAAAAATCCCCTTGGCCGCCATTATCTCTCCACCCAAAACACGACCCTGCTTGCAATGGACTTCACTTTTTGATTTTATCTTTGATTGAAAAATCTCTCGATTGGCAATAATCTGTCCATGCGATTCAATAGTAGCATTCATTATATATTTTGCTAAAATATCACCATTGACTGTAACTTTTTTGGCAATATTTTCATTGATTCCTTCTTTACAAGTGAGGTTTCCGCCGCACTTAATGTCACAGGCATATACCAGGCCCCTGACTTCGACATCCCCGGAAACATCGATACAGAATTCGGAGTCGATATCGCCATTTATAATCGCGCTGCCCTTATGCTCAATATTTCCACTTTCGGTGCCAACCCCATCTTTTACAAACATGGTTTCGTCGACATCAACAATATGCCCTCTTTTAACCACGCGGCCAGCTACTTTCGATATAAACGCACCGACCTTTTCATCCCATATAACATTGGAACCGCCTTGCAGGAAAACTTTCTTTGCTTTGGGTACTATGATTGCCTTACCAAAAACATCCTTGCCATCTTTTCCCTGTTTATCATAGGTTACTTTTGCCAGAAGGACATCTTTTTCAACATTCGGTTCTCCCAACTGGCGATGAAAATCGATTCGTTTTGTTTCCGGATCGACATAATATCCTTCATTGAAATAGTCACCGCTCCACTCGATCTTGCCATGCACCGGCATAATTGGCGGCACTCCTTTGACCAAAGCATAATCGACAATATCTTTGCCCTTATTTTTGGCCTCATTCAGAACTTTTAAGAATAGTTCAACGTCAGGTTTTATTTTTACCTTCATTTCATCAAGCCTGCTTAAAACCTGTTGAGCAAATTCTTCGGCATTATCGTTAACAGACGGACATGAAAGAAATACCGATAATTTATCCTCGGTAATCTTTAATTCAAAGATCGCCCCAATTTTCGGATCGTTCTGTGTTTTTGTATCTTCCATTATTTCAGTCCTGTCCGTTGATATAGCAACCCCAACAATATATCAACCGCAATATTCTCTCCCAGAAAACAAATCATCCGGAAAAGATACTTTATTGTGTTCATCGGACAATCAAGCTGTCCGATGAAATTAATTCCAACGCTTAAGCCGGTTCGAGAACTTCTTCTTCCTTAACTGCCTGAGGATTACTTTTGCCTTCAAAACTCTGGAGTACTGTTAAATCATGAGCAGTCAATACTTCATCGATATCAAGAAGTATCTTGACCTCATTTTTAACTTTGCCAATACCCAAAATAAATTTGGTATCGACGTCGATCCCAAAAGCAGGTGCATCTTCAATTTCATCGGCCTGGATATCAAGAACCTCTGAAACAGCATCAACAACTGTTCCCATCATAACCGATTCATCTTCAAGATTAACCTCGACAACAATAATACAGGTTTCCTCGGTATCCTCGGTTTTACCCATTCCGAATTTGTTTCTTAGATCCAAAACCGGAATAACTTTGCCGCGAAGATTTATCACGCCCCGGATATACTCTGGGGTCCTTGGCACCTGAGTTATATTCATTAGGCCAATGATTTCCCTTACTTTCAGGATTTCCAGACCATACTCTTCAGCCGCCAATCTAAAAGTCAGATATTTCCCGGCTCTTTCGTAAGTTGATGCGTCGTTTTTGTCTTGTCTTTCGTTCATATTAGCCAACCCCCACTTAATATTTGTTTGGGCAAAACATTTTTTACTTTTGCCTAAACGCCCCCATTTATCAATTAACTTCTCAACTTTTATTTTCTATTTCTAAAATTCCGCTAATTCGTCATCCTCCAAAGGAATAACAACATTGGGATTATTTCCTGCCGATTTTTGAGATACCGGTTTGACACGTTTTTTCATATCCCCTTTTTTACTTATATCGGCAACATTGTGAATATCATTATTGTAATAATTACTTGGTTTAGTTAAAGTATTGTCTTTTTTTACATAATCTACATGTGATATGCTTTCTCTTCTTTTATTTGCGCCGCTAACGAGCCTGGTTAGAGAATTAACAATATGATTCAACTCTGCAGCCTGTGACGCCAACTCCTCACTGGCTGAGGATGATTCTTCGGCACTGGCCGCATTTTGCTGGGTAATACTCTCCATTTGTGAAACCGCTTTATTTACCTGCTCAATACCCTGAGCCTGCTCGTCACTGGCTGCCGAAACCTCGCTAATAAGATCGGTCACTTTTCTCACACCAGTGGTGATGTCATTTAATGTCGCCACAAAATCTTCGGATATTTTAACACCCTCATCCGCATTCTTTTGTGAACCTTCAATCAACTCGCCAGTGTTTTTGGCGGCATCGGCGCTTCTCTGGGCCAGATTTCTGACTTCTTCGGCTACAACGGCAAATCCTTTTCCCGCCTCTCCGGCACGGGCTGCTTCGACCGCAGCATTTAGGGCAAGCAGATTTGTCTGGAAAGCTATTTCATCAATAACTTTGATTATCTTGGCTGTTTGATCTGATGAATTTTTAATCTCCTGCATGGCGCTAACCATTTCGCCCATCGCTTTGGAACCTTTTTCAGACGCCGTGCTGGCATCATCGGCCAACATATTTGCCTGTTTGGCATTGTCGGCGTTTTGACGTGTCATGCTGGCCATTTCTTCAAGAGATGAAGCTGTTTCCTCAAGCGAGGAAGCCTGCTCAGATGCACCTGACGCCAGAGACTGACTCGATGAAGATATTTGGTTCGAGGCAGAATCGACTTTACCGGCTCCTTGATATAGAGCCTGGATAAGTTTTTCAATAGGTTTGGTAATCGACTTATTGAGAACATAGGCGACAAATAAGGCCAGGATTAAACCGATAAAGGCAAAGGTCAGAGAAATCCATAGCGCATCACGGACTTTGCCCAAAATATTTTCTTCCGGCACAAATATTGCCAGACAGATATCTGATTTTTCCTGAGTCGTACTTTCGTCGCTTTCCAATAAAGCCTGATTATTATTGAGTCGAGCATAGGTTATATAATTGGGTGCACCTTCATAATCATAAACATCTGATACCAGATCATTACCACCAGTTAACCATTTTCCAAATGCTTGATTGGTTTCTAATTTGTTACCTGTTACATCAGGTTTGGAATGAGCTAAAATCAGATTTTCATTAATATTAATGATGGCAACGCTGGCATCCGGGAATCCTTGTGCGATTGTTTCAGTTGAAATATCGGCAACCTGCTGCTGCATTGCTGTCCAATCAAGGTAGGCCACCAACATACCATTTGATTCACCCGAGGAGTTTTTTACAGGATAACTATATACCAATGATTTTGGAGAATCATCGCCTAATTCGCCTAAAAATGAATTTGTAAAAAGATTTACGCCGGAGGATGATTTGCTCAGATTCCTGGCCACTTCAGTTACCATTCTTCCTCTGAATTTATTTATAGTAGTACTCTTATCTTTCATTCGGCAGGCCGATACCAAAACCTCGCCCGCTTCATCGGTAAGCATTATTAGCTTAAACCCATTTGATTTTTCCAGCATTGATGAAAATGTGGTTTCAAGCAAATCAAGAGTATTATATTCCATCGCCATACCATATACATCATCGTCTGTCCACTTGGCGAATGTTTCTGTCTGATCATATAAAAATTTATTGATATCTTTGGTTCCGTTTTTGTCCATCAGAACCATAAGATTTCCACTGCTTTCGATTGCCGCTGTCCGATTAAAATTGTATGATGCAATGACAATAGCCATGATTGGCAACAGGGAAACCATCACGCCTGCAATTATTTTAAAACGCAGGCTTTTGGAATGCCAACCTCCAAAAATACTCATTAAATTCTCCTAACCAGCCCCAATCAAAAATTAATAAATGATCGGCCAATTTGAAAAAATTGGCCGACCATTCGATACTATTATAATTCTGTCGGTTTGCCAGCCGATTCACGACCCGAAACCCATTCAGGGAAGGTCATGACTGCTTCTTCACCGGAAATACTATTAAGGATCTCGAAATAATCTAATTTATATTTATCCTTGAGAACATCCGCTTCATTCTTACATTTTACCAGATATACTGACTGGATCGACTGATGATCGAACTTTCTCCAGGTCTGTTTATCTTTGAGGAGAGTGTACTCATGACCTTCAAGAGCCTTGATGACATCATCGGTCTTAAAGCTGTTAGCTCTTTCAACGGCCGCTTTGTACTCATAAAGAATTGTGTAAGCAGAGGCACCAGAGGTGCTGGGATATCTGTTGTATTTTGAATCAAACTTCTCTACGAATTTTTTGCCTTGAGCATAATTATATTTATACGGAACCTGCCATGACCAGGGAACCGCACCAATAACGCCTTCCATAATCTTAGGTCCGCCGCCTTCGGCCATACCAAGGGTAAGATTCGGGACAACGATCTGCATATCGTTTTTCATACCCATTGAGGTGGCCAATCTTACCGCTTCGCTCATATCTTTTCCGAACAGAACCAAAACCAAAACATCCGGTTTGACCATCTTAGCAAAACTGAGTGCCTTTTTAAAATCGTCGGGACCTGCTCCCGGGAACGGAGTTTTGATTCCCTTATGAGTTGTTTCATCTTCGGTACTTGTAAAACGTCTGACCGATGATTCGGTTGTCCAACCCCAGGTATAATCGGAAGTAATATAAAAATATGTTTTGCCTGAAAAATTATCTTTCAAATAAGTGCCAATAGCTTTTGCAGCCATCCAGGCATCATAACATTCTCTAAAAGTCGTCTTTAGTCCTTCTTTTCCGGTTGTGGCTGTGGAATATGTCAAGGTGCCAAAAAATGGAACCCATTTTTCATGACAAACTTTGGCAGCGGCAACTGCAACACCACTTGATGAGCCGCCAAAAACCATTTTGACGCCTTCATTATCAATCAGATCTGTAACATTTTCAGTGGCAATAGCCGGTTTCGATTGTGAATCGCGCCAGACGATTTCAATATTTTTTCCAAGAATACCACCGGCAGCATTGATTTCGGAAACAGCCAATTCAGCTGCACGCCATTGATCCAAACCCTGAACCGAATAAGGTCCG
>JAQBFG010000143.1:0-26680 GCA_032123495.1 Candidatus Zixiibacteriota bacterium | reverse complement strand
GAACCGATACCACAAATCTATATGGAGAGTTTATTTTTGATATTGCCAAAGAGGAAGGGCAATTCAGTTCAATTACAATGACAACAACGGACGAAGATGGAAACACATCGGAGTTTTCAAACAACCATATGATGATCGCGGCACCCTTAATAATTATCGGCTATGCCGACACACAAAATTTAATAAATCTAAATGTTATCGATCCGGAATTTTATTATATTGGCAAAGATGCCTATGGCACCCTAACCCAAACCCTTCTCCAGGCTACATACGATGAGATCGTTAATGATTCAATTACAATAGCGCATCCCAAACAGGGTGTATATACAATTGAAGTTATAGGCCAGAATGAAGCAAACTTGCTGAGATCGACCTATTATTTGGGTATTCGTATTGATGGCACCAAACAAGTCATAATGACCGCCAATACTGCAGTCCCGGAGCCGGGCGAGACCGATTACTATTATTATGAGGTCGAAGAAAAATGGCATTTTATCAATGGTGATGCCAATCGAGATGAGCTTATAAATATTCTTGATGTCGTTTATCTAATAAACTATAAATATAAGGGTGGGCAAAACCCATGGCCGGAAAAAGCCGGAGAGGGTGATTGTATCGACCCTGTCAATATTCTTGATATTGTTCATATTATCAATTTTAAATATAAAGGTGGCCCGGAACCATGCCACCATACAGAATGACAGTTTGATTACTATAAAATATACGCTAATGCCAAATGGTTAGGCAATTTAATTGTAAGGATTGATCCTGTTTGGTGTAAACTATTTTTTTGCTCGGAGGAGAGTATGCGTAAAAGAATCATTGAAACATTTCTAATTTTGGGGACTCTTTCCCTGCTTCTAAGTGGTTCAGTTTCTGCCCAACTATTTGGCGCAAAAACCGACTATGTTGCAGGAGTTGGCCCGAAATCAATTGCATCACAAGACTTTGATGGCGATGGTGATATTGATTTAGCTGTTCCAAATGTTACTTCAGACGATGTTTCCATATTAATGAATATTGGTGACGGAACCTTTTACGGCCCGATTAATTATGCTACTACGGGAGAAGGTCCATATTTTGTAGTTGCGGCCGATTTTGACGGTGATGACTATATCGATTTGGCCGCTGCAAATTCCTATACGGATAATGTCTCAATATTATTAAATAACGGCGATGGAACATTTTTGACCGCGGTCAATTATGCCGTCGGCGATGGCCCCCGGTATGCATTTGCTATTGACCTTGATGGCGACAATGACCATGATATTGCGGTAACAAATAGCACAAGTGATAATCTCTCAATTCTGTTGAATAATGGAAATGGTACATTTCAAACAGCGGTTGACTATGCTGCCGGCGATTCTCCAAAAGCTGTCTTTTCGATTGATCTTGATGACGATAATGACAACGATTTGGCTGTGGCTAATACCAATGACGATAATGTATCAATTTATATGAACAATGGCAACGGTACCTTTCAAACCGCTGTTAATTATGCTGTCGGCGTTAGACCGAATTATGTATGTGCTGACGATCTGGATAATGACGGCGATCCTGATTTGGCCGTATCAAATTGGTATTCGGACAATATCTCAATTCTTTTGAACAACGGTTATGGGAGCTTTCCAGGGCCGGTGAATTATAGTGTAGGACATTATATTTCTGGTGTTCCACTAAAAGATTATGACGGCGATGGTGATATTGATGTGGCAACCGCCAACCCAGCAGACGACAATATAGGAGTTCTTTTAAATAATGGCAATGGTACCCTTCAGGCGCCCCAATATTACGGAGCTGGGGACGGTATCGATTTTGTTATGTCTGACGATTTTGATGGCGATGGCGATTTTGATTTGGCCTGTGTAAATTTTAACACCGGAAATATTTCTGTTTTGCTGAATGAAAGCGGGCCCTACGGCATTTGCGGCGACGTCAATAATGACGGTCTGGTTAACATACTTGATGTTGTTTATCTAATAAATTATAAGTATAAAAATGGCCCTGCTCCTGACCCGCTGGATTTGGCCGATGTTAATAGCGATGAGTTAGTTAATATTCTCGATGTTGTTTATCTCATCAATTTCAAATATAAGGGCGGACCGGAACCATGCGCTGTTTCGGATTAGTTGGATTCAATTTATAACATAATTGCGAATACCAAATTGCAAAGTAATTTAAATGTAAGGATTGATTCTGTCCGTTTCATTGGTTTGATTTGTGTCAATAAGATTTGCCAGAGATTGTTTTTTGGATAAATTAAATATCGAAGCATGTTATATTGATTGTTTTTCTTGAAAGCAAGCAATAATATCGGGATGAAGCTCCACTTTATCATTTTCTCTGGTAACCTTAATCAATTTTTCAATGACTAAATCGGCGCCGCTTAATTGGATAGTCATAATTTCCTCCAAATATTTTAGCTTTATATTAAAGCTTTAAATTTTTACAGGTTTATATAAAAATATACGAAATTAAAGTATACTCTTCGCGCTGGCCGGACGAGATTTTCGGTTGACTTGCAGACACATTCGATAAGGCGGTAGCCGACAATCTCTAACAACAGGACTTGATATTATATATGTATTCCATACTGAAATATATATTTATGATTTAAAAAAAATATCAATTGTCAATCGATGATACTATGTATTATTGCATAGACGAGATAATTCTGTAATTAGAGAGTTTGGTGGAAAATCAGCTTGACAATGTGCTATAAATCTATATATTTAAAAGAGCACACCTGTTTTAATTTTGGCTATTATGGTTTTTTCTGAACCACTAGTATAAATTATTTTATTGGGGCATTAATATGCTTTTGGCCAAATTCTCTGAAATGTCTATTGAAACATGAGGTAAAACGTTATGAAAAAGAATTATCATATACTTTTGGCAATTGCTTTAAGCCTATTGTTGGTTATAAATGTTTCCGCCCAAACTAATTTTACCGTATCTGCAGAATGTCCGCAAGCTCTTAACGGCGATATAGAATTGTCAACAGATTTCAGTATTGATATCTTTATGGATAATCAGATTGACCCTGCCGAAAACTGGTGTGGCGGCGGTTTTACCTTTATTTTTTATAGCCCCGATGTATCAATCACTTCTATTACCCATGTCGATGTTGGCGGAGAGGGCAGTTCAAACAGTATTGAGTATCTCAACGGCTATACAACAATGTTTAATAATTTTCAGGGAATTGTTGAATTCGGCTGGGATAATGGGACTCTTCCCGATTCGATTAATTTTTTTCAGGCCGGCGGCGTGTGTTTGCAGGTTTCTACACCAAGTCAAGCCTATATCAGGTTTAACCTGAATATTGATCAGGCAGGTATTTTCTGTATTGATTCGCTTGATTATCCGGCCGGATATGATGATACCTGGGACTGGCTTTTCCCGGAACAGTATTATGCTGAATTTGCCGGACCATATTGCTGGAATATAACTCCTTGTCCCGACGATATTGACTGCGACGGTTATACTGCCGCGGAAGATAATTGCCCCCTTATCGCCAACCCGCTGCAAGAAGATTATGACAGCGATAATATTGGTGATATTTGCGATGAGTGTACTGATTTTGATAATGACGGTTATGGCGACCCGGATTTTCCTGCCAATACATGTGATGAAGACAACTGTCCTGATATCTCCAATATCAGCCAAACCGATACCGACCTTGACGATGTTGGCAATGACTGCGATAACTGCCCTGATGATTATAACCCGGGACAAGAGGATACCGATGGAGATGGGCCCGGCGATTTTTGTGAGACTTGTCCTTATGATGCGACCAATGATGCTGATGGCGATGGTATCTGCGGAATCAGAGTGATGAATTTGGATGATAGCGGGACTGGCAGCTTGCGATGGGCCTTTGAAGTCGCCAACAATAATCCTGCCCCTGATACAATAACTTTTAACGTTTCAGGAATTATTGCTTTAGCCAGTTCTCTTCCAATTTTAACCGATGATAATACCCTGATATATGGTTCCAATTCACCGAGTGGAGCATATTCTATTATTTTGGATGGAATGGCTGTTGGGACAGGTAATGGATTAGAGATGACTGACGTGTCAAACATATACATCGAGGGGTTAAATATTAACAATTTCCCCGAAAATGGTATCAATGTTAACGGGCAATCATCTCTTTACAATACTTTTACCAATAATCAAATCTATGAAAATGGCCTGTTGGCAATCGATCTCAATAATGACGGAGTGACCGAAAATGATGCTGGGGATACTGACAATGGTCCCAATGGTTTGGTGAATTACCCGATTTTGGATTCGTTATTTATGAATCCGGATGATTCATACACTGTTTATGGAACTGCTGTCATTACCGGTTCCGTTGAGATCTATCTGGCTCATCCCTCGTTAGGCCATGATAAAAAGCCAGCAGATCCTTTCGGGCATGGCGAAGCGTATGAATTCGTTGATGTCGTTACTACTAATTTAGATGGCACATTTTCCTTTGATGTTGACCCTATATTTGGTCATTTTGCCGCAATTACAACCTTATTTATTGATGACCTTGGAAATACCTCAGAATTTAGCAATAATGCTTTTCTGGTGCCTGCGCCGCTAATAATAGTCTGCTATTCACCTGTGAATATTACAGTTACAGATCCTAATGGAGATTATATAGGAAGAGATGCAGATGGCAATCTTTTGTATTCTCCGGGATTGGCACCTCCCGAAATGGCTACATATATCGATGGTGAGTTTATTAATGATTCGGTTACAATCAGCCATCCTATTGCCGGAGACTACCAGATAAGTGTTGTAGCAGAGACCGGTGCTTCCTCATCGGCTACTTACTCAATGGGCATAAGAATTGATGGTACCGAGCAAGCCGTGCTTACTGCAAATATTACGGTTCCTTCACCGACAGATCCCCCCGACGAAATTAATTATGCGGCAACTGAAGATTGGCACTTTAAGAATGGTGACGCCAATGGCGATACACTTGTGAATATTCTTGATATTGTTTATCTAATAAATTATAAGTATAAGGGCGGTCCACCTCCTTATCCTGAGATTGCTGGAGATGTTGACAATTGTCAGTTTATAAATCAGTATGAACCTATTATTAACATTCTGGATGTTGTTTATCTCATCAATTTTAAATATAAAGGCGGCCCGGAACCATGTGCAATTTTGTAATAACTGTATCGATATTATTACCTAATTGATTGGCATTTTCAGCGGTTAAAATCAACGCCACATAGTTTTTTTAAGATTAAGAAGATGTTGTTATTGAAATAACAAGAAAGAAACTGGATTATGTGCGTTTTTAGATTTTAAGATTCCCCGCAATGTTATACTCATATCATTGGGTCTTAAAAAAACATGAACCTATTAAAGCATTTAATGACTAACCATGTGTTTAGGGTTCGCTGATTAGAACCTGCCCCCCAAGTGTCTTACTAACTTGTACCCATGAGCTACTTGGCAGCATATCTCTCGTATTAAAAGAATTAGAAAAAATGTATTTTACGGCAATTTGACTTCCTGATCGGTTTCAAAGCTATTTGGCTGAAATCTTGACCGAAAAAGTCGCCAACCATTGTTCACAAGCCATTGCCCATTATTGCGTTTTATTTTGGATTATTTTAATCTATTATTGATAATATAAGATTATGTCTGGCATTAAATTAAATAGCGGTGCAGGGATTTGAACCCCGGACACGCGGATTATGATTCCGCTGCTCTAACCAACTGAGCTACACCGCCATTTATTATCGAAAAAACAATTTATTATTTTTTCGGCAGATGTCAAGCGCTTTCAAGCCATTGGCGCTCTGAGATAAATAATTTATTCCATTTTCGAACATAATAAATAAATTGACAATGAGAGAATCTTAACGTATATAATTGGTTGGATATTTACTTTAGGTATTTGACGACAATAGTTTATGGGTTGTAAAAAAAATGATTCCTAGCGAAAAATTAGAAGAACTTATACAACCGATAAAGCCGGACCTGAAGCTTTTTGACGAAAAGCTATCCAAATTTATTGCTGGAGATTCGCCCTTGGTCGCGTCTATCGCGCATCATCTCGTTAAAAACAGGGGAAAGCGGATGCGCCCTGCTTTTCTGTTTCTTCTGGCCCGGGCCTCTGAGTATTTTAATGAATTCACAATTGACGCTTCATTAGCGATTGAATTGATTCATACCGCGACCTTATTACACGACGATGTAGTTGATGATTCGAATCTTCGTCGCGGTTCCGAAACAATCAATTTTAAATGGACCAATCTTATTTCGGTGCTAATGGGCGATTATCTATTCGCCAAATCATTTCGACTGATGGTGAGCACCGGTTCAATAGACCTGGTTGATGCCATCTCCAGTGCGACCGAACGGGTATCGATTGGCGAGTTAAGGCAGGTTGAGGAGACGTCCAATTTTGATCTTTCGGAGGAAGAATACCTAAAAATTATTGCTGATAAAACCGCTTCACTTTTTTCAGTTTCAAGTGAGGCGGCACCAATTTTGGCCGGTGAAAATGGACGTATTAGAAATGAATTTGCCGTTTTTGGCGAAAAGATCGGCGTTGCATTTCAGATTGCCGATGACCTTCTTGATTATGTCGGTGATCCGAAAATTACCGGAAAAAATCCCGGCAACGATATCTTCAGCGGTAAAGTTACCCTGCCTCTGATTTATTCTCTCCGTCATAGTGACAAAGGCAAACGGCGTAATATTCTCAGAATGCTCAGCGAAGGCGTTAGCGAGGATCAGTTTGGTTTAATTCTTGATTATGTGACCGAATCGGGCGGAATTGATTATACCTCTCGGCGGGCAGCAGAAATTTCTCATGAAGGTCTTTCGACGATTAGAGGATTCAAGGATTCTGAGTATCATCAGTCTTTGCTTGGCATGGTAGATTATTCAACCTCACGAATCTGCTGAAAATCTTGCGGACTTCTTTTATACATGGTGATTGTTTTACACCAGGGATATTATGTTTGGTTTAACAGATTTTAGCTTTGATTTATTAACCGAATCTCTTTTGCTCACCACGCTAATATTTATTTTTCTGATATTAATTTCTATCTATTTATATAGACATACTAATCCGCCGATCTCCAAAAGGGTCAGAATTTTACTGACAATACTTCGTTTAATGGCAGTGATAGCTCTGTTTTTGACTCTCTATGAACCAGTGGTATCATTCCGGCGAGAATATAGTCGCAAACCAGTTTTGTCTCTATTGTATGATCAATCGAAAAGTATGGATGCCGTTGACAAAAACAGATCGAGGCGTGAATTAGCAGATTCATTATCAGGTTCCGAACAATTTGGCAGGTTTCTTGATAATTTCGATATAAGGCAATATGTTTTTGCCGAATCTATTTCCGAATTAGGAGGTTCGATTAATTTAGATAAAACCGCACTTGGAAACAGTATCGCCGAATTATCCCGTAAAGAGATGGGATCGCCATCGGATTATTGGTTGTTGCTTTCCGATGGCATCAATAATAGCGGAACCTCACCTACCGAAATTGTCTCGGGAATGAAGACGCCGATCTACTCAATTGGATTTGGTGAACAAACCGATACCCGGGATATCTCAATTACCGGATTGGAATATAACGATGTCATCTTCGCTGGCAAACCGACCGAAGTTACGGTCGGACTCGAATGGGCCGGGATGAATAACGAACAGGTGCAGGTAAAAATTAAAATTGATGAGAAAACTGTTCAATCAAAAACTATCAGTCTGCCGCCGGGTAATCTTAAAGATAATATCAAGCTTAAATTAAGTCCGGAGAAAATTGGGCGACAGACATTCAAAATAACTGTTTCAGATATCCCAAATGAATTATCACAAAAGAACAACAGTCGGCTTTTTTCGGTTATGGTACTTAAAAGCAAACTGAATGTCCTTTTGGTATCTGATCGGCTTGACTGGGAATATGCTTTTCTGAAACGTTTTTTATATAATTCAGAATCGATTGAATTAACAGCTGTTACTTATAAAGAAAACGGAGAATCCCTGACCGGCCGGTTTCCATCCCAACAGCAGGAACTAAATCGCTTCGATTTAATCATTCTCTATGATGTCAATAACAATAATCTGAAATCAAAAGTGGGGCTGATTGAATCGTTCTTAAATGATCATGGCGGCGGTTTGCTCGCTTTATTGGGTGATAATTATTTAGGGTCGCCTTTTCCAAGATCGGTTGATAATTTTCTACCTTTTGTCTCGACCAAAAGAAAAGCCGAAATGATCTATTTCACTTTTAACGGTCAACCAGACGAAAACTATCTGTTTCATCCGGCTGTTAGAATTTCTGAAAATCGTAGCAGCATTCGTCAGGCATGGAGCAACCTTCCCAATTTTGAAACAATTGTTCCGCTTGATTCGGTTGCACCTAATTCGGAAATATATGTTACCGCCGATATCGCCAATCTCGGCAATAATCTTCCGATTTTGGGATACCGTAATTTTGGCCCCGGTAAGGTGATTGCCACTTCGGCTGCTCCATTTTGGCATTGGGCATTTTTTGGCTATGGTTTTGGCGAGGATGCCGAAGAATACCGACTGTTTTTTGATGGCATAATCAATTGGTTATCTTTTCAGGAAGACTCTGACCCGATCCGGATTGTTCCTGATAAAAATATATTTTCACGCGGAGAAAAAATAGGCTTTAATGCTTCGGTTTACGATCTCGGTTTTAGGCCAATTTCTGGGGCGACTGGCGATATTACACTTGTTGATGAATCCTCTGACACAACGGTTATTCAGCTTATAGAAAACAAAGAGGGGAGTTATCGCGCCGAAATCGATCTGCTTCCTCCCGGGAAATATGACTATACCGGGTTAATTGAAAAAGATGGCCGGATTTTAAAAGAGACCCAGAGCCAAATCGCGGTGGAAATATTTTCAATTGAGGAGTATCAACGCAAACCGGACTTTGGCTTATTATTTTCAATTTCGCAGAAAACCGGAGGTCTGTTTTTCAGAGCGGACAATATTGACAGTCTTTATAACAGCCTCAATACCGAATTGATCCTCGAATCCAGGAAAACAGAAATAGTTTTATGGAACAAATTCTGGCTTCTGGCCATATTTATTCTGGCCCTTGGAGTCGAGTGGTTTCTTCGCAAAAAATATCAGCTGATTTAATTCAGAATGCTTTTATGGACAATCCGGATCAGGTCCATCTTTGTACTTAAAGTTAATTAAATAGACAACATCCAGAATATTAACCTTTGCATCTGAATCGACATCGCATGCCTCAAGAATCTCCGGCGTTGGGCCATCCTTATATTTGTAATTTATTAAAAAGACAATATCGAGAATATTGATACTCTCATCGCCGTCGATATCACCACAGATAAAGGCCGGTCTAACATAAGTGAATTCATTTTCAGAAATTGGTCCCCATTGGCCATCAATATCGGCACATCTTATTTTATAAAAATATCTGCCAGATTCATGTTCTGTAAAGGTGTATTCTCCTGTTGGCTGAACATTGGTAATAATATTTTCTGAGAATAGGTCAATTGGGGTGATGTCATCAATAAAAATACCTTCGCCGGATATGGATTGATCTGCATAATAGGAAAGTTTGTAATTAATTTCCTGATCAACAAAATCAGATAAATCAAAAATACCTTCTATCCAATCACCCGAGTTGCCAGTAATGCCGTTTCCCCTATTTTTTCCATAGGGATTATAATTGGTAGTTATATTCCCCTCAATCGGCGTAAAGTTTTCACCGTCAATAGAGATTTCAACGTATGCGTAATCATAATTTGTCTGAATGTCATAATATGTATGGAATTCTATCGCATCCCCAGGCCTAACTTTGTATGGTATAATAGTTTGCAAGTATGATTCCTGATTGTTTATATGTCCGGAAAAATAACAGGATGGGGCTGAATAAAAACGATCCGAATTTATTGTAAATATTTGAGATGAGTAAGTGCCCAAATTCTCACCAAGGTCGGTTTCTCCTTCCGTAATCAAACATTCCGTTATTTCGCAGCCCATAGTCGGATTGTCCGGATCCTCGGTTAGGTTCCATGCGACTGTGTACTCAGCACATTCGACCGGATTATCTAATACTATTTCTGCAATTCCAGGAGAGCTTTCATAATTATCCTTGATTCTGTCGGCAACGCCTGCCGCCAAAAGGCAGATCGGAACATTTTCCGACAGGATTTGTGGAATATATTCCAGCGCCGGCCAAAACCCTGTTTCATAATAGCCCGTTTCAATCATGAATGAATAATTTTTATTTTTTAGGGTCTGCTCGCCATATCCCCAATCCTCCTGGCATCCATTAATTGTATACAAATGGTTGTGAAAATAATCATTAAAAGTACACATCACGTCACTAAGTCTTGAAAAAGTAGAATGTTCTGGAGAAGCTGAGCTATTATATCCATATGCATAGCCTATGCAAGTGGCAATGGAATGAAAATTAAGAGTAATTATAAAATTATGTGCTATAGTGAAATCTCGAATGTTCTGGGATTCAGGTTCTGAAAATGGACTCGATCCGCGATAGTCCTCATCACCTTTTACACCGGATGATCCTTCACTATCATAACCCCACATGTATCCAAAATTGCGATTAAGGTCAACGCCCCAAGTGCCGTCACCGTTATCTCTGCGGTTTTTGCGCCACATCCCGCCGCCTCCAGGGGCAATAACTTCATTATGATAATAGCCATCAGGATTAATCATTGGAATAAACCACAATTCACGATTATTCACTAAATAGGTAGCTCTCGGGTCGCTATTATAACCATCTGTTAAATAATCCATTGTGGCAAATAAGACCTCAGGAGTGACAACCTCACGAGCATGAATTGCCGAAGTAAATAATACTTCCGGTTCATCTTCATCAACCTCCGGATTATCAGATATTTTGACTGCCCACATTGTTCGTCCTTCAAGGGTTAGTCCAATATCAATTTTGGATGAGATAATATCGGGATGATCAATTACCATTTGATCGACATAGGCATTTATCTCACTTAATGTTTTGTATCCCCCCATATCTCGGGTAGGATCAAGTTGAGATTGATAATATTTAGTGAGATCCTCATGGATAATATCGATCTCGAAGCCATTCTGCGTAATTTCATCAAAATCTTCTTGAAAGGCCACAACATCTACATGATCCTCTTCGGTTTTAACAATATCCAGATGCATCAATCGAAGTTGAGTTAGTTCAGCAGGCGTGTTATAATAAACCTTGACTTGCATATAAATGGGTGGTTTTGCCTGGGTGATGCCAGCACATAAAATCAATAAAATAATTATACACAATGATTGTAATTTAGTGATCATAGTTCCTCCATCTAACAGACTTTGCGTTCTTCTCTCTCTATATAAGGACGCATATCCCATGAAAAGTGTTTAAAATTGCTTTTTTAAAATGCAGATAAGAGCCATATCAATGGTATTACCAATTATTTGTTTATCGGCAATTCTATTCCTGGTACGGGATGGAATCTTTCCCCCACCAAATTAAATAGTAGTTTCCAAAATTATAGATTCAGATAAAATAACTATAATATTATTGCCGGCAATCTCGTATTCTTTACAATATATATGGTATAACCCATTATTAATTAATAAATCTTTTCCGGTAATTAATACTATAAGATGATATTTTCTTAAAAAATGACTTGAAATAAATCTAAGTTTAGACCATATTAACCAGATAAATTAGAATTGCAATATTATGGTAGAACCTAAATTAAAAGAGCATGAGGTAAGTAAAATGAGGTTATCCAGAAAATCCGATTATGCTTTGCGGGCAGTGATGCATTTTGCCGGACTGCCAAAAGGAAAATTGGCTTCAATTGGGGAAGTCGCCAAAGCGCAGAATATCCCCAGAGAGTTTTTGGCCAAAATTCTAAAAGACCTAACCTGGGCCGAGCTTTTATTGTCATTTCAGGGAGTTACCGGTGGCTATAGGCTGGCAAAAGATGCCAAGTCGATAACATTCTTTGATGTTATTGAAGCGATGGACGGTCAAATTTATTTGAATCTTTGTTGTGAAGACAAACATGAATGCAGCCATTCCAAAGGTTGTCCGATGAGAGATTTTTGGACCAAAGAGCAAGATCATTATTTGAAATCGCTAAAAAAGGCCAATTTTGCCAAATATAAGTCTAAATAAATAGGCAGATGTTGAAGGATTACAGGAGTTGGATTTTACGAAAATCTAACTCTTGCCGGAACCTGTTAATCCTGATTTTTGATAAATGCCGGATAGTTATCCTAATATTTCGACTATCCGGCAATATTTTTTTATAGATTATTTCCCTTATCTTTTGTTGCATATCTGGACATTTTAAATCTTTGTACATATATTCATTTAGGTTTGAAATGATGTTTTTATAAATATAGTTTACAGATGGAAGGAGATATATTTAATGGATTTTACAGATAAGACTTATAAGATCAAGGTCGGATTAGCAGAAATGCTTAAAGGTGGCGTTATTATGGATGTCATCAATGCTGACCAGGCCAAACTGGCCGAACAATCAGGTGCTGCGGCGGTAATGGCGCTGGAACGTGTTCCCTCTGATATTCGCGCTGATGGCGGTGTGGCTCGTATGTCCGCCCCTGAAATAATTGAAGAAATTAAAAAGGCAGTAACAATCCCGGTAATGGCCAAATGCCGTATTGGTCATTTTGTCGAAGCCGAAATTCTTCAGGCGTTGGAAGTTGATTTTATCGATGAATCTGAGGTGCTGACCCCGGCCGACTATAAATACCATATAGATAAATGGAAATTCAAAGTTCCCTTTGTTTGTGGGTGTCGTAATCTGGGCGAAGCACTGCGGCGTATTGCCGAGGGTGCTGCAATGATACGAACCAAGGGAGAAGCCGGAACCGGCGATGTTTCTGAAGCGGTCAGGCATCTTCGCGAGATCAATCGGGCTATAAAAACTTTGACAACCATGTCAGACGAAGAACTAAATGGCGCGGCCAAAGAAATGTCGGCCCCATTGTCGATTGTCAAAGTGGTTGCCAAACTGGGCAAATTACCGGTTCCGAATTTTGCTGCCGGTGGTGTTGCCACTCCGGCCGATGCGGCTTTGGTGATGAAACTTGGTGCCGAATCTGTTTTTGTTGGAAGCGGTATTTTTAAGGCATCCAATCCGGAGAAAAGGGGTCGGGCAATAGTTACCGCAGTGACCCAATTTTTAGATCCCAAAGCGTTGGCCGATTGCAGTCGCGGACTTGGCGAAGCAATGAAAGGTCAACCGGCTGCCGAAATACCTGATGACAAACTGCTTCAGATACGATAAAGCAATGATTTAAAAAAATGTATGAACGGCTAAAAATTGGCGTTCTGGCCCTCCAGGGTGATTTTGAGCGACATCTGTACCAACTAACTGCTCTTGGTGTTTCCGGGCGGGAAGTTCGTTTATCTAAAGATTTATTAGGATTAGATGGAATAATTATTCCGGGTGGGGAATCGACCACAATGAATAATCTTATTGACCGATTTTCGTTGCGTCAGGAATTGAGTTCTTTTGTCAAACATAAAGCTGTCTGGGGAACCTGTGCCGGGTTGATAATGCTTGCCACCAGGATTATTGACTCGACTCTCGAGCCGTTGGGGGCAATAGATATAACGGTCACCCGAAACGGCTATGGCCGTCAGGTACATTCCTTTTTTATTGATCTAAATCTCACCCTTGATGATAAAAATTATACCGTGCCAGCATCATTTATCAGGGCACCTTTGGTTACTAAGACAGGCAGTGCCATTACAATCCTGGCCGAATATGATAACCATCCGATTTTATTATCACAGGGTAATTGTCTGGTGAGTTCATTTCATTCCGAATTACATTCTGATAAGACCTTGCTCAAATATTTCATTGATAAATTCGTATTGCCTGCACAAGTATCACAGCTGACTAATGGAATATAGGCAGTTTTCAAAAAGGGGGAGGGGCGGAAAGTAAAGATATGAAAAAAATTATTGTTGCCGACCATTATGGCGTCTGCATGGGTGTTAAGCGCGCTATTTCAATGACCGAAGAGACCTCCCAACAAGATAAGAATGTTACAATTTTCCGGGAAATTGTCCATAATGAAGCAATTGTTGAAAAATTTAGATCAGAGGGAGTGGGGCAGACTAATAGTGTCGATAGTATCAGCGGGGGAACCATAATAATTCCAGCCCATGGTGCCAGCCCGGATATATTCAAAAGAGCTGAGGCCAAAAATCTGAATGTGGTGGACGCTACCTGCCCATTGGTAATAAGAATCCACAAAATTATTCGAAAATTAGCCGACTCCGGTTACTATATATTGCATTATGGAGACAGTGCACATGATGAGACAGTCGGCATTATTGGCCATGCGCCTGATCGAGTAAAAGTGATTGAAAGCGTTTCCGATCTCGATAAAATTGAATCATTACCAAAAAAAGTTGCTCTTACAGCCCAAACGACTGCCGGCATTTCCAATTTTGATGAAGTTGAGCAAGTTGCTATCAAAAAGTTTCCTCAAATCGAAGTATTTAATACTATATGTAATGCAACCACTCAACGTCAGGCTGCTATAACCAAGTTGGCTCCGAATGTTGATATTATGTTGGTTGTTGGTTCCAAATCATCAGCGAATTCAAATCGTCTTGCACAGATATCAAAATCTTTGTGCAAACGCGCCTATTTGATTGACTCAGCCAGAGAAATTGATCCCGAATGGTTTGAGGATAACAATGGACAGGTAGATGTCGTTGGCTTATCGGCAGGAGCTTCAACTCCAGATTTTCTTATAGAAGGTGTTATTGAAAAATTGAATCGGTTTTCCAAAACGCCGGTTAAATTGGTTTATCCCAAGAAAAAATCAAAAGAAAATAAATTAGCATTGAAAAAATCAGCTCTCTAAATCCACCGACTGATCTTTGTTTTAACCGTCTCAATATTAGCCAATAATAATATTGAACAATTCTGTTGCCGTTACGTTCCTACCTATAGGAACGTTGTATATTTTTGAATATCTGAAACTTGAGAGAATCAAATACGTCTAAATAATAGCTTTTGGCAAAATTATGTTAAACTTATTTGCAGAGTGAACGAGGGATTTACTATATTATCAGGGAGAAACTAAATTGATTCTTATATGAATTATAAGTTGTTTTAATATAAAAGTTTGGTATATTATACTAATCGGACTCAATTTTTAATTTTAATGAAGCCAAAAGTTTTATTTGAAAAAATGAATATTTTTTTTATACTATACAACTCTGGCAAGGGCGTCATTAGTATTGAATGTCCTGCTGGCAGCATGTTCGAGTAAGATATTTGTTTTATCTTCTCGACTGGGAGAGCACATATTTTAATTGTTTCTGGAGGCATGATGTTGAAAAGCGTTTTAATGTACACGAAGCCAAAGAATGGTCAATGCGATGAGGTTAGGAAATTTCTTTTGGAGCAGGAAGTAAAACTGCAGGTAAGAGATATTGAAGCCAATCCCTTGGGACGATATGAAATCGCGCAGTTGCTCAAGAATTTTGATTTGAAACATTTCCTTGATACTGATTCAAAAATCTATAAAAGAAACAAAATAGATCAATCAATACCGGAACGAAATGAGATTATAGACATGATGGTTGAAAACAACGATCTGTTGCGTGTTCCAATTCTTGTTTCTGGCCGGCTGATGACTATTGGGTGTAATCGGGAAAAAATTACCGAAATGCTCCAAATTAGAAATAATGGTTCAAATTCGGAACATGAAGAAAGACCACGGCCAGCCAAAATTAATCGCAGAATAAGAAAATAAATACACCACCTGACAATAAATACAGAAAATATTATTCAATATAGGAAGATTTGATATGGATATTGAAAGAGAAATCCTCGAAGTTGATATCCTTGTTGTTGGGGCCGGTCCGGCCGGACTTTCGTTCGGTTACCATCTGGCTGATTTAATAAAAAAATCTGAAGGCAGAGTTTCGATGCCTGAGATAGTTATTGCCGACAAAGGTTCATACCCCGGCGCACATTCATTGTCAGGGGCAGTTTTAAATCCACGAGCTCTTATGGAGTTGATGCCGGACTATCTTAAAAAAGATATTCCTTTTGAAAAAAAGGTGCATACTGACTCCATGCTATACCTCACCGAACAATCAAAATTTAAGCTTCCTTTTTTACCGGAATCATTAAGAAATGATGGCAACTATATCATCTCTTTGAATAAATTCTCCTCATGGATGGCCGAGCAGGTTGAAGCGATGGAAGTAAATATCTTCCCTGAAACGGGAGCTTATGAACTTATCGTTGAAAACGGCAGGGTAACCGGGGTGCAAACGGTTGATCTCGGTTTGGATAAGGAAGGCAACCCCCGCTCTAATTTTGAACCAGGCTCAATTATAAAAGCCAAAGTCATTGTTCTGGCCGAAGGGGTGCATGGTTCATTGACCAAACAGGCATACTCAAAATTAAATATCGGTGCCGGCAAATTACCCCAGTCATATCTTACCGGGGTCAAAGAGGTCTGGGAAGTTCCTGAGGGGCGACTTGATGATGGTGAGATAATCCATACCTTCGGATGGCCATTGCCTCTTGAAGAATATGGCGGCGGTTTTGTTTATGATATGGGCGGTAATATGGCCGCGGTTGGATTTGCTGTTGGTCTCAATAGTCCCAATCCGACCAATGACCCTCATTTTTTAATGCAGAAATTTAAAATGCATCCGGAAATTCGGCGGATATTCGAAGGCGGCCAAATGCTTCACTATGGTGCCAAGACAATTCCGGAAGGCGGTTATTATGCCATGCCGAAACTGTATCATGATGGTCTTTTACTTATTGGAGATTCGGCGGGATTTTTAAATTCGCAAAAACTAAAAGGAATTCATCTGGCGATGAAATCTGGTATGCTTGCGGCGGAGACAGTTTTTGAGGCGCTGGAAAAAGATGATTATAGCTCCGCAACGCTGAAAGGAATGGAAAACAGATTCGAAAATTCCTGGGCCAAAGAAGAATTATACAAGGTACGAAATTTCCATGCCGGTTTTGAGGATGGTCTGATTATGGGACTGGCTCATTCCGGTCTTCAGATGATCACTGGCGGCGGTGGTATTTTTAATCGCCGTAAAAGCCATCCTGATTATAAACATATGATGCACCATGATGATTACGTAACTCGTAAAGGAAACGAAGCGGTTGAGAAAAATATCAAATTTGATAATAAATATACTTTTGACAAATTGACCGACGTTTTCCGATCCGGCACTAAACATGAAGAAGAACAGCCATCGCATCTGGTGATTGCAGATTTTGAAATATGTAACACCAAATGTACCGAAGAATATGGCAATCCTTGTCAGCATTTTTGTCCGGCTCAGGTTTATGAAATGGTGGAAGATGAGGAAAAGCCGGGGCACAAAAAACTGATGCTAACACCTTCAAATTGTGTCCATTGCAAAACCTGTGATATTGCCGACCCGTATCAGATTATCACCTGGGTCACTCCCGAAGGTGGCGGCGGACCAAATTATACAAATATGTAGTTTGCTACTTTTCTGTCAAGCCGCCTTCATAAGGCGGCTTTTTTATTTTAAATTGACCCATTTGGGACAAAAAAGTGTTTTTGTACCAAGATGTTCAAAAAAAGGACAGGAGATTTATTGTGATGGTTGCTCATCTTACTGTCAGCCAAAGTGTTATCTCGCTGTATGTTTTTGGTACGTTTTTTGATATTATCATTAATGAAATAGGTAAGTTAAATTTTAATTTTAGGAGGTTTTCGTGTTACAAAAACTATTTGTTACCGTTCTGGCGCTTAGTCTGATCGCTTTGGTTGGCGGATGCAGCAATGATTCGACCTCGGGTGATGTTGCTGATATCTCGGAGGAATTTGGCGGTTTCAAGCCAATCGATGAAGAACCGGCATTTGGCTCGGCTGTTATTGCATCAGAGATGACCGATGATGTTGAATTTGATGATCCGATGCTTTCGACATCGGAGGTTGAAGCGGTTATAACCAATGAAACGGCTGATATCTATGCTCTTAGAATTGTATGGGGACAGCTAAGATTTGATTCCACCGTCACTGAGGTGACCGATTGGTCCGGTTCTCTATCGGTTTCAAGAGGGGCCGAGGTTCTTCGCCGATTAATTAAATTTGAAGATGGGCAGGATTATATTCTTGATCGGACAGATCGCAAATTGATCGAGTGGACCTCACTTACCACCGTGCATCATGATGGTATTTTTGTTAATATCATTATCCCCAAACTCGATGATACAATCGTAGCTACTCCCGAAACGATAACTTTTTCCACTGCTCCGTTTGAAATCAGTTTTGACATAGCAGATCTGGCCGCGCTGGATACTATCTATTATCTTGATGATTCCAGCGCTGTTGCCTTTCAATCTTTCAAGGTTGAAAGAGTCGGTTGTCCTAAGGGATTTCTGGCCGGGCGCTGGGGGAAAGATGAAGCTGGAGTCAATATTTTCTATGGCAAATGGATGAGTCAGCATAATATTCTAAAGGGACATTTGAGTGGTTCCTGGGCAAATAATGAGTTTTTTGGCAAGTATATTGACAGAAGCGGAAAGTTTGAAGGCCTTATCAAAGGCAAATATCACACTGGCAATTCGTTCTCTCCCAAACACCGTCATGCCGGATGGTTCAGGGGATATTATTATAATGCCGATGGCAATATCCTTGGCGTGCTAAAAGGACATTACCATGAGAATCCAAAGGAAACCGGAATGGGTAATTTCTTTGGACGCTGGAAAAATTATTGTGGGCAGATACCGGATATTGATGACGGTATGGAAGATTAAAAAAAGTATTAGATATACTACAAAGACCGATCCCAAATATTGGGATCGGTCTTTTTTATAACTGTTTTGATCTATATGATATTTCATCTCAATAATCTTGTTCCTGTATTAATTTTAAGACCCTGCCTGGGATCCGGAGTTGTTTTCAAGGTGAAAATCCCAAAAGAGCAACCAAAAAGGATTTCCTATCAGCCTAATTTAAGGCTGACTCGTTTTAAACTGCCCCACAGAAGTTTTAAAGTACCCGAAAACACTGACACCCGTTATCAAATCGTGATTCGGCCGGAACCACGATGACCTGGATTTAAAAAGGCCAAAAGGGGAATTAACCTTTACCGGGTATCGCCTAAAGATCCCAAAGCAGGGTTAGGGCATCCCGCCGCCTACAAGGAAGAGCTTATTTTATATTTACTCTCATGTATAATATCGCCCTACCCCCTGTCAGATTCTGTCAGTGGAAATAAAAAAAATATAAAAAATTTTGAAATAATTTTTCTTAATTTTGTAAGATATTATCCCGTAACAATTTTGTTAAGTTACGCGTATACTGAGGATAGAGGAGAATAAACGATAGATGTTAATAAAAGTCACGGCGGTACAGAGTCGATTGGGGCAGGAGTTAACGCTTGAGCAAAAGCTTCATATTTTCAAGCAGCGACCCGATTTTGTCTGTTTGCCAGAATACTGCATGATAAACGAGCTTGACACCGATTTCAGCCGTGCCGCTTTAACAATAAAAGACAATCTGGAATACTTAAGAAACCTTTCGGTCGAATTTGGAACCTGTCTTATCGCTGGATCTGTTGTTGAGGGGGCCGATGATTCACTTTTTAACAGCTCATATATTTATGATCGGGGTAGTATCGTTGGCCGTTATCGGAAACTAAATCCGGTTGATGGCGAACTTGATCGAGGGATACTTCCGGGTGATCAAATATTCACTGACACTGTTGATGATGTTAAAATAGCGGTCTTAATATGCTCTGATGCCTTAAATCCGAATCTGTTCAGAATGCTTTTTGAACAAGAGGTCGATATTATATTTATCCCAACCAGTTCGCCTTACCGACCGGCGGAGTCAAAATCTGAAAAGTTTAAACGTGATAATAATATATTTCTGTCAGCGGCACAAAATTCCAGCGCTTATATTATCAAGACCTGTGGGATCGGTTCTTTGTTTAATAGGCCGTTGCAGGGGAGATCACTTATTGTTTCGCCTTGGGAAATAATCAAACGGGTTCCAACCTATGCCGAAGATAAGCCGACGATATTAACAGCGATTCTTGATATCGATGAAATTCGTGAATTTCGAAACAAAAGAAAAGCGCTGAGCCACCAGCAAGTTTAAAATTATTTATATGACAACAAAAAAACGTCCCGTATGGGACGTTTTTTTTATTCAATATTATTCAAACTTACTAATTGCGATAAAATTCGTCAAGGTAGCTGACGATTTCGGCGTTGTTGACCAGATCGTTATACCATTGACGGTACATATCCTGTTGTTTTTTCTGGAGCGTAACTGTCTTTAATGAATCCTGAATCTGGTTATACTCTTCAAGATCGGCCGATACTTTCTCCAGCAGTTTTAAAATCACGACGCCGTTTTTGTAAGCAACAGGTCCCGATGCCTGATTGACTTCTGCTAATGCAAATCCGGCTCCGGTAACTTCGGGTTGACGTCCAACATTCGGCACCACTGAATTACGATTTATCAGCTCAGTCGCTTCATAGGTGAATCCAAATTTTGCAGTAGCTTGGTTGAATGTAGAACCGTCCTGAATTGCCTTATAGATAGTAGTAGCTGTATCAAGCGCCATCTGCCTTGTTTTCTCTCTTTTGACTTCGCTCCCAATCGGACCTCTTACTTCATCCAACGATGAATATCCCGAAGGAAACCGCTCAGATACTTTGGCAACAACAATAAAAGTACTCAATTCAAAAGCTTCGGAAGTTGTTCCGACCTTGTTACTTAAGGCAAATTCACTGATAAGTCTATTAGTTCTTATCTCAGGGCTGATTAAGCCATCTTTATCAAATGGTTTTGAACTTGATTTGATCTCATAGCTAAATTCCTCGGCAGTCTCTTCGAACCCCTTTTCGATAGCCGTTACCGAAAAGTCGTTGGCAAATTGAAGAATCTGATCAAGCGTTTCCTGTGAAGTTTCGACTTTAAAGAGAACATGCGCCGCATTCCGCTCTTCTCCTTTGATTCCAAGCAATTTGATAACATGATAACCAAATTGTGTTTTGATCGGTTGACTCACCTGTCCAACTTCCATCGAAAAAACGGCACTATCAAATGGCGGAACCATCTGACCCTGTTTGAACCATCCGAGGTCGCCGCCATTAGATGCTGAGTTATCCTCGGAGAATATTTGGGCCAATTCTGCAAAATCGGCACCGGCTGCGGCCGAATCATAGACATCCTGTATCTGGTAACGAATTCTTTGCCAATCATTGTCAGAAGGGTCTTTGGGAAAAATTACATAATCAATTTTCGCCCGATTTTCTACTTTATAGTTATCCTTGTTTTCATCATAATACAGCTGAGTCTCTTGTTCAGTTGCATCGGCAACAAGGTCCCTGAAAGCATTATTTTTAATATTTATATAACCCAGCTTAATTTTTTCCTTTTCGGCCAAAAATGCATCCATCACCTCGGCTGGGGTTACTCTGGCGGCACCAATGATCTGTTCCTGAAGTTTGTATTTTTTCAAGTCAGGCAGAACATAATTTTCAAGATTGGCCCAGAATGGGGCATTCTCAGGATTGACCATCGCGTTAACATATTTCTGATAATCAAAATTTCCATCGGTCATAAATTGAGGAGCCGACTGAAGTTCCTGCGGCGGATAAAGCTTCAGGAAACTATAAATCTCTTCAGAGGTAACAACAATCCCGTGTTTTTCAATTTCTTTATTAATCAAAATGTCGGCTTGAAGCTGCTGCCAGGCGTTATTTCTGATTTCTTCTCTTTTTGCCTGTGTCATATCATTCCCATTTTCCTGTTGGGCCTGTCTCAGAAGGTTGGTATAATATTGGTCAAATACCTTAATAGATATATTCTCGCCATTAATAACTCCTACCGTGTCGCGCGGTTTGTTACTAAATCCACCACCGCCCCAACTGAAAATAATTGTCGCTAAAAAAGCCACCAAAACCAGCAGCATTATCGGACCAATCATTTTTCTCAACATTTCAAACATTTACAGTCTCCTTAAAAAACCACAATAATCTAAATTTCAATACAATCAGATAATATATCGGTATTTTCCAAATGCGCAAGCCGCGATTTTTGTTTTAATAACAATAATTGTTTTATTTTGACATTGAACCTTTTACTCAATAGTTTGTTAAACCAAATATTATGAATAAGTTATCGACATCAAAGAGAACATTATTAGTTCTGGCCGTATTTGCCTTCATTTATAATACGTCACTCAGTTTTGAGCTGCCTGTAAAAGGAAATGTTGATCTTTCGTCAAATTTCTGCGAATACCGACCGGCTCATTTCCATGGAGGAATCGATATTAGAACCGGCGGAAAAGAGGGACGAAAGATATTTTCCCCAGTCGACGGCTATATCTGGCGTATTAAATATTCCTATGATGGCTATGGCAAGGGTCTCTATCTTAAAGATTATGAAGGATTTACCTATGTTTTTGGGCATTTATCGCGGTTAAATGATAAGCTGGAACGGTTGGTTTGGGATTTTCAGTTAGAAAACCAGGTTTATTCATTCGACAATTTTTACAAAATAGATTCCATCCCGGTCAAAATTGGTGATTTGATTGCCTATTCAGGGAAAACCGGCATTGGCGCCCCACATATTCATCTTGAAGTTCGCGACGCAAATAATAAACCGCTTAATCCTTTAACTAATGGTTTTGATATCAAAGATAATGTTGCCCCTACAGTTGAATATGTCGGTTTTGTTTATCAGGATGACAGTCTGATTTTCTCCAACGGCGCTAGAAGGCTCAACAAAAAGCCGATCTATGATAAATCTCGACATGCATATAAACTCAATTCAGCGGTACCTCTCCGCGGTCCATTTGGAATCAGAATCAAAGTCTTTGATCAGATTCGCAAGAACGGACCTGACCTTAATATATTCAAAGCAAAATTATTTATTGATAATTATATTTATTATGAAACCACCTATGATAATTTTGATTTTGCCGAAACCGGTATGTCCGATCTTTGCTTTGATTATCAGACAGCCGCAGAGAAAGATCAATACTGGCACCAACTGTTTATTCCGGAAGGAAAAGCGTACTCCGGAGATAAATCGTTATATAAGAACGGTGGAATATTTGAAATTAACAGTGAAATAGATTATGGGCTGCATCGAGCACGGATAGAAATATTTGATGCCGCCGGAAATAAAACTGAAATAAAATTTGAATTTGTGATGATTCCCCCTGGCCGACTTTTTAATCCTGTTTGGGTCGATGATACAACCTGCTATATGGAAAACAGGATTGACAACAAATATATTGATCTCAAAAAAATTAAAGTGTTTGGTTCATCAAATAAAGTAAAATGGAATATAATTGAACCAAATCAGCTCGATAAAACCCGAGGTGGTGATTATCAGTTCACTATTTTTCCCGAAAAAAGGAGACCCGATGCAATCAAAGTTGTTGCCGTTGGAGAATCAGGATGGGAGCTGTCTGATAATCATTTTATCTTAAAGAAGCCGGACAATGTTAATTACAGTTTTGATTACAACCTGATTGATGGCGGTTTTCTATTTAACATTTCAACTCGTCGCAAAATTGTTGAACCACCTATTATCAGAATAACTTATGATGATGGATATATTAAAGATATAATCAGTTCACCGGCCGGGGATGGAAACTATGCCGCATATTTTAGAAATAAGGAAGTGAAGTCGGCGGCAATTAAATTTGAACTTCTGGAAAGCGGTTCTGAGTTTTCTGTTGTTGGCAAAGATGTTTCAATTATTCATACCGGGAATAATCCTGATGGATATACAACCGGAAATTTCGGCGAACTGAGTTTTATTGGTCGCAATGAATCTTTTTATTCACCGGTGAATATAGAACTTGGTAAACCAAATGAACGCTTTGCTCACAGCAAATCAATATTAGGTAGAGTTTATTCGGTCGGCCCCAAAACAGTTCCTCTGGCCGGTAATATCGAACTGTCATTTGCACTATCAAACCGACATCAGGATAATGTCGGTGTCTATCGGCTCAATAAAAAAGGGGAATGGAAATGGCTCAAACATACGAAAACTGCATCCGGAATAAAAGCCGAGACAAGATATCTGGGAAATTTTGCCGTTATCGAAGATTTAGACGCACCACGAATTAAAAAGATTTATCCGCCCGATGGCAAAACGATTAATACATCATATCCACAGATCAGTTTTCTTATCGTTGAGGAATTATCTGGAATCGATAGTTTTGAAAATATTCAGGTCTATCTTGATGACCGCTGGCTGATCCCCGAATTTGATTCTGATACTGAACTGCTTAAAACCTATCCTGAGTCAAGAATCGCCGAGGGGCGGCATGACCTCAGAATAATTGTCAGCGATCGGGTCGGCAACAGCCGGACAGTGCAAACCCACTTTTTTGTAAATACGAAGAAGAAAAAGTAATTTAGTTTTGTAGATAATTACAGATGTTTATTCCGCTTAAAGATGAGAACCCGACTCGTAATAAACCGATTGCGACTTTTATTCTGATTGTTATTAATTGTCTCGTGTATTTTTATTCAATCACCTTACAGGGAAATGGCTTTCAGATATTTATTTATCAGTTTGGATTAATTCCGACTGAGATTTTTCATTTAAGTGAGCTGACTCCCAATTATCCGTCACCGGTATTATTGTCACCTTTTACCAGTATGTTTTTGCATGGCGGATTTATGCATCTGGCCGGAAATATGCTTTATCTTTGGATCTTTGGAAATAATATCGAAGATCATCTTGGTCCGTTTAAATTTATATTATTTTATTTTGTGTCTGGTCTGGCGGCCGCTTTTCTATTTGTGATTTTTAGCCCATCATCAGAAATCCCGATGGTCGGGGCCTCCGGTGCTATTGCCGGGGTGCTGGGCGGTTATCTCTTTTTGTTCCCGAGGGCTCGAGTACTGACGCTTATGTTTCTGTTTTATTTTATTCGCATGATTTATCTTCCGGCCAAAGTCGTGCTTGGTTTTTGGTTTGTCTATCAAATTATTATGTCGGTATTTTCTGCCGGTGATGGTGGCGGGGGAGTTGCCTGGCTGGCGCATGTCGGCGGGTTTGCTTTTGGATATCTTTGGTTTCGCCTTGTTTCCAAACGGCGTCTGAATAAATGGCAAAGCAAAGTTTACACCGAATAGATACTAAGTTGTTGCGAATTTAATTGGGTACTCTACAATGGTAGTTTCATCTGATCTTTGTTCTCACAACAGAGCAGGCCCGATTTTTTTAGCAACCGGCAGATAACAAAATCAAGACTGTCACAATCCAGGGATGCCTGTTCGAATGGGTTGTCAAAGATTGACTGGTCATAAACGCCTTCGTCGCAAAGCTCTTTCCAACAGTGCTCCAGAACTGACCATTTCAATTCAATATTTCGCAATCCGCCAATATTAATTTCAAAACCATCAGTTTTAATTTGGGTTATGACAGCACTTGGAGTAACTGTGTTATTTAAGTCAATGCCGACAGCGACGGCATCTTTAATTTTGTGACGGGCGTCACCCCAATCGGTTCGATTGGAAATTCTATACATACTCGTTTCCCCCACGAGCGAAATACTTAAAATTTTGGCAGTTTAATCGAGTTCTTTTACCCCATTGGACTTGATTAATATATCAAAATGAAGATGAAATGTCAAGAGTAAAGAGTTTATAGAGCCTGTTTTCCACTTTACTCAATATTCTTCAAAACATAAATAACCCAGGGATTGATTTTGGTTTCGTTGACCCAGTTATAAGGCTCTGATTCTTTGGCGAGCGGTTCAAACATCGCCTCAACTTCCAATCCGGCTTTTTTATAAGTCTCCAAATATGACTGGTGGGGCCAGACAATATCTTCGACCGGACGACTATCTTCAATGGCCGTATTTATGATCTTTACGATATCGCCACTTTTGGCATTTTTGTTTTCGGGATAATCTTTGGTCGAAAATGATTCCCATTCGTGAAGATAGATCTGCGGTGATGATACAATCGAAACGATTTTGCCATTGTTGTTTAACAGTCGGCCGATATTTTTGAACAGATTGACTTTATGTTCCCTTGTCGGAATATTATCAAAAGTGAAAGCAGATAATACTAAATCAAATTTCTTATTTTGTATTGTACTGAAATCGCCATCTTCGGTGAGCCGATAATCACCATCCGGATCAAATTCCCGCGCCATATTTAACATCTCTTTTGAGATATCAATCCCGATAACATCGAAGTTTAATTTTTTAAGAAACCGCGTTGAACGTCCGGTGCCGCATCCAAAATCTAATGCTTTGTTTCCTTTGACAAACTCGGTGAGAATTTTTGGAATATCGCGATAGGCAAGATAATATGTCCCCGGATATTCTAATCGAGCGTACGCCTCGGCCCGCTTTTCATCTTCGTAGGCATTAAATGACGACATAATTTAATTCCCATTATTTAAAGTTGGTTACAAGATATATAGATATTTGGTGGCATTCAAGTAATTATCCAATAGCAGGGGACTGTTGAAAAAGTCATTGCGAGGAGTTTTCCGCTGTGGCGGGAAACGACGTGGCAATCTCAAACTTGCTTGATGACATTAGGTTGAGATCGCCACGCATCGTCCCGACCTTTGTTTGTGACTCTGCTCGCGATGACATAATATAGGTTTATCAACAATCCCTAAATGGTG
>JAQBFG010000142.1:0-9793 GCA_032123495.1 Candidatus Zixiibacteriota bacterium | reverse complement strand
TTTGCATAAACCTTAATAAATTTATGAGGGGTTGCCCAAAATGAAGCGTCGGTCCGATGTCTTCTGGTAAAATCACTACCATCAAAGTTATATATTCGCCGATATTGATGGTTTGACAGTGATAAGCTAAATAATCTTGATTTTCTGAGATTTAATCTGAGATTACGATTATTAAGAGTGATTCTTTTAAGATCTGCATCCAGTTGGAGTCCATTATTAAACTTGTAGCGGAAGTTTTCCAAAGAGATACCCAATCCTTCATACTTGTTAAAAGAGGGGTTAAATACCGATTGATTACCGACCTCATCTTCATAAGTATATCCCACAATTAATTTACCGTCGCCTGATGCCATAATATTGGTAGTTGCGATAACCATAAGAAGACAGAATGGCGCCAATATGAGTTTATATATTTTAAGCATCTACCCTCCTTAGTTTGTAATATGGCATCCCGATTGATAGCAATCAGGAAACAGTTTAGTCCCTAAATCCGGGTCAAGAAACAGTCTATTATCATAGGAACCATGTATTTCGCTGTGGCATTCTATACAGGCAAATTTAGATCCTAAACCGCTATGGTTCGTGATGTGCCCGGGAGGAGTGCCATGGCATTGCAAACAGGTGCCGTTACCGGGTTGTGTCAACAGTCTGTCGTTAACTGAGCCATGCGGCTGGTGGCATTCGATACATCCCGAGCCTTGAGTTGAATGTTTCCATGTTACCGGATGCTCATATATAAATGGCCCGGAATATTCGGCATGGCAATTCTGACAGGTCCAATTCAGTCCAACCGCATTATCGCCCCGCTCCATTTCTCCCATAACATGGCAATCAACGCAGTTTATGTTGCCTGAATCATAAGGATGTGCCGAACGACTTTTAAAATCTGCGGCAACCTCAGAATGACAAGAAAGACAAAATTCCTGTCGATTATTGGTCAGCAGCAATTCGTTTTGGTTATCATGCACTTTATGGCAATCAAGGCAGGTCATACCATTTAACCCATGCGGATCAAATGAATTCATGCTTGTTTGATGCAAAGATTGATGGCAGCGCGCGCAAATTTTAGATTGATCGCCAGGTGAAGAATTTTTTGGCTGGCCAATATTATCTTTTCCCGGATCTTCAAGATGTGCAACCCAGCCATCATGGCAACCAACACACCCGCCTTTCATTTCAGAGCCAGAGTTGATGTCAAATATTTGGTGCGCTGACTCGGATAAAGAACGAACTATATCCTCATGACAATCAAGGCAAGCGGCTGAATTTTCAATTATTTCTTTTTGACTAATATATTCAAGCTCACTGGAAAAAAGTGGTGGTGAAAAAAGTAATATAAATGTTATTAATATTGCTGAAACACCAATTATATTTTTTAGAACCATGGCAACCTCGAATTCTGAATATTTTTATTACTCATAACGTTTACTACCATTCCCTCTTAAATGTTATCGACTTATTCACACAATAATTACAACAATTTGGACATTTTTTATCCTTAATTCACAAGATTTCAAAATTCTGGGTGTTTTTATTCTTTTAAAAAATATACTTAAATGTATTGAATATTATTTTATAGTTTTTGTCAAGACGAGATTTATATTAATATATCAAATAAATAAATCAGCGGAGAATTACCTTGAGCAATCAAACAGATAAATTGCACAAAAATATAATAGTGGCTGACCTGCACTGCGACACTGTATTACAAATGATCAGAGGATACGACATCTCCCAGCGGCACGACAATTATCATATTGATATTCCCCGACTTAAAGAGGGTGGTGTCGATCTGCAGGTATTTGCCAGTCTGGCTCATACTAATGTCGCCGGTAAGTTGGAATTTGAAATAGTTAATAAGTATATTGATTGTCTTAAAAAGGAAATTTCAAAAAATAGCAATGACATTACTTTGTGCTGTACTTCATTGGAGGCTGAACAGGCCAAAAGGAATAATAAGATTGCAGCTGTTCTTGGCATTGAAGGCGGAACGGCGCTGAATAGTGATCTAAAAAATATTGAATACTTCTATAGTAAGAGCGTCAGGCTGTTGACTTTGGTTCATGAACAATCGACCGATTGGTGTCTTTCATGGTCCGATAAAAATCAGGCATTTCAGGGTATAACAGAACAAGGGCGAGAAATAATTGCCGAAATGAACAGATTGGGAATGATAGTTGATATTTCGCATTGCGCAGCTTCATCGGCAGATGAGGCAATTGTTGCGAGTAAATTGCCGGTTGTTGCGTCACACTCCTGTGCCAACTCAATTTGTCCCAGCGGACGGAATTTAAATGATATACAGATTAAAGCAATCGCAGATAAGGGCGGAGTCATTGGAGTTACATTTATCTATTTTGTTTTATCCAAGGAGTTGAATAAACAATCAGTAGAATTGCGGAAAAAATATCCGGACGGGATTAAGAGGATTTCGGAATTATTCGTTTCAACTATGCCTGAAAATGAATTACAGGATGAACTGAAGAAATATACATCATTTATAGAAGAATTTGAATCGCCATTAAACCGGTTAAGACCGACAGTGAAAACAGTTGTTGATCATATTGATTTTATAATCAATCTTGGCGGAATCAATTGTGTTGCGATCGGTTCTGATTTTGACGGGATGTCTATGCCGCCGCTTGGTCTTGAAGATTGCACAGGAATGGCCAATATAACCGAAGAGTTGCTGGTTCGCGGTTATAAAGATGATGAGGTAGAAAAGATAATGGGCGGAAACTTTATGCGAGTTTTCAAAGAGGTTTGTGGATAAATTATAATTTCCACTTACTCCTCCCGGGTGAAGAAAGAATTACTTCGCCGGTATCTACTTTGGCTTCCATAACTCGTCCAATATTGCTGCCTGTATCCTCGGCATTTAATACCAAACCATATTTTGAAAGATTGCGCTTAATGGCGATTACATTTCTTATGCCAATATTAAAGGTCTCATGCTTATCCTTTATAAATGCCCCGCCGGCAATTTTTACAATTATACTTTTCCCGCCGGCAGAACCCATTTTTTCCATTGATTTCACGAGCAGTGGGATTCCGGTATTTGCAAACCTGCCCGGCTTATTTATCTCATTGCAGCTCCTGACACTTGAATCTGGAAGAGTAATATGACCCACCGCAGCTATTTTTAGTTTAGGATCATGAAGCAAAACCCCGACACAGGAGCCAAGCGTAGCTGTTTTTATAACATCATCCGGATTATCAGAGATGGCAATATCGCCTCTTCCGATATAACTTATTCCCATTTCCGTCCAATACTTCTTAGCCCCATTTAATTTTTAATAATCCATGTCTAACATGGTGTATATGGAAGTATATCGACCAAAAGGATAGGACGATTAGAACATTTTTACCGATATCTTTTTTATCCGCCGGCAAACCAATATTGTTTTACTTTTTCTGCGCTTTTGCCCAGCTATCCCGAAGCCCAACGGTGCGGTTAAAAACTAATTCATTAGGGCCGGAATCTTTTGAATCAACGACAAAATATCCCTGACGCATAAATTGGAAATATTCGCCCGGTTTTGCCGCAGCCAATGACGGTTCAAGTTTGCATTTATTTAATATTTCAAGTGAATCCTGATTCAGATTGGCGATAAAATCTTCATCTTCCAGCGGATTTTCTTTGACAAAAAGACGGTCATATAAGCGTATTTCGGCATCAACAGCATGTTTAACTGATACCCAATGAAGTGTACCTTTGACCTTGCGGCCATCGGGTGAAGCACCACCCTTTGAGGCTGGATCATAGGTGCAATGAAGTTCAATTATCTCACCATTTTCATTTTTAATCACTTCATTGCATGTAATAAAGTAAGCGTGTTTAAGCCGAATCTCGCGTCCGGGAGCAAGACGGAAGAATTTTTTCGGCGGGTCCTCCATAAAATCATCGCGTTCGATATATATCTCGCGCGAGAACGGGACCATACGGTTTCCATCGGCCTCATTTTCAGGATTATTGACAGCTTCCAGCTCTTCGGTTTGATTTTCAGGATAATTGTCTATCACTACTTTGAGCGGATCAAGAACTGCCATAACTCTTTTAGAACGATAGTTCAAATCTTCTCGAAGGCAATGCTCCAAAAGCGCCACATCTACAATACTTTCCCGTTTAGCGACACCGATTTTATCACAGAAATTTCTTATTGATTCGGGGGTGTAACCGCGGCGACGAAGGCCGGTCAATGTTGGCATACGGGGATCATCCCAGCCGGTGACGAGGTTTTGTTCGACCAACATACGAAGTTTCCGCTTACTTAAAACGGTAAAGCTGATATTGAGACGGGCGAACTCAATTTGCTGCGGGTGGTGAATACCAAGTTGTTCAATGAACCAATCATAAAGCGGGCGGTGATCTTCAAAGCTGATATCGCAGAGAGAATGAGTTATCCCCTCAAGAGAGTCTGACTGCCCATGCGCCCAGTCATACATCGGATAGATGCACCATTTATCGCCGGTGCGGTGATGAGTCGCACGAAGAATTCGATATAGAACCGGATCGCGCATATTTAAATTAGGTGATGCCATATTTACTTTTGCACGTAAGACTTTGGCGCCATCGTCAAATTCGCCGGCGCGCATCTTTGCAAAAAGGTCGAGATTTTCCTCAATTGAACGAACTCGGTGGGGGCTTTCTTTACCAGGTTCAGTTAAGGTACCGCGGTACTCGCGAATCTGTTCGGCATTTAAATCATCGACATACGCCTTGCCGTCATTTATTAGTCTAATTGCATATTCATATAAAGTATCAAAATAATCGGAAGCAAAAAAGAGCCTGTCTTCCCAATCCCACCCGAGCCATTTAATATCTTCTTTGATGGAATCAACATATTCGACCTCTTCCCGGCTTGGATTGGTATCATCGAAACGAAGATTGCATTTGCCATTGAACTGATTGGCAACTCCAAAATTGAGGCAGATCGATTTGGCGTGGCCGATATGAAGGTAACCGTTCGGTTCCGGCGGAAAACGGGTGTGAACGCGGTTTTCATTTTTGCCGTTTTTGACATCTTCGGTTATGATGTCCCTGATAAAATCTGAGGTTATATTTTCATTTTCATTCATAATATTTTATTCCAGTTTTTAAATTTCAATTTTGGAAAATCTATCACATTTATAACGGTTCGCCAAGCTAATTATTTGGATGATTTTATATTCCCCTAAATTTGTAATAAAAACGTCAAAATGAGGCTATGGAAATGAAACCTTTGGGCTAGTTTTACGTCTATTAGGCTATAAGAATAATATGACCAAGGAGAATGTAAGATGAAAAAAGCTATAATAGTATTATTTTCAACGCTGCTGATTTTTGGATTTGCTGCCATATCATGGGCCGATGGTGACAACACCAGCACGGTTTTTAAGGGCACGGGAGATAGCCGAAGTTTCTATAATTATTCCAATAACTACCGCCACTCATTTCATGGTTTTGAGTCTTTGAAAGCTTTAGAAGCCCTTGAAGCCTTAGATGATCTTGATGATTTGGACGCCGAATTAGCTGATTTAGATTTGGAATTGGATGAATTAGAAAATGAACTTGACAGATTAAGCAAATATCGGGTTGCCAAGAATAAATATAAATACAATTATAATAAATATGATTATGACTATGACTTTGATAATGATTTCGACTTTGATTTTGACTTCGATTTTGATGATAATAAACGTCATGTAATTCATTATGGTGATTTTCGTGATTTCGGGCACCGCAATAATATGGACATCGATATTGAGGATGATGAAATTTACATTACTCATTCCGGCCGCAGAGCCGGTGAGGTCAGAATAACCGAAAATTATGGATTATATGTCAATGGCAAGCAGATTCAGACAAATGACAGGCAAAAGAGATTACTTGAGGAATTTTATAATTCTGCCATAGAACTGAAAAAATATGCTGCGGTTATAGGTGCCAAGGGTGCCGCCATCGGTATTGAAGGTGCCAAGATAGGTTTAAGTGCCATTGGTGGTGTCTTTAAATTGATTCTTCCCGGATATGATTCAGATGATCTTGAAAGAGATATGGAGCGGAAAACAAGAGGGATCGAATATAAAGCCTCATTGCTTGAAAAAGAAGCGGAGACGCTGGAACATATCGCGTATGAAATTGAGGATCTTGCCGATGAACTAAAAGACGAAATCCCGGAATTGGATAAATTGCGCTGGTTCTAAAAGGCACTGGTTAAATAAAGAATCTCTTTGGCGGATTAAGCACTTAGAAGTGATTAATCCGCTATTTATTTTTACTTATAAATCGTTAATAATTCTGCTTCAGTCTATAATATTTTTACTCCCAAAATCAAATATCTTTGAGATTTTAATAATTTAAGTGACAATTACGTCACATATCATTATTATGCTTTTCATTAAAAGAAAATAAACCGGCTTAAATGAAAATAGCCTACTCTGGGGATCAATAAATGAATTTTCGCTATTATCGTATAATGACTATTCTGGCCTTATTGGCCATTATCGATTTAAGTTTTCCACGCCACGCTTATGCATATCTGGACCCCGGCACAGGAACTTATCTTTTCCAACTGCTGGTAGCGGCCTTATTGGGTGCGGCGGTTGGTGTTAAAATATTTTGGTATAAGATAAAATTGTTTTTCAAAAAACTTTTTCCGGATAAGCAGTAATTTTCTAATGAAAAAAACAAAAGTATATGTCGCAATGAGCGCCGATCTGATTCATCCGGGACATCTGAATATAATAAAAAAAGCGAATGAATATGGCGTGGTCACGCTGGGGCTTTTGACCGACAAGGCGATTGCAAGCTATAAGCGTCTTCCCTACTTATCATATGAGCAGAGAAAAATAATTGTCGAAAATATCAAAGGTGTAGATGAGGTTATTCCGCAGGAAACGCTTGATTATGTTCCCAATCTATTGAAGCTAAAACCTGATTATGTGGTTCACGGCGATGACTGGAAAACCGGCCATCAGAAAGAAACCAGAGAAAGAGTGATTGAAACTCTGAATCAATGGGGAGGGAAACTTATTGAGCCGGAATACACCGAAGGGATCTCATCGACACTCCTTAATGAAGAACAGCGATCAATTGGGACCACTCCACAAATAAGGATTAAAAGACTTCGAAGATTACTTGAAGCGAAACCTATTGTCCGAATTCTTGAGGCTCACAGCGGATTAACCGGTTTGATTGTCGAACATACAAAGGTCTCTGATAACAGTATCGTTAAAGAATTTGATGGCGCCTGGATAAGCAGTCTGACCGATTCGACGACCAAAGGTAAACCTGATATCGAACTGGTTGATTTTACATCGAGACTTGATACGATCAATCAGATAATTGAAGTTACAACCAAACCGATTATTCTTGATGGCGACACCGGCGGCCCGGTTGAGCATTTTGTTTTTATGGTCAAAACACTTGAGCGACTGGGTGTCTCGGCAGTTATAATCGAAGATAAGATTGGACTAAAGAAAAATTCTTTATTTGGCACTGACGTTGAACAAAAGCAGGCAGATATTTCAGAGTTTTCGGATAAAATCACTCGCGGCAAAAAGGCACAGTTGACCGATGATTTTATGATCATCGCCCGGATTGAAAGTCTCATTTTAAAAAACGGGATGGATGATGCAATTAAAAGAGCCGGTGATTTTATTGAGGCTGGTGCCGATGGTATCATGATTCACAGTAAAGAAAAAGATGGCCGCGAGATATTTGAGTTTTGCAAAAGATACAAAAAGTTTGAATCGCGGGTTCCGCTAATTGTTGTGCCAACCGCTTATAATCATGTATATGAAAAAGAACTTTCCGAACTAGGTGTTAATATAGTTATCTATGCTAATCATCTTTTGCGAAGCGCCTACCCGGCGATGGTGAAAACGGCCGAAACGATATTGAAATATGAGCGCTCCAAAGAAGTTGATCCTTTCTGTATGCCTATCAAGGAGATCATTACCTTAATTCCGGGCAGTAAATAAAAGGGAGTTGTTTTGATATCCCCCAAACAGTTTTGCGATTTTCTTAAAAAAAAAGAATTATCATTTTTTGTTGGTGTCCCCGATTCACTTCTGAAATATTTTTGCGCATATTTATCTGATACTGGCAAAGATATAATAGCGGCCAATGAAGGAAATGCGGTTTCGATTGCGCTGGGGTATCATCTCGCAACCGATAAAATAGGTGTTGTTTATATGCAAAATTCTGGTTTAGGAAATGCCACCAATCCTCTCGTTTCATTGGTGCACCCCGATGTCTATTCGGTTCCAATGTTACTAATTATTGGGTGGCGCGGCCGACCGGGAATTAAAGATGAACCACAGCATGTTGCACAAGGTCGAATAACAAACAGTTTTCTGGATACGCTTGAGATAAAGAATTCTATTCTACCAGAGGATATTAATGAAGCAGAAAGAGCAATCGACAAAGCGGTGGAATATATGCAAACAAATCAGGCCCCTTATGCCTTTGTGGTCAAAAAGGGGGCCTTTGAAAAATATAAGCCACAAGATATTGACTCTCTTGAATATAGCGTCAGCCGCGAAGATGCACTTAAGAGTATTGTACCATTGCTTGGGGAAAACGATATTATCGTATCGACTACTGGAAAGCTTTCGCGCGAGCTGTTTGAATTGCGAGAAGCGAGACATGAGAATCATGGCAAAGACTTCTTGACGGTCGGCGGTATGGGGCATGCCTCATCGATTGCATTCGGAATTGCGCTGCAAAAACCGGAACGTAATGTTTATTGCTTTGATGGAGACGGCGCGGCAATAATGCATATGGGTGCTCAGGCGATTATCGGTTCCCAAAAACCAAAGAATTTCAGACATATCATCTTTAATAACGGCGCTCACGATTCAGTCGGCGGACAACCGACAATCGGATTCGATATAGAGATTCCTGCTATAGCCATGGCAAATGGCTACAAGCTTTCTTTAAGAGCCGAGACAGCAGAGGAAATTTCTGGGAATTTTAAACAACTTCAATTATCGCCGGGGCCATCTTTGCTTGAGATAAGAGTCAAAAAAGGTGCCCGCTCTGATTTGGGACGTCCCACAGCGACGCCGATTCAAAACAAAATCGAATTTAAAAAATCATTACTTTCAGACAAATGATCCAACAAATATATTCAGGATACGGCTCTTTTGGAAAACTATCGGAGATACTTGCCGATTTTTCTCCATATAGAATTTTACTGGTTACCGGGAAGAAATCATATTCGAGTTCAGGTGCCGAAAAACTGATTGGTGATTTGTTATCGCAGTTTGATTATGGCAGATTCTCGGAATTTGAAAACAATCTGAAATTAGATGATCTCAAGCACGGAATAGAAATATTTTTATCAGGTAAATTTGATTTTATAATTGGTATCGGCGGCGGCAGTGTCATAGATATGGCCAAGGCGATATCGCTGTTGGCAACTCAGGTGAATAGTCCTGAGGATATTATTAAGGGAATCGCAAAGCCATCGGATAGACAGATACCAACAATTATTATTCCGACTACCGCCGGGACCGGAAGCGAATCAACAAAATTTTCCGTAGTGTACATTGATAAGATAAAATATTCTCTGGCTCATGAATCATTAACACCAAACTATGTTATTCTTGACCCGATATTTACATTAAATATCTCACCATATATAACGGCTTGTACCGCATTTGATGTCTTAAGTCAGGGGATTGAATCATTCTGGTCAACGCAGTCAACCAAAGAATCAAGAGAATTAAGCAAAAAAGCAATTAAATTGGCTATTCTAAATATTATTCAAGTTGTAAATGATCCTGATAAGTTATCGAGAGAAAT
>JAQBFG010000141.1:0-4513 GCA_032123495.1 Candidatus Zixiibacteriota bacterium | reverse complement strand
GCGCGCGTGTTCATAAAAGTTGGCGAAACAATTTCCACTCCTGATTTATGCAGCGAATCTAATACATTTTCGCGTAGGCGAGATCGAACCGATATCAACTGTTTTACCTCTTTAAGAAGTCCAGAGATACGATAGGTCACTGAAAAATCGTTAAGATTTATAACATGAACAAACGGCTCCTCAAGCTCACTTATTTTGGCTGCCTCAAGCAGAAGTTTTTTAATTGTCAGCCGAGATATATCATAGCCGAGAGAGACTTCTGTGGAAACAATGGTCCCTGACGAGCGGGTTACTTTGACCGGATTAGTGACAATAAATAGATTCGGCATTGTAATCAGATCACGATCTTCGGTTTGAATCTCTATATGAAATAGCCCCCGTTCCGATACTCGCCCGAAATAATCGCCGACTTTAATAAAATCGCCGGATCGAAATGACCGCACGGCACGGAGCATCATCCCGGCGAAAGCATTACCGACAAAAGTGGTTGATGACAGCGCAATCGCGGCACTGAATATAATACCGATTAAACCTAAAAGTTGACCGCGGGAACTGTCGTTGATTGGCATCGCCAGAACAATTAATAGTAAGGCAACAAATGAAAAAACAATCGTAAAAACCTGCCGACGGAAAGGCCGACCGGGACTGTTTTTGAACTGTCTGTCTATAAAATACCGGGCAGTAATAATAACCAGAACTGATATAACGAGAACCAGACTAACCGGTATAATTGAAAAAATATTTTCGTAGAGTGATTTTAATATTTCCATAAGAACATCTCCGGATTATATGTTTCCAATAATTAAATCTTATAATATGGCAGGGTCAAGATAATAAAAAACGGGGTAGACGTTTGTAACACCTACCCCGGATAATTTGAATAGAAATAATTATTTGAAATCTATTTTCGGTGTGATTCCTTGGGTAACTGCGGCAGCAGCTATAACCTTGATCAAACCACCAACCATAAACGGAAGTGTTCCCATAGCCAGAATCTCATAGAATGTCGGCGAGGAACCTTTGACGAAATTAAGCCAAACTGATAATTGAATCAATCCGGTTCCATGAATCAAAATAAAATTGGCAAACAGCATTAGGAGAAGCATCGGAATAAAATTGCGGGATTTGATGAATCTATCAGAGATATATCCGATAAATAATGCCGCCAGAATGAAACCGAAAATATATCCGCCGGTCGGTCCAAAAAGAATTGCAGGGCCGCCGCCAAATCCGGCAAACCAGGGAATACCGATTGCGCCAAGTGTCGCGTAAACCGCCATACTGATACCGCCCCAATTTCTACCAAGGAGAATACCGGACAGAAGGACCGCAAAAGTCTGCCCGGTAATTGGAACCGGTGTCAGAGGTAACGGGATCCTGATTTGTGCCATTAGACCTGTGAGTACTGCCATCCCCAATGCAAGAGCAATTTTTTGGGTCGTGGCAAGATTATAACGCCAATGAAAAGCAGCAGCTCTATTTTTTATCAGACTATCTGTCAGAGTTGTCATCATATCATATTCTCCTTATTATTAAATTTGATGCAAAATACATATTTTTCTAAAGAAGTCCAGAAAATAAGTGGGAATATGTCTAATTATTCCATTTGATATCAATATTAATTACTGTACTCGTGGCAAAAATCGTTTTCTCGGCTGTTAAATACTATGAGCCGTTTAATTGACCATAAATTTAATACCTCCATTCTTCTTCGGAGTTTTCGAGATCGTTATCGTCATCGTCATCCAAATCATAATCAAAGTCTTCGGCCTGATGTTTGGGATTGTAACCTTCGATTTCAAATTCATAATTGCAGTCAAAACATACGTATAAATCGACTCCATCATTGGAAGAATCCTGCAGCAAAACATTCCCGCTGGAACAACGGGGACACTTTCGGGATTTTTTGAAACGTTTCATCGTGATAAACCCTTCGTAGTTTTTAAGTTCATTGACGATCATTAAATCTTATTTTTTGCTTCCTCATCTGACTCAGAGTTATCGGACATAAACGGGAACACCTGGCGTCCGATCGATATATGTTTAAGCACGGCGTATCCCATTAACTGTATAACTACCGGCAATCGTATCTCAGCCGGTTCATGAAAGATTGACATTATCACTGCAGCCAATAATCGAATCACTGCCGAACCGATAAACAGCAGATGATAATTTATTAATGTTGTCCCCGACAGAATAAATGACCAGTCAGAAAGTGATTCTGCAGCAAAACCGCCGGCGATGGATGCGATGAAGAAAGCCAGCCCCGTTACGGTCGCAAATACGGACAAGTACACTGTCCGGTTAGCATTCGAACTGCGATCAATGGGTAAGGTAAACGCCGCCAGATTAAAACCTGCCCATAACAATCCGGAATATATAGATTCCGGAATCAGTATCCATAATGAATTCTCAGTTAGAAACAACCAGATAATCGGTATCAAGGAAATACCCAATGCACAGATAGTGAGAATTGGCTTTGATCCGAATCGATCAACAAGCTTTCCCCAAATACGGCTGGAAACAACGGCTACAAGGGCAGTTGCACTGGAATAGAGTCCAATTTGGAAAAAGCTCATTTTAAGATTAAGTAACATATGAGGTGCAAAAAAGGCAGCCGATAAACCTATGGCGATATTCCAGACGACGAATACGGAAAGCATTTTACGAAAACTATGGTCCCGTATTGGTGCCAGGATGTCAATTCGATGGGAGATTTCGGCTTCGTCTTTTCGAGGTACATTTGAAATGCGACCCATTGCACGTATCGCCAATAGTCCTCCAAGTGCGGCGACCAACATGATTGCTATAAAACCTATCGCCTCATTGTTATGCCATCGAAACCAATCAAGGATTAGGCTGCCGCAAACCATACTGGCGATTGTGGTTGCAGCAACCGCCGCATTTCGCTGGCTGAAGAACCGACCTCGTATCCGTTTCGGTATAACTTCTGCCATCCAGGCCAGCCATACTGGAGTAGATACCATAGTTAATAGGCTGGAAATCGATACAATACCGATTAAAACATTGAGCCGCCAAACTCCTTTTAATAACAGCAAGGGAATAACTGTCAGCCACAAAAGTCTGCTGATGGCAAGTATTGTAGTAACCCGAGCGCGTGATTTGACCGGATCGGTAAACAGATAGGGAGACAGTAACTGAGTACTTTGCATCGCGAACGGCACCGCGGCCAGTAAACCAAGTTCAAAGTCGTTTGCCCCCAATAGTATCGCCATGCCGGTCAGAAAGGCGCCGCCGGTCATCACGATGAAGACATTGGCATACGCTCCCTCCCAAATTAGCAGAGACGGTCTTTTTGATCGATCCGATCGGTCTTCAGATAATTGCGTGTATTCAAGCGCATTGTTATTTTCAGTTGTGGTTTTCATGCAGGTTCTGCTCCAGATCGTTTTACCCTTTATCTGTTTTTTTGGTCAGATCTCCCGATATTTTATCAGGCAGGCTTACGCACCCGGGCAAAGGTTTGATAAACTCCTGCCGGAGGCTGTAAGTATAAGCGCCCTGATTGGGCACCAGCAGAACATCACCTTCCTTGATACCAGCACCGAAATAATTATAACCCCAGATATCATGGGGTGTACATAGAGAACCGGCCACGAGACACTCCTGTTCATGAAGATCCGGTTGCGAAAGATTTATGACTGGAAAGTAGTCCGATTCAAATCGTTCCCAACCGACCGCGTTGGTGCCGCCATCTGTTATTACAATATCCGACGATTTAACATCGGCCACCGTCAATAGAATATGCATACCATCATTGCATAACCAACGACCCGGCTCGAGACAGATAGTGCACTTCATATCTTCCGGTAACTGTTTTTTTAGTGCGGCCGAGATATTATCTGCGAATTCAGTGATAGAACAGGCCGGTTGCTTATAATGCTCTCCGGCATTAATTGATGTTTCAGCCAGCGCCGACTCCAGCATTCCCTGGGGGGTTGCCGCCGGTTGCATCCATTCACCCTGTTCCGGCCAGAAGCCACCGCCAATATCAATGAATTTAATGTTTTCACGATGTCTTTTATCTAATTGCCTCAGTTGATTGCCCAACCGTGTTATAAAAAATATTTGTGCTTCGGGATTAAGGTTCCAGCTTATATGAAATTGTAGACCGGAGAGTTTAATATGCGGACATTTCTCCGCATCATCGAAAAATTTTGCGATTTGATCAAGCGGTATTCCAAATTTTTTCCAAATTCCTGATTCATCGGTGGTAAGGCGAACTCCGGCTCCAATTGAACTTTGGAATTCACCTGCAATCTGTTCCAATTTTGCCAATTCACCAAAGCTGTCAAGAAGAACTGTAACACTCTCATAGTTTTTTACGGCAAGCTTTAATTCATCAATTTGTTTTCCCGGACCGCTGAAAATAATTTCCTTAGCCCCACAACCGAGAGCGGTTTGTAACTCAAGGCCGCTTGAGACATCAATCCCAAATCCCTCCTTGACCATTGTGGATGTTATAATCGGATGACTATTGCTTTTAAGAGCA
>JAQBFG010000140.1:0-3500 GCA_032123495.1 Candidatus Zixiibacteriota bacterium | reverse complement strand
TTTCTTCCGCATGACGCTTATGACATCAATAATTATCTTTCGATTCTCGTTATTTGTTATAAGAGGCACTTTTTTATGAGTTCCGAATGTAACAAAACGCGCTCGTCCATCATCATCAAAATGCCTTAATTTCATAATCGGAATATAATAATTATATAATTCCGCGTAAAGTTATTTATCAGGTCAATTTTTAAAATCCCCACCCAATGGGTGGGATACAAATTTTCAGAACGCTGACTCAATAATATCCCCACCCAATGGGTGGGATACAATTTTTATTTATTGAAGATAAAAGTATTTCGGCATTTTCAATTAAAATAGGCTTTCGCTCTTTGACCACATGAGTCAAGAAAACAGTATCATGATCTTTGAAATATCGTCTTATTTTAGTCATAATCTGTAAAAATCAAATTTGTCGAAACCGCAGGGGTTTCGACCTACCCAATTAATATAATTCAACCGCCACTCAGGTAAATATAGCAATTTATATAGGTTGAGGCAAAAAAAACATTCCCGCACCCAAATGGGCGTCACCCCGACCTTCTGAAGGTTAATAAAATCGGTCAAAAACGCTTTAAAAAGGCGAAAAAGCATAAAAAAAAGGAAGTTTACAAGCGTTCTTTCATTTCCGAGGAAAGAGGGGGGAGGCCTCGAATCGAAAACTTTTTTTGTAAACTTCCGTAAGTAGCATACTTATCAATAATCTCCCTGTCAAGGGTTACAGATAAAGTACGCGAATTTTGCGCTGGGCTTATTTGTCAGTTTTTTGACTTGACATAAGAGATTCAATATAATAAATTTACCGACTGAATTATCAAAACCGGAGAATAGGAATTTTCCGGTAGCAAATAACCTGGTGAGACTTGAGGTGTAAACTTGATACTGAAATTCATCACAGAAAAGAGTTAAGCCGTTGAATAAGATTTGCACCAATATTCCCGATTTCAAAGTTGTCAGATTTCTCTCTTTTATTTCTATATTAATATTATTAGTAATTCCTGTATTTGGTCAAGATGCCACCGGCACCTCCGATGGTGTCATTGATATCACTGATGATTCTGTTTTAACTGATAATGTTGGAACGGTTCCTCCCGATATCACTCCGGTTAATGTCAAAAATGTTACGGTTATAGATAATCCTAATGACGATGGCGAAGCGATCAGAATTAGCTGGGATGTATCTGTTGATGATGTTTCTGGTGGTAAGGTAACCGCTTATAAGATTTTCCGTTCAACCAGTAGAGATGGTGATTTTGTTGAAGTCGGCAATCAAACCTCGGGTGATTCGGAATATACTGACAGCAATACCGAAGACGGAGTTGAATATTACTATTATATTGCCACTGTCAATGAACTTAAAGAAAATGGCGCCGTTATATGGTCGGTCAACTCCGAATCGGATATAGCCGGTCCGGTTAAATCGTCGGCTCAGTGGTTTGACATGGGGCGTATCAATGTCTTTATCGGGACGATTTTGATCTGTGCATTTATCCTTTACTTTATATGGGCGGCAAAATCTGGCAAAGACCTATATATCAGGAAAATCGCCGGATTGGATGCAGTCGATGATGCTGTTGGTCGTGCTACCGAGATGGGCAAAAAAGTGTTTTTTATTCCCGGCATTAATGATATGGATAATGTCCAGACAATTGCCGGTTTAACAATATTGGGTCGCGTGGCACAATTAACTGCCGAATATGAGACCTGGATCGAGGTTCCTGTTTGCAAATCATTGGTTATGATCACTGCCCGTGAAACTGTCAAAGAATCTTATGCCAAAGCGGGCAGACCGGATGCCTTCCATGAGGATCAGGTTCATTATGTAACTGATGACCAATTTGGTTATGCGGCGGCGGTGGATGGTATGTTTGTTCGTGAAAAACCGGCCGCTATCTTTTATATGGGAGCGTTTTTCGCTGAATCTCTGATTATGGCCGAGACTGGAAACTCAGTGGGTGCCATTCAGATAGCCGGAACCGGGCAACCTTCGCAGTTACCGTTTTTTGTCGCTGCGTGCGATTATACATTGATAGGCGAAGAGCTTTTTGCAGCCTCAGCCTATCTTTCCAAGGAACCGAGACTGCTTGGATCTCTCAAGGGTCAGGATATGGGCAAAGCGGTTATTCTGGTGGCGATTCTACTCGGAATTTTGCTGGAGACATTTAATATTTTCCAGCTTTCTAACTTCTTTACGGTTATTGGATAATTGAGGTAATATAGAAAGATGAGACGCGAAATACCAATGTTTATCACCGCCGTTGTCGGTGTTGTCTTTGTTATTCAATATTTTATTCCTCATTGGCCATTTAATCAAATGAATGCCTGGTTCTCTGATTGGTTTTCAATTATTGCCGCCTGCGCCATCTGGCTTGGTGCCTTGAACCTGATGAAAATTTCGGCAAATAAAGTATATAAGAAAAAATCCGACTGGGGTTATTCAGCGGTTATTATTGTCTGTTTTCTGATTACCGTTATTATTGGCCTTGTTGGTGGAGAAAGTTTCCGTGAAGCCGGAACCGGTTTTGACTGGATTTACAGATTCGCTTATATTCCACTGTCATCAACTATGTTTGCGTTGTTGGCATTTTTTGTTGCTTCAGCTTCTTATCGAGCTTTCCGGGCAAGGAATTTTGAGGCAACGCTTTTGCTTGTGGCCGCCTTTCTTGTTATGATAGGCCGGGTTCCGATAGGCGATGCTATTGCAGGATTTATTTTTATTCCGGATGCTATTATGCCGTCAAAAATTGCAACCTGGATTATGAATGTTTTTAATGCTGCCGGACAAAGAGCAATTATGATCGGTATCGCACTTGGTATTGTCTCGACATCTTTGCGAGTAATTCTTGGAATTGAACGAGCTCATCTGGGGGGAGATTGATCATGAAAAAAGAATGGCTCGTTTATCTTGGTATTTTGATTTTAGTCTTGTTTCTATATTTTGTCGTCACCGAACCGATAACATTTTCGCCGACCGTCTCATTTATAATAATTGGCCTGATACTCCTGGCTCTTGTTTATTTCTTTGTTCGAACCATTCAGGGTAATTTTGTCGGGCGAAAAACTGTTTTTATCTTTGTTGGAATCGCCGTTGTGTTACCATTTTTTATGACGGTAACGCAGAAAATTCAATTATCTCCGGAAGTTGAATCACTTTATAACTCTATTGAAAAATTGCAGCCTGGTTCCAAAGTACTGATCTCTTTTGATTATGATCCTCCGTCAGGACCGGAATTGCAGCCGATGGCCGAGACATTTTTCTATTATTGTTTTAAAAATGATTTAAAAGTTTTAATAATGGGTCTTTGGCCGCAAGGACCGCAACAGGCCGATTTGGCTGTTCAAAAAGCATTGGAACAGCCTGATATTACCTCCAAAAATATTGAATATGGCGTTGATTATATAAATCTCGGTTTTCAGTCTGGCAACGAATTTGTTATTCAAAGAATGGGTAGCAGCTTTAAAAGTATGTTTCCGACTGATTTTTACGGAACACCGTATGA
>JAQBFG010000139.1:0-3432 GCA_032123495.1 Candidatus Zixiibacteriota bacterium | reverse complement strand
ATTTTGATATTGCTTGTCCTGAAATGGGTTTTCTAAATATTTGCTGTTGATCTGATATCAAATCGAATTTCTTGCTAATAATAAAAAAATACCTTCATGCTCCAGGTTTTCGGTACAGATGAAATCAACGACTTTTAACTGGCGCCGGTTAATGTTCATAGTTTTTATTGTCGTCGTCTTATTTTCGATTGGTTTATATCGAATGCAAATCGAGATGGATATCATCGGTTTTCTTCCGAAAGATGATCCGATAATATCCGATGCGCTGAGTTTTTTTGCGAGCCATTCAATTCAAGACCAACTGATCATTGATGTCAGCCATCAAAAAGATGATTTGGATATTCTCGTTGAATGCGGACAACTGGTTGAAAAAAAATTAAAGCAAAGCGGGCTTTTTAAAAATGTCGGCATGCAAAATATCGAGAATCTTATACCGGAGTTAGCATTTTATATATTAAATGATTTACCGGTGATGTTCTCCGAAAACGAACTGAATAATACAATTAAACCTCTACTGAACCCTCAAAAAATTAAAAAAAAACTGGTAGATATTAAAACCCGATTATTAAATTTGGGAGGCATCGGTCAGGCTGAATTTATTTCAAAGGATCCGCTGGGGCTTAAAGATTTAGTCATGGCCAAGTTGGCTTATCTGTCACCGTCGCAGAACGTCCGCATATATAAAGGGCAGCTGATATCATCTGACGGTAAACACCTGCTCGTAATCGCCAAGACTATAACTTCAAGTATTGATACGGCCTTCGCCCGAAAGGCGGCCGAACTGATTCAGACGCTGTCAAGGCAACTCATCCAGGACTATTCTAAATCGGGGTATCAGGTTACACTGACACCGGTAGGCGCATATCGCGCTGCCCTTGATAACGAACTGATTATTAGACGGGATGTTCGCAGCGCAATCCTGTTTGCGACAATTGGTATAATGTTGCTGCTCATCATTGCTTTTCATAGACCGTATTTGGGGTTGTTGTCGCTCTTGCCGGCCGTCGCAGGCGTGATGGTCGCATTTTTTATATTTTCATTGATGCATAAATCTATATCCCTCATGGTACTCGGTTTCGGCGGGGCGATCATATCGATATCCGTCGATCACGGTATCGCTTATTTATTGTTTCTTGATCAACCTCATACGACTTATGGAAAAGAAGCATCCAAAGAGGTCTGGGCCGTGGGACTGCTCGCAGCACTGACAACCGCAGGTGCTTTTGCTGCACTGAATATAAGTGGGTTTCCTATTTTGAAACAACTGGGTCAGTTCACGGCGCTTGGAATTTCATTTTCGTTTATTTTCGTTCATACTGTTTTCCCCATGATTTTTCCTGAAATGCCACCGGCGCGCCCAAGGGCTTTAGTGTTTCAAAAACTGGTCGACAGGTTTGCCCGAATGGGTAAAAAAGGCGTCTATTTTGCCCTCATTTTTTTCATTGTTATGCTTTTTTTCGCGAAACCGGAATTCAATGTCAGCCTCACCTCAATGAATACGGTGAGCAAGGAAACCATAGCTGCAGATAATCTGATTACAAATGTCTGGAACATGGCATTCAATAAGATATTTATAATGACCGAGGGCAGAAGCATCCGAGAACTCCAAAAAAAAGGAGATCGGCTTCTTGAGATGATAAATAAGGATCGGCTTTCAGGCACCCTGTCTTCAGGCTTTGTACCGTCCATAATTTTTCCCGGAGAAGATCGAAGAAAGCAAAATTTTGCAGCATGGAAAAATTTTTGGAACAAAAATCGAATTAACGAGTTAAGGAAAACAATGAAAGCATCTTCTTTTGATATAGGCTTCACCGAAGATGCGTTTGAGCCTTTTTATGAAATGTTAAATCCAGATTCTTATACTCCTGAGTCTTCAGCTATTCCCGATAAGTTTTTCGATATGATGGGTATTACAGTCGGCCCTGACAAAAAAACATGGATACAGGTCTGCAATTTGACTGCGGGACCGACTTACAGGGCCGATGAATTTTATGCAAAATACAGTTCGCTGGGTAAACTGTTTGATCCAAATTTCTTTTCGAAGAGATTGGGGATACTACTATTTTCCATCTTTGTGAAGATGTTGGTTATCATTGGTATTGGCGTTACAATTCTTTTATTTATTTTCTTTTTTGATGTAACCTTAACGTTAATTTCTTTGCTGCCGGTAATATTTGCTTTAATATGTACCCTGGGGACGTTGAAATTGATGGGCCACTCGCTTGATATTCCCGGGATGATGCTGGCCATTATCGTCTTCGGTATGGGAATTGATTATTCACTATTTTTCACCAGATCCTATCAGCGTTACGGCGATGCAGCTCATCCGTATTTCGGGCTTATCCGGTTGACGGTTTTTATGGGCTCGACATCAACCATCATTGGATTTGGCGTTTTATGTTCAGCTGAACATTCCCTTTTAAGAAGTGCGGGAATTACTTCGCTGATAGGTATCAGCTATTCTCTCATCGGTGCGTTTATAATCTTGCCGCCGGTTTTGGATTATCGGTTTAAACCTCGCAAAGTAGATAACCATACACCCAAAAATCCTAAAGACCGAGTCTTGAGGCGGTATAAAAATTTGGAAGCCTATCCCCGATTATTTGCCCGTTTTAAAATGTTTTTTGATCCTATGTTTTCGGAGCTGCCCCGATTATTGAAGAACCGTAACGGGAATTATACGATTATTGACATAGGCTGCGGATACGGTGTGCCGGCCTGCTGGCTGCTCGAATGCTTTCCGGAAGCAACAGTATATGGGATTGACCCGGATTATCGACGGACCAGAATTGCATCTATGGCGGTTGGAAAAAGAGGTGTGATAGCGAATGGCTGCGCACCGGAAATCCCGGCGGTCTCTGAACCGGTTGATTTGGCGATTATGCTGGACATTTTGCATTATTTAAAGGATGATATTTTAAAATTGACGTTACAGAAACTTTACAATAATCTTCGCAGTGGCGGCTATCTAATTATCAGGGCATCTATTCCCCCTAAACGACAATTTCCGTGGATATGGTGGCTGGAAAACTTAAAGCTTCGACTTTTGCGAACACCATCTTATTATCGATCCGTCGAGGAAATTAAGACGGCAATTTTGACGACCGGATTTACAATTGAACAGATTGAATCGTCAGGATCTAAAGGGGAATTAGTCTGGTTTGTCGTAAAGACCAGACCATGATTAACTTAAATAATTCTCTGTTTTTTTGTTCCTTATGTGTCTGTCCCTAATGCCGACTAATGACCGCATAACAGGGGAGTGCTGAATATTAAGAAAGAAACATTGGATTCAACAAAATCGATCCATTCGCAAAACATACCGTTTTCAATAGCCGAAGGCGTCGGCATTGGGTCATTTCTCATTGCTCTATTTATGCTGTTTTTTGATGTCCGGTTATCTGTAATTCCTCTGTCAGGTTTTATCCTGCT
>JAQBFG010000138.1:0-2779 GCA_032123495.1 Candidatus Zixiibacteriota bacterium | reverse complement strand
GATCGCCGCGAAGTACTGCTTATCAACCATGATAAATTTGATGGCGATGGCCTCTTGCCGATTAAGCCAGGTTCGGTTATTGGAAACAGTTCGGCTCGCCGCAAATGCCAGATAATGTTTCATGCACCCTCATTGGAAATTGAAGATTTAAGAGGGAATGTCCCGACCCGAGTTAAAAAACTTCGTGATGGTTTATACGATGCCATTATTATTGCCGCTGCCGGGATAGACCGGCTTGAGCTTGATCTGTCTGATCTCAAAGTTATCAGGCTTGATCCAACGAAGTTTCTGCCTGCTCCGGCTCAGGGAGTTCTGGGAATTCAGATTCGAAAGAATGATCCCGATACGGAAAATATTATCGGACAGTTAAATTCTCCCGAAGTTGCCCTTGAAGCTAAACTTGAACGGGGCCTGTTGGCTAAATTTGATGCCGGGTGTACTCTTCCGCTGGGAGTATATTCATCAATATCAGAAGGACAATTGAATCTTACCGCTATTTTTGGAGAGAGCAAAAACGGCCAATGGGTCGGTTTAAGGCGTGTTGAGGAATCCGGGAGTGATGCCGAAATTATTGTCGACAGCGTCTATAATCAATTAATTTTAAAATAACATTTTCGTTAAATAATTACTAATTTATGATGGTTGTGGGTCGTAATAACTAAAACAGATATTTTATAAACCGAGCGGAATAAGATAGAACTAAAAATGAAAACTGAAAAATCGCAAAAATTATATGAATTGGCCTGTCAGGTAATGCCGGGTGGAGTTAACTCCCCGGTGCGTGCTTTTAAATCGGTTGGCGGGATTCCCCGGATAATAAAAAGGGGAGAGGGTGCCTATCTTTATGATGTCGATGGTAACCGTTATCTCGATTTTTGCAATTCCTGGGGACCGTTGATTCTGGGACATTGTGATCCGGATGTTGCTGAAGCTGTAAAAAAACAGATCGATCTCGGTTTGACCTACGGAGCGTCAACCGAGGCCGAATATAAATTGGCCGCGTTTATTATCAACAAAGTTGATGCGGTTGAGAGTATCAGATTTGTTTCATCAGGAACCGAAGCGGTGATGTCGGCGGTTCGTCTTGCTCGCGGATTTACAGGGCGCGATTTAATTCTGAAATTCGACGGCTGTTATCACGGCCACAGCGATCATCTTTTGGTTAAGGCTGGTTCCGGTCTGGCAACTTTTGGACAACCATCATCGGCCGGTGTTCCGGAAGCTATCACCAGTAATACCGCTGTCCTTCCATTAAATGATGAAGATGCTTTAAATAATTTTTTTAATAAAAATGGTGATAAACTTGCTGCGGTAATTATTGAAGGTGTTCCGGCCAATAATGGTCTTTTGATTCAAAGTCATGAATTTATGCGGATGCTCAGAGCGCTGACGCAGAAACATGGCGCCTTATTAATAATGGATGAAGTGATCACCGGTTTTCGTCTTGGTATGGGCGGAGCCTCGGCCTATTATGCTGTCCCGCCTGATCTGGTGACCTATGGTAAAATTATCGGCGGCGGGATGCCGGTTGGCGCCTTTGGCGGCAGCACCGAATTTATGAGTAAACTTTCGCCATTAGGACCTGTTTATCAGGCTGGGACATTATCAGGCAATCCGGTGGCGATGGCCGCAGGTTTGGCGACTCTGGAAAAATTGGCCGATGGAAATATTTATGCTGATCTTGAAGAGAAAAACCGCCGCTTTGTGTCAAAATTACTTAGTAAAATTAATGGCAGTGTTATAAATGTACCTGGAATTGCCTCTATTTTCTGGATTGTTTTCCAGAAGGACCTCCCACGCTCAGCCGGAGATATTGATCCTGATGGTATATCGCATTTTAATCGAATGCATGAAGCGGTCCTCAATGATGGTATCTATCTGCCTCCTTCAGGTTATGAGGTCTGCTTTTTATCCGCCGCGCATACAAATGAAATGCTTGATGATGCCGCTGACATTCTGGCCAAAAATATCAAACAGGAGGCGCATCAGTGGGAGTAGCAAACAGCAGTTTTATCAATGCCTGCTACGGCCGCAATTCCGGTAAAATCCCGATTTGGATCATGCGTCAGGCCGGACGGTATCTTCCTGAATATCAGGAGGTTCGCAATAAAGTGTCGTTTCAGGAGTTGTGCCAATCGCCAAAACTTATTGCAAAAGTGGTGGAGCAGCCTATCAAACGGTTTGATCTTGATGCCGCAATTTTATTTTCCGATATAATGACCATGCTGGAACCGATGGGAATTGATGTTTCCTTTCCTGATGGCGGTCCCAAAATAGCTAACCCGATAAGTACAATTGATGATGTCCGGAGAATGACACCAATAAATCCGGTAAATGATCTTTCTAATGTTCTTGATGGTATTAAAGAGATAAAAAAGATTTTGCCGGATGTCCCGCTGATCGGTTTTGCCGGTTCGCCATTCACCCTCGCCTGTTATTTGATTGAGGGCCAGGGATCAAAAACATTTAATTCTGCAAAAAAGTTTTTGCATCAGTCTCCTGATGTTGCTGAAGAACTGTTTGACTTCTTAGCTGATGCTCTCGCTTTATATCTGCGGACCCAGGTCGAAGCTGGTGCTGAAACGGTTCAATTGTTTGAAAGCTGGGGGGGAATATTATCACACGATGATTTCGCCCGTTGGGTAATTAAGCCGGTCAATAAAATATTTGGGAAGTTATCAGATTTAAAGATACCGAGAATACTTTTTGTCAATAATGTTGCACCATACCTCGGTCTGCTAAAGGATCTTGATTGTGAAGTTATTGGTGTTGATTATCG
>JAQBFG010000137.1:0-11685 GCA_032123495.1 Candidatus Zixiibacteriota bacterium | reverse complement strand
TCTTTTGCCCAGTTGATGAGCCAGCTCATTTGCTTCAGCCAGAGTGAAATCAGAAATCGGGATAAAGGGACAAACATCGGTTGCACCCATTCGCGGATGTTCACCCGAATGAGTTTGCATATCTATTAATTCGGAGGCTTTTTTAATGGCTCGAAAGCAAGTTTCGACAGCATCTTCAGGCGGGCAGACAAAGGTAACAACGGCACGATTATGATCCGGGTCCATCTCCCAATCTAACAATGTCGCCGCCGGGACCGATCTTATTTCATCCAATATTTTTTCAATAACTTCTTTATTTCTGCCTTCCGAAAAATTCGGCACGCATTCGACTAAACGTATCATTTCAAAATCTCCACGTCTTTACTTTATTTTATTGATATATGATTTAAGTCCCCAGGCTAACAGGGGGATCATTATTTCGTGATGTCCGGTAAAATTAAATCCGCGACCGCCATTTTCGGTTGGACGTTTGACGACATTGGTCAGAGGACGGTAATGGTTAATCATATCAAAATTGGCCGTTGTGATTTTACATTTGCTTTTCTTTAGATTGCGTGCCACAGTCAATGCTTTCAAGAATACCTCAGGAAGCATAACGGCCGAACCGATATTGGCTACACAGCCGCCACGGTCAGCTTCAATCAAAATATTTGAAAGGACCTTAAAATCACGGTAAGAGCCTTCCGCCGTGAGTCCGGGACAATAACTTTTTTGTTGTGCGACAATATCGGTTCCGATAGCAACATGGATAGTAGCCGGCAGGCCAAGTTTATCGGCATTGGCAAAAAGAGAATATTTCCCAAATTTTGCCTTATTGCTATTTATATATTTCCCAGCTGCTTCGCCAAGACCGATAGAATTAGCGTCGGCCAGCTTTACTACATCTGAAAACATCAATCCGGTCTCTTCAGCCATTCCAAAACTGCCATTTTTTAACCCGGCTGAGACATCTTCCGATGTCTGACCAATAAAAGCCAGTTCCAGATCATGGATCAGTCCTGCGGAATTCAAAGATATACCGGTAATTATTTTCTCTTTCATCAGATCTATAAAAATAGCCGTCAATCCTAATTTGATCGAATGCGCACCCATCATGACATGAAACGGCAGACCTTCTTTCCTTGAAACAGAAACCTTGTTTATAAATTCAATCAGATCATTTGCTTTAAGAAATTTCGGCAGGCTCTCGAAAAATGATTTACCCAGTTTTTTATTCTTAAAATTAAAGATCTGTCCAAACGATTTTGTATTGGTTTTGTTCTTGCGGCGTTTTAAAGACACCGTCTTGACTTTACTAATATCGATCTGCTTAAAATTGGTCATTGAAACCTATTAAAATTCTATTATTTCGCCCAGCTCATAATCGGTCAGCTCCGCCGATATTGAACCGACCAAAACTTTTGATTTCATCAGCACCGGCATTTTCAGTCGGTCATCAGTTAACCAGACGGTCAACTTGCCTTCATGCTTGAATACTCCTGAAGTAAGAAAAAGTGGTTCGACCACGATACAATCAAATTTACCCGCTTTAACCTTAATAGTTTCCCTCCGGTGTACCATCACCTTAAGAGGATATTTTTTACCATCGGTAAAATTCTCAATAAAATATGTTTCGCCGACTTTTAACTCCTGAGTGCGGATATAGTACAATACCGAGAGAGCGTCTTGAACATAAGGTGCAACCTCAATTGTGTCCTCGCCGTAATAGACAAGGTTATTCTGTTGGTCAAACTCATAAAGTCGATCGGCACGGTACCCCCCTTCTTTGACATGTTTTTCAAAATGCCAGGAAAAGATACCAAGGCCATCAACGATTGATTCAACTCTGTCTTCCACCTTAAAAAATGATGAGAAAAATTTATTACTATTGGCAATAGAAACAATTTGATAACAGGGGCGTTCCGCATATTCTATCAGATTGGCAACTTCAAGAGTAGCCTGACCGGCATTAATAAATCCGTACCCAATATCAAAATAAAACTTTTCACCGGGACCAAAAGCAAGATTTTCGATATACCTGTCAAAGCTCGAAGAATTTTCTTCAATATTGATGTCGGCCTGTGCAGCAGCGATACCGAATTGATTGTCCAAAAAATAAAAACCGGCCGCAAAGATCAGAATAAATATAAATATCAATGCTATCTTTTTAGCCATCGTTTTCCTGCGAATTTTTCTTTTCTTCCACTTTTTTCAATACCTCAGGGAGAATCCGACCGATCTCTTCGCCGATTTCAAGAAAGGTCTGGTTATACATATCCAACGACCCACCGATAGGATCATCGACACCCTCCCCTGAACATCCATGAACAGGAAATTTCTTAAGCAAAAACAGTCTGTTTGCAGCATCCGGACATAACCTGAGTACTTCCTGGCAATGTGATCTTTCCATTGCCAAAATTAAATCGGTTCGATCAATTATTTCTGCCGTTAATGGTTGGGAACGATGCGATGAAATATTTGCCTCCCATATTTTAGCCGCTTCGACGGCATAAGGTGTCGCCTCAAAATCGATTCCACCGGAGGTTCCCGATGAATAAACATCAACTCCCGAAATATTCCTATTCTCAAGTATTTTGCGTAAAGCTCCCTCGGCCATTGGCGACCGGCAGGTATTCCCAAAACAAACAAACATTATTTTAAAACTTCCTGTCATCAATTCATCTCCAAAGATTTTTTAATATCCTCATTTGAAATTGCTCCTTCACGTAATATCTTATACGTTTCACCTGAGCAATCGACTACAGTTGAAGAGGGACCGTTCAGCGGCCCGGCATCGAGATAGAGGTTTATATTATCACCAAACTGTTTTTTTGCTTCTTCTATATTTTCCGGTTCATTTTCGCCCGATATATTGGCACTGGTGGCAGTCAGATTAAAATCGGTCTGGGCCAGCAGTTGCTTTATAATTTCAGATGATGAAAAACGGAGTCCGATTTTTCCATTTAAAACAATCGGAGCCGGGTAATCAGTCCGAGCTTTAATTACCAATGTCATTGGTCCCGGAAGATATCTTTCCGCTATTTTTTGCGCGGCGGCATTTAGCACGCCAAATTTATGTATCTCATCAAACGATCTGACAAATATTGCAGTCGGTATCGATAGCGGACGTTTTTTTATATCATACACTTTCTGTACCAAACCGGGAGAATCTATTCGAGTCAGCAGTCCATATTTTGTTTCAGTTGGTGCCATAACAATTCCATTATCTGTCAGAATCTTCAGAGTTTCTTTCAGAATTTCCGGTTCAGGGTGAAGCAGGTCAATCCTCCTGATATTCGAGGCTGTCTTGTTCGGTTTCATATTCCATATCTATCAATTCGGTACTATCAAATGGCTTGTAAATTTCCTCGTCATATCCATCGTAAACATCTTCTACTGTTTTCACATTAACATACGCTCTGACCACCCAGGCTGTTTTATAACCAGCTTCGCGGGCGGCCGGCAAATATTTCTCCGCATCTTCACGGGTTAAGAAATTGCCAACTCTGATTTTATAGTAAGGTACTTCGTAATCCATTGTAACCGGCTTATCAAACACTTCAATGGCAACATTTTTCTCCCGAACAGCCGGGCCATATTCTTTGGCAGTAAAAAGCTGAATCCGGTACACTCTATCCCCGGCCGAATCGTCAGCAATACCATCAATAATCGTTGTCGGATTTTCACCATCCAGTTTTTGAGTTGAATCAACAACCGGATCAAATGAAACAGCCCTGGAAACAATGGCAAAATCTTCGGATTGTCCAAGCGGTTCATATTTATCACTTGTCTCTTTTGCGGCCGGTTCAGGTTTTTCTTCACCGCCTTCCGGTGGTGCAAATGTCCCTCTACAATTGAAAAGGACAATTAACAATAGTGGAATAGTTAATAATAATAAATATTTTTTCATACTATAAATACTTCTTCATTGAATCATCTTGTGACAGTTCAGCAATGATTTTTTTAACATCATTAACCTGAGTTTTATGAGCGACAAGAACAATATCCCTGGTTTTTACAATAACCAAATCGGAAACACCCAATGCCACTATTATACCATCAGTGTCATTGTATATGGCAGCTTCGTAAGTATTTAATAACCTGGCATCGCCAATGACAACATTATTTTCCTGATCTTTAGTTTTGTACCGCTCAAGGGCATTCCAACTGCCGACATCGTCCCAAATTATATCGCCTCTAATTGTCAAAACATTTTCGGCGTTCTCAAGAATTGCAAAATCGATTGAAATCGGATCAGACTTACCATAAAGAGTTCTTATTGCTTCTTTTTCATTTTCGGTTCCGATAGAAACAGCATATTCATCGAGAGCAGCGGCGGTATCCGGCTGGCAGGATTTTATAGCTTTCAAAATTGCATCAACCGACCAGATAAACATACCTGAATTCCAGAGATGCTTATGACCATAATAATATTCACTGGCAACCAATGGCTTCGGTTTTTCGGTAAAAGCCGCAACCTGATATACTGCTATACTGCCAAAAAGCTTGTAAGGTTCACCCATTTTAACGTAGCCATAATTGGTTTCGGCACGGGTCGGATTGATTCCGATGGTTATCAGTTTATCTTCATCCTGCGCTATCTGGGCACCGATCGAGATAATATCAAGCAGCTTTTCGGCCGGTTGGATAATATGATCCGCCGACAAAACAACCATAATAGCATCGGGATCTGTTTTCTGAAGATGTTTGGCGGCCAAGCCGATAGCCAAACAGGTATCTCGTCCAAACGGTTCGGCCAGAATATTTTCCTGCTTGAGCATTGAGATCTCATCCAATATAGGAGAAACAATATCTTCCGATGTCACCACCAAAATCCTTTCGCTGGAAATCAGCGGAAGAACCCTGTCAATGGTCTCTTGAAGCATCGTTTTTGACGAAATCAACCTGAGGAGTTGTTTGGGATGTTCCGCCCGCGAAAGAGGCCAGAAACGTTCGCCCTTACCACCCGCCAATATTACTCCATGAATCACAACTTAATCTCCACTTTTAACACAATTAAGTATCATAACTAACTCCATCAGGGAAGTCAAGTTTCCTCACCTATTCTCCAAAAATGACCGCTTGGAATTTATATATAACAGCATCGTCAGCCAGATATGCATTTTTATCCAATCCGGCTTTACGACTGGTCTGCTCCAGAAATTCGGTTCGGCTCCATCCGTAATCTCTGGCAACTTGCGGCAAAAGCAATCCCCGATACTGCCCCTTAAAAATCATTAATCCATCACGGCCGACTTCAATTTCATCAAACGATTCGACTAACTGCATAGGCGACATAACAGATATTTCAATATGAATCTGTTTCATCTCATCCGATTTGACCGGCGGAAATCGTCTATCCTGCACAGCCGCCTGAATAGCACAACTTGATACTGTTTTGTATAACTCTTCAACGGCACTGGTATGACCGATACAGCCTCTTAATTGATCGTCATTTTCCAATGTGACAAAAGCGGCACCGAATTTTTTAAGATTATCGGAAACGTCAAATTCGGGAGTAGAACCATCGGTTAAATAGCTTTCAATCGATTTACGGGCAATATCAAGAAGCTCCTCTTTTTCCGGTTGCGATAGTTCAAATTGATGCGGTAGTTTCTTTTCGGTTTTACCAGTATCAGATTTGGCTAATTCAGTAACTAACTGATGATCACCTGATTTGTAAATAGCAATGGCCGCATATCCAACAACATTACTCTTATCACCGGTGATATCGCCTGAATCGCCATACTTTAGTATCTTGACTCTATCCGCTCCTTTAGATATCGCCGCTTTCATAACAGCCGCGGCCGGGCCGCCGCCGCACATTTCGACCTCTTTCGATTCAAGATACTGCTCTAATTTGTCAACATCCATATTCTCTATACATGATAATCCAAGCGAATCAAGCTTCCATCCATCCGATGCCGGACGAAAATGCTGCCAATCTGATGATGCTATCATTATCATATTTTTTGCAGAATCAACCGACTCCAGTGCTCTGGCCAAAAGATTAATGTTGTCTTTATCCTGATTACCCATTGCTATCGGAATCAGTTCAAAATTGCCCAGAACTGTCTGAAGATAAGGCAGCTGGACCTCGAGTGAATGTTCCTGCTGATGAGCTTGTCGGATGATCTCAATATCGCTATCAAAACCGATCAATTTGTCACAAATTAAATTATTGCATTTGACGATCCCAAGCGGCGTTTTCCAATTTACAAATGGGCCAAATACTGAAAGCCCCATAAAAGAATAACGATGCGATGGTCCGCATAGAATTACTTTATCAATGCCTGAATTCTCCAGAAGTTTATATCCATAAGCGGCGATTTGGCCGGAATAGATGAGTCCGGCATGAGGCACAATCAAAGCCATTAATTGACCGTCTAATTCAGGCAGATTTTCGACACTGTCCAAATGGCCATAAACCATTTTTGACAATTCAAGCGAATCGGCCGGATAGAAACTTCCTGCCACAACCGGTTCTCTGACAGCGCCGAATAATATCGGAGAAGATATTGAGACAAGCGCAGTTACCACCAAAAGCAGATATCTAAATGTTCTCTTTTTCATAGTGGGCAGAATACAACTGTTTATGTAAACGGTCAAGAAAAAAGTATTGGCATAAAAGTCTCTAAACGTTGTATATATTTAAGTATGAGTTCAGTTTGTGTCATAAAATATGCGGGTAAAAACAAAGGGAAATTACTGGCATCTGAGAATTATCAACAACTTCTTGAAAGCGGTCTGAAAACGCTAACTGGAAATTCAAATTTGACCGAAGCGGTTAGACAATATATTCCATCCGGTGTTGTTGCTTTGAAGGTCAACTGCCTGACCAGAAATCTGAATTCAACACCCGTCCCACTTACTGATGGATTGGCCAAAATCCTAATTAAAACCGGCATCGATGATAATAATATTGTTATCTGGGAACGAACCAATCGCGAACTTGAGCAAGCCGGATTTGATCTCAACGCTTCATCTTTTGGGCGAAGATGCCTGGGAACCGATACCAATGGTATCGGTTATAGCGCCGATTATTATACTTCCGGCGAGGTAAACAGCCTTGTGAGCAAGGTGATGACCGATTTGGTAGATTTTAATATTAATCTGCCGATTCTGAAAGATCATTCAATTGCCGGATTATCAGCTTGCCTTAAAAATATGTATGGTGCTATCAATAATCCGAATAAATTTCATGATAATAACTGCGATCCGTTTGCTGCTAACATCTCGAATCTTGAACCGATTAAATCAAAAAACCGACTTGCAATTATTGATGCTATCCGGGTTCAATATAACGGTGGCCCCGGTTATGACAGTCGCTATCTGGGTTTCTATAATGGTTTGATAATATCGGATGATCCGGTGGCGGCCGACAGAATCGGCCTTGAGATTTTGGAACATCTTCGCAAAAAAAATAATCTGCCAACTCTGACGCAAACTGAAAGAGAAGTGAAATATCTCAAGTCGGCAGAACAACTCGGATTAGGAATGGCCAGTAGAGAGAAAATTGACCTTAAAGTTATTGCCGTTGATGATACCGGACATCAATCGGAAGTGGAACTTCTATGAACAACAAATTTGAAAGAAGAAGCTTCCTGAAATGTCTCGGTTGCGGAACAGCTGCGATGTTAGCGCCACAAACAGGAATACTTCCAGAAATTATAGGCGGTGTTCAGAATGCATGCGCATTTGATTATTCTAAAGAGTTATCATCGGTCGAGGCTCGTTATTATAAAAAATTAGATGGCGGTGGAATTGAGTGCGGTCTTTGTCCGCGTCATTGTCGGATCACCGATATGGAACGGGGATATTGCGGGGTCAGGGAAAACCGAGGTGATGTTTATCGAACATTGGTTTATGGTCTGCCCTGCGCCATAAATATCGATCCGATAGAAAAAAAACCGCTCTTTCATTTTTATCCCGGGACTTCCGCTTTTTCACTCGCCACCGCCGGGTGCAATGTTAATTGTAAATTCTGTCAGAACTGGGATATCTCACAAAGCCGTCCGGAACAGACCAATAATTTAGTCCTGCCTCCCAAAGATATCGTAAACATAGCTCGTCAGAGAAAAGCACCAACTATTGCTTACACTTATTCCGAACCGGTTATTTTTTATGAGTATATGTATGATATAGCAAAATTGGGGCAAGAAAAATCGGTAAAATCGGTGATGATTACCAACGGCTATATCGAGGAACGGCCAATGTCTGATTTATTGCCGCATCTCGATGCGATCAAGATCGATCTGAAATCAATCCGGGAAGATTATTATAAGAAAACCGTCAATGGCGAACTGAAACCGGTTCTGGACAGATTAATTCAAATCAAAAAAGCCGGCGTCTGGCTGGAACTTGTCTTTCTGGTAGTTCCGACCTTAAATGATAGTGACAATGAATTTAAAGAACTGGCTATATGGATTAAAAAATATCTCGGAGTTGACACACCGCTACATTATTCAAGATTTCATCCGCAGTACTTACTTAAGAATCTTCCGATGACACCCGAAATAACTTTGCAGAACGCTTACGATATTTCGCGGGCGGAAGGATTGGAATATGTCTATCTTGGCAATCTACCAAATCACAAAGCGGAGTCGACCTCTTGCCCCGGATGTGGTGAAATATTGATTGAGCGTAAAGGATACAATATTTCCAAAATTAATTTGGTAGGCAATCATTGCCAAAAGTGCAAACGGGAGATACCCGGATTATTCTGATGAATAAAAAAGCATTTCTACTCGGATTCTTTTCGGTTGGCGGCCAGGTTTTATTACTCCGCGAATTGATTTCAACTTTTAGTGGCGATGAACTATTTATCGGTACAGCTCTTTTTGGATGGATGCTAGCAGTCGCCCTGGGAGCTTATGTTGGCGGCAAAAAAACAGATCGATTGGGTACTAAACTACTGTTTATAGCTGGCGCAATTCTTCTTCCTCTTTCTCTTGTCGCTATTCGCTTGTCTCCTGTTATTCTTCAATTTACAATAGGCGAGATGATTCCATTTACACTGGCTGCTTTAATATCAATACTATTAACTTTTCCAACCGGCTGCATTTCAGGAATTTTATTCTCATCGATCTGCCGTCAGGGTCATCGTCCCGCGGCTTCAATAAACAGCGTTTATCTGTTTGAAGGATTTGGTGCTTTTGTCGGAGGTATTGCGACAACTGCGTTGATCGGTCCGATACTTTCAAATATTTCTATGGCTTTCGGATTGGGCGTTATTGTTATCATATTCGGTTTGATCTCACTTAATGGTCGTTCGCTATATGTAACAGCTTTTTTTACACTCTTGATATTAATAGCAATAAAATATTCAATTCCGAAATTGGATTTATATTTTAATGAGATTAAATATTCTCCCTTCTGTATCGAAGAATTTTTTGAAACGCATTATGGTTCTCAAACAATCATTAGCAGAGACAGTACAGTTGTCTTGTTAACCGATAATAAAATCGAGGCGACTTATCCAAACTTAGAAGTTGCCGAAAATATATTGATTCCTCCTCTGCTTTACAAACCTGAAGCCAAAAATATTCTGATTTTCGGACGGGCGGAATTTGGCGTTGGACAATTATCAAAAATGTTTCCGGAAATTAAGATCACAGCTATTGATCCACGAATCTCGCTTGGTCCGGCACTGGATAAAATTTTGGGAGAGGACCAAAGAATCAATCGTATCGACGATGATCCAATAGCATATATCAACAACAATGACATCATCACCAAATATGATATTGTTATAGCCTTGCCCGGGATACCAGACAGTTACAAAACCGGGCGATTTTATTCAGAGCAATTCTTTCGAAGAATAAAAAGAATTCTCAAACCTGATGGTATTTTTTATATTCCGACATCTTATGACAGCGACCGCTTTATCTCAGAGCAGAAGAAAAATGTATTGTCAACTATTTATAGAACGGCCAGATATTCTTATCAATATGTTAATCTTTGGCCCGGAACATCAACTCTGTTTTTTATGTCAAATGAACCGATATTTAATATTCCGTATGATACTCTTATGCGGAGAATAAATTTCCTAAATTATCAGCCACAGTTTATTAACGATAATTACTTAAAAGACCGACTTGATGAATTTAAGCTGTCGGGGCTATACAAAAGTTTGGATTCTATTGGCGATAGAAACAATCTTGAAAATCCGAAATTGATATATAAACAGATACTATTAAATTCAAGTCTTTACAAAACAGATAACACAATTACACATTTTATCTTTGATAAAGTCTATCCGGCCATAATTGTTCTTCTAGTAATTATTCCTCTGTTTATTTCTACGATAATGGGACGGAGGAAACGGAAGGTTTTTGGGTTGTTTTTATATTTCACCGCCGGTTTAACAACACTAACAGCCGAACTTATAGCATTTTATCTGTATCAATCTACCGCCGGCTCGCTTTATTCGGAGTTGGGATTATTGATTGGAACTTTTATGCTCGGATTGACCCTGGGAACATACATTTCAATTAAATCCGAAGCCGAACGATTGGAGTATCCGTCACTCTTGTTGCTTTTAACATCAATGGCGCTTTATTATGTTACATACCCTCAAATCACTTCAACAGCACTGCTTTATTATCATCTGCTGTTTTTATTTACGACCGCTTTGGCCGGAGGCGGATTATTTGTGGCTGCAACATATCGATATTATTATGGTCGAGCCGGGGCGAATCGCGGGACCGGATATGCGTTTGAGATCGCCGGTTCCGCTATCGGGGCGTTGATTGCAACAACAATTCTATTGCCGCTTATCGGACTGCAATGGCTGATCGGTTCGGTGATTATTTTTCTTTTTATTGGTCTGGCCGGTTCGTATATAACCGAATAATATTTATGCGCGAAAAGATGAAAAAATCCAAAAAATATATTTTATTTCTGAATAACAGATACAGTGCCAAAGACAACGCATATTATCTTAGAAATCTAAAAGGAAAAATAATGGTTGCCGTTGATGGCGGTGTCAGATTTTTTCTTAAGAATCATATCACACCTGATATATTAATTGGCGATTTTGACTCAACACCAAAGCTATCCAAAAATTATCTAAAAAGTATCGAAGTGATCCAGCATCCAGTAAAAAAGGACAAAACCGATTCACAGTTGGCGGTTGAACTGGCTCTTGCTCGAGGTGCCAATAATATTGAAATTTGCGGAGCGTTGTCAAACTCAGAGATCGATCATACGCTTGGTAATATATTTCTTTTGGAACTGATTAATAAATTCAAGGTCAAAAAAAAGAAAAAACAGCCCGACATTTCGGCCACAATTATAGATTCTACAAAAAAGATATTTCTATTGAAAAATGAATCAGTTGAAATAAAGGGGAAACCGCGTGATTTTATTTCAATTATTCCGCTTGAGGATAACTGTCGTGTCAATTTTTCCGGATTGGCCTATCCCCCGCCCCCGCCAAATAGAAAACTGCTTTTGGGAGATAGCCTTACTTTGCGAAATCAATTCAAAAATAGGCGGGCAATAATCAAAGTATCCGGTAAATTTATAATTGTTACCTATTCAGAAGATTGATATTTTACCGACAGTATTTCTTGACAATCATAATTTGTCATATATATTTGTTCGGATAATTGGAGTCAGAAAATAGATTTCAATTTTTGTTTGATACTGGGGAATCGTCCAATGGTAGGACATGCGGCTCTGGACCGTAGAATCGGGGTTCGA
>JAQBFG010000136.1:0-19522 GCA_032123495.1 Candidatus Zixiibacteriota bacterium | reverse complement strand
GCGTTACTGGCCCGTTTTATATCGGTGTTCAATATAATGACCCCGGTTCAAATTTCCCGGCGTTGGTATTTGACGCTTCTGGTGATGCCCCTGTTCCCGCAAGTTGTGATATGTGGGCTACCTGGTCAACCACATGGTACGAATGGTTTGCTTTTTGGTCGCCGGATACGCCACCTAATTATCCGTTATGGGAAGTTAATGGCGAAACTGAATCGGCTGGTTGCGATAGTGACCCATGGGCAAATCACAAGATGCATTGGCCACAGCTTCCTGACGAAGATGGCTGGGATGTGCATGTTGATGCCCCATATTTCCTCGCCGATGACTGGACCTGTTCTGAAACCGGACCGGTGACCGATATTCATTGGTGGGGTTCATGGTTAGATGAGGACGAGGGTGTAATCAATGAGTTTACAATTAAAATTTGGGCTGATGTTCCTGCTGATGAAATTGATCCGGCCTCATATAGTCATCCCGGAGTTTTATTGCAAACAATAATTGCCCCGGCTGGATCTTTTGAGATCACCGCTGTGATGCCGGCTGATATCGCTATGTTTGAAGGGTGGTATGATCCAACGGTACCGCTTGTCATTGACCCCGATCACCAGGAGTATTTCCGTTACGATCTGATTTTATCCGAACAAAACTGGTTTTATCAGGAAGTGGGAACGGTTTACTGGCTGAGTATCGAATGTGTTGTTGAAGATATGGGTATGGGTCAACAATGGGGATGGAAAAACAGCCAGGACCATCACCTTGATGATGCCGTTTACTACGAAGGCCAGGGCAGCTGGGTCGAAATCTATGAACCGGCCGAAACAATCTCCAACTGGTTCGAAATTCAAATAGATCCAGCCGGAATGTGGGCTGGCGGTTATGGGGTTGGCGCCTATGTTGATCCGGCTGATCCAACAACCAATGGATGGTATTTCTATGAAGAGGATGGCTGGTGGAATATCTGGTTCTGGGATCATCCGCTTGATCCCGAACGTATCAAAGATATAAGAATTGAATATTCTGTGCGGCCTTTTGTTTCAGAAAATCCTGAAATGTACGCTGAGGTTACGCCTAATTGGGCGACTGATATCTGGACGCTTGACGGTATGCCTCCGGGTGAGCCAAGACCTCCTCTTCCCGGTGATTTTGATTTTACGACGACTCCGCCTACTCCACCAGAAGATGTCTGGATTGGCCGCGGCGATCCGCCGGATATATGGCAGGGTCCCATACCCAATGGAGAATATAGGCTAAGAATACCGGATTATAATCCGGAGTGGGTTTCGGTTGACGTTCGTGGCTTCAACGTATGGGTTGAAGGTACGATATTTCACACCTGCCGAGGTTCACTTGACCTCGCTTTTGTGATTACCAGCGATTTCGCACCTGATCCTGAGGGCGCCTGCTGTTATCCTGAGCCGACCGGAAGTGGCGATATGCTTTGTGTTGTAACCACTATGGCCAACTGTATAGGTACTCTTGGTGGTTCATATCAGGGTGATGGTACCTTCTGTAACGGCAGTATCGAAGCCTGCTGCTTGCCTGATGGTTCTTGCATTATGGCCGATGTTTTCTGTTGTGTCAATGAACTCGGCGGTACTCCGCAGGGGCAGGGTACTACTTGCACTGCCCTTGAGGCCTGTTGTATGACAGACGGCAGTTGTCAGGATCTTGATCCCCTTTGCTGCATTAGTATGGGCGGTGCTCCGCAGGGAGCCGGAACAGCCTGTTCACCAATGGGAAGGGCCTGTTGTATGCCTGATGGTACATGTCAAACACTTGATCCACTCTGTTGTGATGAATTGGGTGGAACACCATCGATATTGCCTATGCCTTGTATGGGATATACGGTGGCATGCTGCTTTAACGATGGTTCCTGTATGGACCTTGATCCGGGATGTTGCGCCACGCTTGGCGGCATGCCTCAAGGACCTGGATCAACTTGTGCCACAACAACTTGTGAAGTTATTCCAGATTCGCCGAAAAATTGGTATCAGGAACCTGATTTGACTGAAAACGGTATGGATGTCAATGCCACCTTCCCATTCTATGTATTGGCCGATGATTTCCAATGCACCGAAACCGGTGGAATTCAGGAAATCCATATCTGGGGTTCATGGTTAAATGATATTTATCCTGGCGGCGATCCGCCTTCAATAGAAGGTGACCCCGGTAATGTCAGGTTCCATCTTAGTATTCATTCCGATATTCCGGCAACGCCGACAGAATACAGTAAACCAGGCGCAATGTTGGCCGACTGGATTATTGAACCGGGTGAGTTTATTTATAAAGAGACTAAACTTGAAGGTGACTATGAAGGTTGGTTTAATCCTCCGGGAGAATGGATTCCGGATGGCGATCGTAATTGCTGGGAGTATATCTTCCAGTTTAGTGACAACAACTGGTTTGTTCAACAGGGAACTGCCGGGGCACCTATTGTCTACTGGCTTGATGTTCAGGCAATAATCCCTGCCGGAGTGGCACCTGCCTTCTTTGGCTGGAAAACATCGATCAATCACTGGAATGACGATGCTGTCTGGTTCGACGGCGAGGATGTTCCGCAACAGCTTCCCTGGTATGAAATGAGATATCCTTTTGGACATCAATTTGAGACCGAATCAGTCGATCAGGCCTTTTTGATTGGCGGCCCATGTGACTGTTATCCTGGTGAAGCCGATGGTCTGCCGTTGATAAACATTCTGGATATTGTTTATATTATCAACTATAAATATAAGAGCGGTGCCGCACCGGTACCGTATGCTCTTTGTAGTGGTGATCCCAACTGCGATTGTACGGTGAACATACTTGATGTTGTCTATCTTATTAACTATAAGTATAAAAACGGTCCGGCTCCATGCACATGCGGCAACTTTATTGCCAATTGTCCGGGAGGACTCAGATAATTAAAAAATAGGAGATAACACCTCATTCATAAGGCCCGTCAAATCGGCGGGCCTTTCTTTTATTTTCTTTCCAAAGAATTTTCATCCGGCGGTCAGTGTAATTCAATTATTGACAAAACCGTTGATTTACATATATTTACACAAGGTAAATACATAACGTTCCGACAACTTTATCTGGCGGGAGGAGATCTGTGAGCAAAAGATATAATCAAATAATACTTATAATAATTTTCTTAATGGGTCTGCTGGGTATCTCTGCGGTTGCAGAAAAAATAGTTTATCAAACCGGAGAAAAACAGGTAAATCTATCTGATGAGGAAATCAAAAAAATTGAAGCTGTTTATGAAACTGTTCCTGTTACCAAATGGGTCGATCAAAACGGTCTAAAACCTACTTCTTATGCCGAATGGAAAAGTCAGCAGGTGAACCCAACTGCTTTTGAGGCTCGTCAGGTTTCTCTATCAGAGGATAGTCGCAGTGGTGTGAAAATATCTGTAATTGTCAATACCGGTCTTTACAATAGCATCCTCGCCTCTCTCACTCAATATGAAACCGACCTGATTGCTGAGGGACATACGGTTGAGATTATTACCTCATCGGGAGGAACACCCGAAGATATGCGTACTTTTCTTCAGGGGAAATATGCTGAAGGGATGGAGGGATGTTTATTAATTGGCGATATTCCGATACCATGGTATGAGGTGATGTGCTGGGATGATACGTATTTGTCAGAATTTCCGTGCGATTTATATTATATGGATCTCGATGGTACCTTCACCGATACTGACGCTAATGGTCTTTTTGATAATCATACCGGTGATTTATATCCCGAAATTTGGATTGGCCGCTTGACGGCATCACCATTAAACTTTGGCGCCAGCAATGAAGTTGATCTGGTAAATAATTATTTTGCAAAAAACCATTTGTACCGGACAGGAAATATGCCGGTACAACAAAGAGGTCTATCATTTATTGAGGATGATTGGGTTCCCTTTGCGATTGCGTGGGATAATGATCATGGTTTAACTTATGATAATAGAATATTAGTTTATGATGAAATAGAAACATCTGAGAGTAACTATGAATCTCAACTTGAAGAAGAATATGAGTCCATATTTGTTTGTGTTCATTCCAGCTCGGCTCTGCACCAATTCAAAAGTGGTGAAAATTATGGCTATACGACTAATTCTGAAATCAAAGGAATCGATCCTCCAGCAATATTTTATAATCTTTTTGCCTGTTCCAATTCTCGTTATGTTGATCAGAACAATATGGGCGGTTGGTACATCTTCTGTCAGGATTATGGATTGGTTTCCATTGGCAGTACAAAAACAGGAGCGATGCTTAACTTTAAGTATTTTTACGCTCCTTTTGGTACTTGTGCCACCATCGGCGAGGCTTATCGCGATTGGTTCTCGGTGATTGCATCTGGTGGCTTTACAATGGATGAACTTTGCTGGCATTATGGGATGACCCTGCAGGGCGATCCGACCTTAAGAGCCAAGGCGAGACAACCGCTGCAAATACAAGCGGCTATTTTTGCTCCGGGCAAAGAGGGACAGTTTTATTCAATAATTCTTGAAGCTTTTGGCGGGATAGAACCATTGACCTGGGAGTTGACTTCAGGTAGTCTGCCGGAGGGATTAATATTGGATGAAACCACCGGAGAAATCTCCGGGACGCCTAATTTATTAGGAGATTATAATTTTACCGTTAAAATAACTGATGCTTGTACCTACTCTGAATTTTATAATGAAACAGCCTTTGATCTTGAAATATTATCTTTCTATCCCTGTGGTGATCTCAATGAGGATGAGTTGGTTAACATTTTGGATATAGTTTTGTTGATTAATTATAAATATAAAAATGGTCCCGAACCGGTTCCAATGACCAACGCTTATATTGATAATGATGATTTGATTAACATACTCGACATTGTTCATTTAATTAATTTTAAGTATAAAAGCGGACCGGAGCCAGTCTGCCCATAGAAAACTTTTGGCAAATTATCAAAAGGGGTAATCATATTCGATTACCCCTCTTTTATTTTAGCCCGATATTGCTTATTATATTTAAAACGAATTGATAAAATTATGTTACAAGCTGACTATATAAAATCTAAGCTGTTGGAACTTGGTGCCGATTGTGTCGGTATCACGAAACCTCATCCTGTACCTAATCGTGACATGTATCTTCAATGGCTTAATAAAGGTTATGCCGGTGATATGGAATATATGGCACGATTGCAGGATGAACGGTTTGATCCTTCTGTTTTATTCCCCGGAGCTGAATCTATAATCGTAATTGGTCTCAATTATTTCCCTAATAATCAGGACAAAATAAAAGAATCGAAAAAATATGATGTCGCCAGCTATGCCCGGGGAGAGGATTACCATCATGTTATCCGTCGTTTATTAAAACGATTACGCTCCGCTCTGAAAGAAATAAACCCAAAAATTAATGGACGGATCTGTGTTGATACGGCACCATTTTTTGACAAATATTGGGCACAGCAAGCCGGATTGGGTTGGATAGGAAAACATACCAATCTTGTGTCGAGACAATATGGGAGCTGGTTGTTGCTCGGCAGTTTAATTATTAACGAAAAAACCGACAGCTATGATAAACCGCATAAAAACTATTGCGGAAAATGCCGAGCCTGTTTGGATAGCTGCCCAACTTCCGCTTTTCCTGATCCCCATATTCTTAATGCCAACAGATGTATCAGTTACTGGACGATTGAGTCAAAATCGTCTTTGATACCGGAAGAAATCGGCAAAAATATGAACCGCTGGGTTTTTGGTTGTGATATTTGTTTAACCGCTTGCCCGTTTAACCGGTTTGAAAAACCAAATAAGACAGAAGCTTTTAAATATCGAAACGAGACAGCTTTGCTTGAGACAGGTCAAGTCATAAAACTGACCGAAAATCAATTTATCACAAAATTTAAATCGAGTCCGATAAGCCGCCCGCATCTTTCTGGGATAATCAGAAATATCAAAGCAGCCGAATAAGTTCTTTTCTTGATTTTTTATTTTAAGGATAATAAATAATATTTAAAAAAATAAAGGGAGGAAAATTCCTCCCTTTAAATATAAAAATATCTGATAAGAATATTAACTGATCAAATTAAACAGCCGTCTCCACCGCACTCGTTCGGGGAAATGAGCAACATTATATAAAAACAAGCGGGGCACCGACAGCGGATCGGCAACCGATGCTTGTGGCGAGTTCTCATCAGGGACCCATGACCAGTGGATGACCATCGCTTCGCCCTGAATCAAATCTTTGTGAACCGGACCCCAGAAGCGGGAATCGTAAGAATTATCACGGTTATCGCCCATCATAAAATAACAATCTTTTGGGACTACATACGGACCCCAGTTATCACGGCTGTTTTCGTTTGGTCCTGGGCGTTTCCTAATATGAAGAGAATCTGAAAATTTTGAATATTCCGGATTCGGAAATTCAACACCATCGATATAAACAACTTTATCAATTATTTCAACTTTTTGATCCTCGACCGCAATACATCTTTTAATATAATTGGTCACTCCATCACCGGGCCATTTGAAGATCATAACGTCGCCTTGTTCCGGATCTGCAAGAGCCGGAAGGCGCCAGCCAACCAGCGGAATCTGCGAACCATAAATAAATTTGTTGGCAATCAAGAAATCGCCAACCAGAAGGGTGTCTTCCATTGATGATGATGGAATTTTATAAGCCTCCACAATCGAAGTCTTAATAATAACAGCCAATACTATTGCAATCAGCAGAGATTTTATATTTTCCCAGATAAAGTCGAATGCATCGCCCTTCATTTTTTTATCCTTCACTATTGTCCTCTTAATTTTAATTCAATATATCATAACTGTATTATATATTCAACAATCATTCGCTTTATTTATTATACGCCCAAAGCTGTCATCTGGTTATGTCATTATAGGTAATTAATACAATTAATAATAATATAAATACCAGCCCGGCCTGTTGTGCTATTAGACGAATTTTCATCGAGAGCGGTGAGCCTTTTAATTTTTCGGCGATAAGAAACATTAAATGACCGCCATCAAAAACCGGTATCGGTAAAATGTTTAAAACGGCGAGATTGACTGATAACAAAGCCATAAATTCAAGCAGGATATCAAATCCGGCCCGGGCAGTCGCTCCGGCGATTTTGGCAATAAAAATCGGACCGCCGACATCACCGGCATTCGATTTACCGCTGAAAAAGCCGCCGATAAATTGAAAAGTGGCCAATGTATAATCAATTGATTGACCGAATCCGGCTCCAATTGAAGCAAACAGACCAAGTTTTTCATAGGCGCGACCGGTCGTAATTCCGATTTTCCCGACCTCAACAGTATCACCCGTAGCGGTTACCCCAATATCCCGAAAAGTAACAATTGTATCTGACATCAAATTTTCGCCGCGTTTCCAGGTGATAAATAATGGCTGCTCGATTTTGTCTTTAATTTCATCAATCATCTCGGCCGATGAATTAACATCGACACCATCAATATTGACGATATAATCATCCGGCAAAAGACCTGCAATCTCAGCCGGACCGCCCGGCATAATATCACCAATCACCGCCCGATCAACAGTTTGACCCCGAAAATAAAAAAGACCGGAGATAATAACTACTGCCAGAACAAAATTCATTATCGGACCGGCCGATATGACCAGAAATCTTTTCCAGGGTGGTTTGGACATAAACTCATAAGGTGCGCCGGTTCTATCTTCGTCCGGGTTGTCCCCGGCCATTTTGACATAACCACCCAGCGGGATGACCCCGATGGCATATTCGGTTTCTCCGAATTTTTTCGATATCAGCGTCGGAGGGAAGCCGAGCGAAAATTTATCAACCCGAATTCCTGATTTTTTGGCCACAAGAAAATGGCCCAGTTCATGAATAAAGACCAGGACACCCAGAACAAAAACAGTCGCAATTATTGTTATAAACATATCAACCTACTAATTCTTTCGCTTTTTCGCGACCCCAGCGGTCGGCTTCAAGGATTTCCTCTAATGAAGGTGATTCTATATTTTTATACTTTTCAACGCTATTTATTACAATATCGGGAATTTGAGCAAATTCAATAGTATCATTTAACAAAGCCGAAACGGCAATCTCATTGGCCGCATTCATAACCGCAGCGCAGCTTCCGCCTGTTTCGGCCACCCTTAAAGCAAGCTTTAAAAGCGGGAACTTTTCAAAATCAGGGCTATAAAAAGTCAATTTTCCAGCCTCGGCCAGATTTATTTGGGCGCTATCAGAAAAAACCCGTTCGGGATAAAAAAGCGCATATGAAATCGGCAGTCGCATGTCAGGATTTGACAGCTGGGCAATAATCGATGAATCAATATACTCGACCATCGAATGAATTATCGATTCGGGGTGGATCACCACCTCTATTTTATCCGCCGGGAGATCAAAGAGCCGTACTGCTTCAATAATTTCCAATCCTTTGTTCATCATCGTGGCGGAATCTATTGTAATTTTTGGTCCCATACTCCAGGTCGGATGGTTGAGTGCCTGCTTCTTTGTAATCGATTTGAATTTATTTATTGGTAATTCCCGGAACGGGCCGCCGGAACCGGTTAGAAGAATTTTTCTTACTTCCTTTTTTTGCCCGGCAATAAGCGCTTGCCATATCGCCGAATGCTCCGAATCAACCGGAATAATTTCAGCTTCATATTTTTTGGCAAAGCTGTTAATCAGTTCGCCCCCGATAACCATCGATTCTTTGTTAGCCAGGGCAAGTCTTTTGCCAGCCTTTACCGTCTCGATTGAGGCTTCCAATCCGGCGGCACCAACAATAGCATTTAAGACAATATCGACTTCGGGGTCAGAAGTAAGATATTTTATTCCAGTTTCATATTCGAGCAGTTTCGTTGTATCGGAGTGGAAACTGCTTTTTAATTTTTCGTAGGCGGTTTTGTTGCAGACAGTAACAAATTTTGGATGGTACTGTTCTATCTGCTTTTGCAGCAGTTCGACATTGGAAAATGCCGAAAGTCCAAACAGTTCAATTCGATCCCTGTTTTTTGCGACAATATCAAGCGCCGAAACACCGATTGAACCGGTTGAACCAAGTATGCTCAGCCGTTTTATCATCAATTTTATAAACGGAAACCCGACCAGCGAGTTCCCGTTTAAAAATAATTTCTACTATTTTTCAGCTTTTTTGGCAGGAAGATCTTTGATAACCGTCATTTTCCTGATAAAAACATCTTCGTTTGGTTTGCTCTTTTGCGGGCCGCCACATGCCACTTTGCCTATCTTGTGAAGAACATCCATTCCTTCCATAACTTGTCCAAAGACCGTGTATTTGCCGTCAAGAAAAGCCTGTTTGCCCAAACAGATGAAAAATTGAGATGAGGCCGAATTCGGGTCTTGTGAGCGGGCCATCGATAAGGTCCCATCAATATGCGGAACATCGGAAAATTCAGCTTTCAGATTATAAGGAGCGCCGCCCATTCCGGTCCCCTGGGGATCGCCGCCCTGAATCATAAATCCATCGATAATGCGATGAAAAATCAATCCATTATAGAAACCATCTTTGGCACGAGCGAGCATACTGTCAGCATGTCCCGGGGCAAGATCATGAAACAGTTCCAGTTTCATTGTTCCGAAATCGGTTTCAATCGCTATTTCAGGATTGTCGGCCTGACGTTTTGTATATTTTTCCATTTTTTCCACTTTTTTGTCTGCTTTTTTATCCGCCTTTATTTCGTCAGCAGCATAAGCGGCCGAAAACATAAGCAGAAACATCATTGTGATACTGAGTAGTGTCTTCATCGTTACCCTTTCTATCTGGTTCATTTAATTTCATTTGGCAAGTAATATATTGTTTTCAACTCAGGCTGTCAAACCAGTATTTATTGTAAATTTGGGACGCCAATTTGTTCCCGGATTATTTAAGATCAATTTGAAACATAATACGTAAGAATGCGTAATTTATGATATGTTTTGTTATCCAGAAGAAATCAAATAAGGAATATACCGTGAAATGGATATCAAGAAAAGAAGAGTTGATGTTGCTAACTGTATGGCGACTAAAGGGTAATGCCTATGGGGTTACAATCAGGGATTATTTGCTTAAAAACACACAGAAACACTGGTCGATTGGGGCGATATATGACGTTTTAGATCGGTTGGCACAAAAGCGGTTTTTATCATCAATAGATGGAGACCCTTTGCCTGAGAGAGGAGGCCGTAGTAAAAAATATTATCGGGTTACCAGAAGCGGTTTTGAGGCGTTAAGGGAAGTTCAGCATATTCACAATGTTATGTGGTCCGGATTATCAGGAATTACTCTTGAATATAAATAAAAAAGATAAAACAGGAAACCCTCCCAAAATAGCCTTATGGTTGCTGAATTTGGTCGTTCAGGAATCGGATCGTCGATTCGTTATTGGCGATTTTTTTGAAATATACAGATCAATTGAAAAAAGAGAAGGATTCAGAAAAGCATATTTTTGGTTATGGATTGAGATACTAAGATCATTACCAGATTTTGTCAGCAATACGATTTATTGGAGGTTTGCCATGGTAAAAAATTATATAAAAATTGCGGTAAGGAATATTCTGAAACAAAAAGGATATTCTTTTATCAATATCGCCGGTCTGACTATTGGACTTGTCTGCTGTTTGTTAATAACAATGTGGATTCTAGATGAACTGAGTTATGACACATTCCACGACGATTCCGAACTGGTTTTTAATATTCTGGTATCAGAAGGAAGTGAAGGTACTCCAAACATTCTGGCTCCTGCTTTGGCAGAACAGATCCCTGAAATTGAATATGCGACCCGATATGATTGGCTGAATACCTCACTTGTTACCAGTGGCAGTGATACATCATTTGAGAGGATTACAGCCGTTGATCCGTCATTTTTTGATGTGTTTACGTTTCCATTTATCAGCGGAGATCCCAAAACGGCGCTAAATGATATTAGTTCAATTGTTATAGCCGAGGATGTGGCCGAACGATTTTTTCCCGATGGAAACGCTATTGGTCAGTTTCTTACTTTTGATAACGATAAAGAAATGCAGGTCACCGGGGTAATAGAAAATGTTCCCCATAATTCAACATTGCAATTTGATATGCTGGTACCTTTCGAATATAAAGTGCAATTTCATAGGGAACGTGATGAAGATTATGCCAGCTGGGGATGGTGGAGCGCCTCTTCCTATGTCAAAGTCCGTGAAGGCTGCACGCTGGAGACTCTTAATGACAAAATTCATGATTTTTTGAGAAATGGTGCATATAAAAAAGATAGAGATCTTTGGGCCATTCCGGTTACAGATATGCATGCAGTATATTCCAATATCAAAACTTATATTTATTCATTTTCAATAGTAGCGGCTATTGTTTTGTTTATGGCCTGTATTAATTTTATCAATCTTTCAATTGCACGGTCGGCAAACCGAGCCAAAGAAACCGGTATCAGAAAGGTCGTTGGCGCCAGCCGAGTGAATTTAATTGGTCAGTTTCTTGGTGAATCACTATTTCTTATATTAATTGGATTGTTATTGGCGTTTGGTCTGTTGGATCTGCTTCTGCCGATATTCAATGAAAAAATGGGTCTGCAGCTTTCGATGAATCTGCTTTTAGGAAATTCTGTTTTGCCAACACTTATTGGGTTGTCTCTGCTCACCGGAATTTTGGCCGGTTTGTACCCGGCATTTTATCTGTCTGCATTTCAGCCGATTGCGGTATTAAAGGGCGATTTTAAATCGGGTCCGGGCGGATCCAGACTAAGAAAATCTCTGCTGGTAATTCAATTTGTTGCCTCCGTTGTCCTGATAATCGGGACAATAACGATTTTTACTCAGCTTGATTATATAAGAAGCAAGGATGTCGGTTATTATAAAGATCAGGTGGTCCATGTCTATATGGAGGGCGATCAATATAATAATTTTAGAAATGAACTGTTAAGAAATCACAATATACTATCCGTTTCTGGAAGTGCGGCTGGAATGCCATATTGGAGATGGTCAACCAGTTCAGTTGATTGGACCGGTAAAGATCCAAATTTTGATGCCAATGTGGCGATGAATATGGTCGATTTCGGCTTTACCGAAACATATGGAATAGAAATTTTGCAGGGCAGACCTTTTGATAGGAATATCGTTTCCGATTCAGTATCGGCTTATTTGGTTAATGAAGAGATGGTTAAATATATGGGATTGGAGACGGTTGTCGGAGCCGAACTTACTATATGGGATAATCCGGGGCAAATAATTGGAGTGATGAGAAATTTTCACTTTCGGCCACTGACTTCACCTATCCGGCCACTCGCTTTTGTTATCAATCAGGAAAAGGTTGGAACTGTGGCAATACGGATTGCCGCGGGAGAAATACCATCAGCGATGGAATATATCAAAGAAACATGGCAGAAAATGTTCCCCGCTTTCCCAATTTCATATGCCTTTTTGGATGAACAGTTTGACCGGCAGTATAATCGAATTGAGAGAATTGGAAACCTTGCCAGCGGATTTGCGCTACTCGCAATATTTATAGCATGTTTAGGGTTGTTCGGTCTTTCATCATTTACCGCTCAACAAAGAACCAAAGAAATCGGTATTAGAAAGGTGCTTGGTGCATCGATGATAAGTATCGTTCGACTGTTATCCAAAGAATTTGTTATTATGGTAATTATTGCCAATCTGATTGCTTGGCCAATCGGATGGTATTTAATGAAAGAATGGCTAAATGAATTTGCTTATCGTATTGAATTAGGTTTTGGTATATTTGTGATTGCCGGAATTTCCGCTTTGGTAATTGCCATTGCAACTGTCAGCTATCAGGCATTGGTGGCGGCAATGACCAGTCCGGTCAAGACGCTGAAAAGCGAATAAAAATTAAGGATTTGGCAAAAATTTTATTCAGAAATCCGAATCTACCAATAAAATCATTGGTGTAGTTTCCGGGTAGTTTATGGCTAATTACGTATTATGTTTGTAATTATGTGGGGGGAAGAGGCAGGTATCTGTTGCGCCTGGCTCTTTTATTTTGTGCGATTTGTGCATGGCAGATGTCGACATCTGTCGTGATTATTATTTGCGTACCCCACCTGTTGGGTGGGTTACCAATTTGCAATAGCTATTTCAGGATTGTCAGCGTTGCGTTTAGTGTATTTTTCCATTTTGTCCGCTTTCATGTCTGACTGTATCTCGTCAGCAGCATATGCGGCCGAAAACATAAGCAGAAACATCATTGTGATAGAGAGTAGAGACTTCATGCTTACCCTTTCTATGTAGTTTATTTATTTTCATAGACCAATAATATATTATTTTCAAATCATCCTGTCAAACCAGTAATTATTGTATAGAAAAGCGAAGTCAATGTTCCGGATATTAATAGTATTTTGCAGAAAATTGGTTTTTTACAATTTATAAGAAATTTATTGCCAGAATAGTATTGAATGGCTACCTTAGTAATATATCAATATGACGGGATAGGCAGTGAATCTCAAAAATAAATCTCTGATTACATATTCCCCCCTTTATTTTCTTATTGGTCTGCATGCTGCCGCGTTATTGTTAGGTATCGACCAGCTCTGGGGCATTAACTTCTCTAAATTTCTACCGACTTGGTGGGTTTGGCTGACAATAATTATTCCAACTTTACTGTTAATACCGTCTGTTTCCAAATGGTTGATCCGACGACTTGATATTTGGTCAGATCAATTGTTTCAAAATCGGGGCAGAAGAATTATCTTTCTGGTATTATTTTCTATAATTCTTTTGGTTCTCTGGTTTATTTTTCGGCAAAAGGTGTTCTTTCTTGGCGATGGCATACTTCGAATAAACCTGATTTCAAAGGGTGAATTCTGGATTCCGGTTGAAATGGGCGATTTTTTTATTCATTCAATGTTATATAGATTTTTCCTTGAACCATTTGGTATGTCAGCCGCTTTTAGTTATCACTATATTAGTGTTTTTAGCGGAATTGCCTTTTTTATTGGTGCCTATAATTTGGCCAGATATCTTAATCCAAGCCAATCACTGACTATTTTATTGGCCTTTATGTCATCAGGTTTAACCGTTTTATTTTTCGGATATGTTGAAAGTTACTCTATTGTAGCTGCCTTAATTCCTTATTTAATTCTTTTGGCCCTGAAGGTCATTGACAACAAGACAGGCAAAACTGCTTTTATTTTTCTATTTCTTATAGCTGGGCTTATCCACTCAGTTGTCCATCTAATCTGTTTTGGGGTTTTACTTATAGTTCTTATAGCCTCCCATGTTAAATCATCGATGCAGGCAAAAAAAATATCAATATATCTGATTGGTGCGGCTTTGTTATGTATAATTTTATTATATCTGTTCCGTTTTCAGGGATTCTCTTTTGCCGAGCGATATCTTATTCCGATATTTCCGAATACGGGAAAAGAATTAGGCCTTTTTAGTTTTGGTCATCTGTCAAATGTCATTAATTGGACATTGCTTTCGGGGCTTGTTGCCTTGATACTTTTTATCTTTTACCCGGTATCATCAGGTGGTCAAATTGATAATAGCCATAAAAGAATTCTGCTTTCCATCTGGATTATTGTTCCATCAGTGCTATTTATTTTACTATTTATTCCGCACTTGGGCGGGCCGAGAGATTGGGATCTGTTTTCACTCCCGGCTTTTCTCCTGATACCGGGGGCTGTGATCGCCTACTTTTCCAGAGGAGAGAGAGTTTTGCCGGTTCAATTAGTACCGGCAATATTTTTGTCCTTTTGTATTACTATTTCATTTGTCGCTGTCAACAATTCAAAGACATTATCAGTCGGAAGATTTTCCGAAATTATTGAAATAGGAAAAACAGGTAGTCTCTTTAATGAATATGCCATGCTTTATAGCTTTGCCGAAAATAATTCATTACCGGGGAATAAAAAACTGGAATACGGCTTGAAGGCCTGGCAACAGCCCGGTTTTAAGAAAGCGGATACAATCTTTATGGCCAATGCTCTTGGCCGGATTTATGTTAATGCGGGCGATGAAGAGATGGCGCAATATTTTATCGATCGTGCTTTTGCTATCGATTCGGTTAATCTCGGAACTCATCTTCTTCTGGCCGATTATTATCGCCGATTTGGCAGCCGCCACAATCTTATCAAGTTGGCAGAAAGAATTGAGAATTATTTTTATAATGATATTTATGGACTGATGAATGCCGGGATTATTTTTCTGGAAAATAATATTATTGAACGCGGAGGAGCCAATCTTAAACAAGCTTTTGCGCTCGACAGTACCGATGAACGAGTTTTGCTGAATTATGGCATATATCATTATCAAATTGAAAATTATGAACGATGTTTAGATGTGTTTGGTCGATTACCTGCAGATACGCCTGAGAATTTTCCGGCATATTTCTATATGGCCGAAACTTATCTGCAACTGGGAAAAATTGATTTGGCCCGACAGGCAATTAATCAGGCGGAAAAGCTTGTCAGTTCATCCCAACAGACCAGTATGGTTAATGGTCTGAAACAGAAAATTTATAATCATAAATCGATACCATAGTTTAGTAGAGCGGAAACCCTTTAGCGGTTCCGCCATTTATATTTAATATTTTCAATTGGCAAGACCGGGTCGTTTCGCTTTGAATTCTGCCCAAATTTACGGTACCAGATAATCGGGGGAGCGGGGGAGTTCTACAGCACCTTTGATACTTGTCTCCTCCTGCTCGGTCGCCATGATCGACTGCACCACCCGATCGAATCCGATGCCGCATCCGCTTGACTGTCCCTGACCTTTATCAAGCACTTCAAAGTACCATTTAAACTGTTGCGGATCGACTCCGGCGTCAACCAAATGATCAAACATATACGATTCCTCAAACTGCTTTTTACACAAATCGGCTGAGCCCTCTCTGACCGCACCACCAACCGATTCGCCAACTTTCGGCAGTAATAAATCACAGCAGAAAGTATGGCCGTTCTCACGTTTCATCGAGAAGAATTTTATCACTCCGCCCTCTTTTGGTTTCGGATTCGACGGATAATGAGTGACAAAGGTCGGCATCTGACCATTAAGTTTGCAGATCGCATGCTCCTCGACAGATCCGAGATCATCGCCATAGCTGATTTCATAACCGTTATTAGTCAGCACTTCGATAGCGTCGCCATATTTTATGCGAACGAACGGCTGCCTGACATACATCTCCAACTGTTGGTTTGAGTTTATCCCATAAGCTTCATTATACATCACCTTGATCAGCGCCTCGATGTTGTCCATCAGCCCGTCGAGTTCGAAATCGCGTCCCTCGAATTCGATCAGGGTAAATTCGCATAGATGCCGATTGGTGACTTTTCGTTCCTGGCGAAATGATGGTCCTATCGTGAAGACCCGATTGTGTGAGACGGTGAACGCCTCAAGGTAAAGCTGTCCGGTTTGCCGCAGGAACATATTGGCCTCGTTTCCCTGCTCGTTATACATCGTGACCGGCATCGCGTTGGGAAACCATTCGCAGGAACCGGTGGCACCGGTGATATGCGGGACACTGATCTCCATAAATGAGTTGTTATCGAACCATTTGCGGGCGGCTCGCAGAAGTTTGGAACGCATGATAGTCAGATCGTTAAATTCTCCGGCGGCGACAGAAAAATGACGCATTTTAGAATCCTCCAAAAAGGTTTGATTGAGATTGAAATAGGCATAAAAAAACGCCACCCAAATAAATTGGGTGGCGACGAATTGTCTTACCGACGAGAGGAATATAGCAGAAGCTATCTCTCATAGGTTGTTCTCCCTATGAAAACGGCACCAACTATTTTGGGTGCCTCCGTTCTTTCCTTTTGCTTATCCTTCTGGTACATTCATATCTCTTGCGCCATGAAAAAATTGGTTTCCAGACGCTATTTTAGCCCTTTTTTGGCTTTTACGATTTAATTGTCTCTAAAACCCTACTATACACTTCGAGCATTTCGATGTCAATATAAAAGTTTACAATACCATAAAAAAAAGGCGGAAGTCAGGGACTCCCACCTATTAATCTTAGAGCGAGCAAATTAACTAACCCACAGCCCTTCGTTAATCTCAGGATTTATAACAAGCTGTGGGGTACCGATACTTACATTTTATTATTTCACCGTAGTTTTTACAACCGGGGAGAGGATGGTGATATTGATGTCAGCTTTTTCCTTGAAGACAACCCGATCCTTATGAAGCAACGCCCCCGCGATACCACCAACAACCGCTCCGGCGGCGGCACCTTTAACGGCCGTTCCGGTTTTATCCTCTTTTTTACCAGCTATAGCACCGATTACTCCTCCGGCAATTGCGCCGAGTCCGGCATCTTTGGCAATCGTTCCGGCCTGCCCACCGGCAATGATAACACCGGTGCCATCTTCGGTAGTGATATACCCTTCAATCGGAATCGATTTTTCGCCTGGGAGAATAAAATCGGTAAATTTTAGTTTTATCGAGGCTTTCGTTTTTTCGGCGGTACCGTCGTTGAGATCGGCAATTATCCCCTCAAGAATCACACCGGCCGGAATTTCAAGTGTCTGACCTTTTTCGGCAGGACCTTTGACCATCACTCTAAATTTATCACCGATTTGATTCTCGGCAGTTGATACCTGCGTGAGGAAAGTAACCTCCATCGGAGTATTTTCCGGTAGGATAATCGTCTTAATTATCACCGGTTCCGGTTTTGGCTCTGGTTTCGGTTTCGGCTTTGGTTTTTCGGCCACTACTTTCTTTTCTTCTTTGAACGGCTCGGCTGCCGGTTCCTCTTCGGTCATAGTAGTATCAAGCAGTGTCTTGTCGCCGGAATCTTCCGGCAGAGTTGATTGGCCGTCGGTAGCCTCGGTTTTGGCTGTATCATCGCCGGAACAGCCAAACATCAACAGGCCGAATACCGCCAAGAGCGATATTAGTCCCAGGGTCAAAAATTTTGTTTTCATCAAAAACTCCTTTTCTCGTTTAATTAATTATCATTGGTTGTAGTTATTGTATTTTACGGTCAGGATTCAACAAAAAAATTTATATGCGTGAATTAATATGTTGAAATTACTCAGGGTTTCGACAGATTTAGTTTATTGTGCCGTCAGAAACCCTTTCCTGACGGAACCAGAGTGGAATCGTTTCTTGCCGCCACATAAATAACTTTTTTATGAGAAATCAGTATAAAATGAGTTGACAATATAGTATTGGTAGCATATACTACCAATATGAAAATTAAGGATTATATTAAGCCTTTACAAGCTCTTGGATTCACCGAGATCGAAGCTCTCGTCTATGGCTATCTCGTAAAAAATTCTCCGGCGACTGGCTATCGAATCAGCCACGCTATCGACAAACAGCCGCCCAACACCTACAAGGCAATAGCCGCTCTTGAGGACAAAGGAGCGATTATCGTTGAGGTGGGTGATAAGAAGCTTTGCCGCGCAGTGCCTCCGTCCGAACTACTTGACAATCTCGAACAGCGTTTCAAGCAGCACAGTCGTGACGCTAACCGGGCGCTGCAATTTCTCTCAAGTCAGCGACAGGATGATGGGATTTATCATCTTAAATCGGTGGAGCAAGTGATCCAGCAGGGCAAGGCCATGATTGAGAGAGCCAAAGGTATTGTTCTTTGTGACCTGTTTCCCGGTCCCTTTGGCCTGCTTACCGATTGCCTCAAAGAGACGGCAGAAAGGGGTGTTTGTGTAGTTTGTAGAGTTTATAATGAGGAGCAGATACCGGGAGTGATAACTCAAAAACTGACTGGATACGATTTGGCATTGGATATCTGGCCTGGTCAGCAAATCAACATTGTCGTCGATGCCGAAGAGCACCTGCTTGGGTTACTTGCAAAAGATATGAAGAGTGTGCATGAGGCGGTCTGGAGCAGCAGTATATTTTTATCTTGCCTGCATCATAACAATATTGCGGCTGAAATAGTTTACACGGCTCTCAAATCAAAACAAGCGGATATGTCAGCCGCAACCAAAGAGAAATTAAAACATATCTCATTGTTGACCTTCCGCCCATCCGGCCTGAAGACTCTAATCCAGCGTTACCAACCCGATACACCATTAATTGAAGAGGATATTAAATAATTTTAACCTATATGCCATATGTGTAATTGCAAATAAATAAAAGGAGAGACTATGGAAAAGAATAGTAAAACAACCGGAACTATTACTTTAATTGGAAGTGCCATTTTGGGAAGTGCCCTTATTTGGGGAGCGATTATTATTGGGTGCTCCCTTAAATTAAAAGGCACGGAATGTTATGATGAAATCTCTAATGTTCTAATTATGGGAGCATCCTTTCACTTACTGTTTATTTGGGGCCCGTTAGCTGCCATGTTGACAAAATTATCTAAGAAAGATAAGATAAGCTAAACTAGGATTGGTGTTAGTCGAATAGGTGGGGTTCTATCTTCAATATTTTATAGGTTTACAAAATATTGCTAGTAATTTATTTATAATCCATTGGGAAATTGTATGAAAAAACTGATATTGAGCACACTTCTTAAATCACTATTTCTGTCAATTCCAATTTGGATAATTCAATACACAGTTTTCTCGGTGCCGATCTCTGACATAGTAGAGAATTCAATTATACTTTTTGTTTTCCCGAGTATGTTTATAAATATGGCTTACAGAAGATGATATGGATGCACTCGGAG
>JAQBFG010000135.1:0-6194 GCA_032123495.1 Candidatus Zixiibacteriota bacterium | reverse complement strand
ATCAAAACCGGAATGGATACTAAGGCAATAAAAAACCAAATAGATGATTTTATTAACAATTATAACGGTGTCATGGATTTTATCGATGATCAATTCAGCTATAATCAAGATACAACCGAATCGGGCGTTCTTTTTGCAGATTACCCGCTTCAGATAATGCAGTCGAGCCTCCGTTTTTCGGCGACTTCGATCGTCAGCGGATTGCCGGGCGGCATCAAGAGTCTTTCAGCATTAGGTATTAGATCCGATGCTAATGGACAATTAAAAATTACTGATTCGGCAAAGCTTTCTGATGCCATTGTTAATGATCTCGATGGTGTTATCAAGTTATTCACAAATACCGGTGAATCATCAAGCACCTTTATCGAATTTTTATCAGCTTCCGCCGAAACCAATGCCGGCAGCAATTATACTGTTGATATTACTCAGGCTGCCACCAAAGGATATTTTCAGGGGACCAATATTACCAATCCATCGGAATCAGCTTTGACCCTTGATTCAAGTAACAATAGAATGAAATTGAATGTCGATGGCTTACTATCCAAAGAGATATTATTGACAGAACGCGATTATACTTCCGGCGAAGATCTGGCCAATGAGATACAAACCCGAATCGACTCTGATGAAAATATATCTTCTAAAGGACTTAATGTTGAATGGGTTGACCAGGGTACTACCGGATATCTAAAAATAACCAGCGGTATCTATGGTTCAAGTCCTATTATTGGAATCTATGCCTCCCAGATGAGTTCGGTTTATTCAGCTTTGGGAATGTCGGCCGGAACCTATACTGAAGGGAAGGACGTTGAAGGTACCATCAATGGTGAATCGGCCACGGGGAAAGGTCAGACTCTTGTCGGCGATGAGGGTAATACCAATACTGACGGCCTGAAATTAAAAATTACTTACACTGAGGCTGACAGCTTAATCGGTACCGAAGGGTCAATTGAGGTCATCAAAGGTTTGGCGACAAAAATAGATGAAGCGCTCGAGAATATTACCAAATCTATTGATGGCTCTATTGCGCGTCGGACCACAGCCCTGGAAAACCAAATCAAATATATGGACGAACGGATCGCCGATTTTGATGCCCGTTTAACTTCCAGGAAAAATGATCTTTATAGTGAGTTTCTTGCAATGGAAAGTGCTTTATCACAATATGAAGCCGAGGGACAATATTTATCACAACAATTGGAGAGTATATCCTCTAACTTTAGCAGCATGTATAATAGGAAATAAAAAATGGATGAAAAATTAACACAGTACCGTAAATCGGAAACAGAGAATAAAACAGTGCCGGAGTTAATCATTATGGTTTATAACGGTGCTATTGACAATCTTAGAAAGGCCGCCGAGCATTACAAATCTGAGAAGATGCAAGATGGCTATGAAACGATGGAAAAAGCCAAGCGGTTTGTGGTTCATCTTTACACCACGCTTGACGAAGAAAAAGGTGGCGAAGTTGCCGCAAATCTATCAGCAATGTATGCTTATATTATTGAGCGAATGAATTTTGTGCAAGCGACCAAAGATATCCAAACGATCAATGAATTGGTAGATGTTCTTTCGAATATCAAGGAAGGCTGGGTTGGTCTCGCTGAGCAGGTAAAATCGGGGAAAAGAAAAAATGGCGAAAACATGGGCGTTACTGCTCAGAAAAAGGGTTTGTCAATATCAGCGTGAAAGGTATAAATAATGGAATTTAATCAAATTACACAATTAGAACGCGAGCTTGTATTTATTCTCAAAGAGGAATACTCTTTTTATCAATCGTTATATATCCTGATTGATAAACAGAAGGATATGGTTAAATTCGAAAAGGACGAAAAACTTCTGGAGCTTTTTACAGAAATTGATAGATGCCACAAACGAATTCAGGACTCGGAAACGAAGATAACCGATTTAAAAGAAAATAATGCCAAGATGTTCCGTATCGCTTCCTCGGCGCCTGAAGTCAGAAAGCTGGTAAATAGCATTACGACTCTTGTTAAAAAGAATATCGGATTGGTTCATGAAAATGAAAGTTATTTGAAGAATCGCCATGATCGGTTGAAATCCGAACTGAACAAGCTAAAAAGCAGTCATAAAATATTACAATATATTCGTGAAGCGCCGCCGACTCCGATGTTTATCGATGGCAAGAACTAAGCGCTTAAGGTATTGAAAAATTCGGCAAAATGCCGATATATAGGTGGAGGAGATAAGTTGTGAAGATAGGACCTGCCAACAGTACCACTCCGCTGATTGGAGACAAGCAAGAAGCTGCAAATAGGAAAAATCAGGGGCTGGAAAAAAGGGACCAAACAAAAACAAGGGAGGATCAGCTTAATATTTCAAGCCGAGCCAGAGAACTTCAGGCAAATCATATAGATAAATCAAAAATCCTGGCCGAAACTGAAAATATCGCTGACAAAAAGCTGGACCTTATCAGATTAAAAGTGAGCAATAGGTATTATGATAAACCGCAAACAAAGTTGAAAATTGCCGAAAAATTAACAGCCGACAAAGAGATTTTGCGAGAGTTTTATAAAAGCATATATTAAAAATCATACAAAGGTTTTAATTTAGTGATGACTACTTCAACAACCGCTGCCCCGGAAAACAGGGTCAAACAACTTATAGGCAATATCAGAAATCTGCCGACCCCGCCAATAGTTTTTGAACAGATACAAAAAGTATTAAACGAGCCAGATACGTCTGTCGGCGATGTCGGCAAGATTTTATCCGAAGATCCGGCGATGTCGGTAAAAGTGTTGAAACTGACCAACTCGGTTTTTTACGGATTGCAGCGCGAGGTTGATTCAGTTAAACATGCGGTTATGATTATTGGTTTGGAGGCGGTGAAAAATCTGGTTCTGTCGGCCTCAGTTCTGAATATGTTTAAGGCCGATCAGAGTAATAAAGATTTTCATGAAGAGTTCTGGAGACACTCGCTGTCAACCGCTTTTGCGTCAAGAATAATTGCCCAGCGATTTCAGGGTGGGAAAGTATTTAACCCCGACCCAGCCTTTTCGGTTGGTCTTCTTCATGATATCGGGAAAATGGTCGTTTGTTGCTTCATGCCGGATGAATTTAAATCTATTCAAGACAAAATGCGGAGTGACCCTGACTCAACTGAATTCGAAGTTGAAGAATCAATTCTCGGCTTTAGCCATTGTCAAATCGGCAAAGAGTTGACCGCCCAATGGAAACTTCCGATCAGGATGGCCGATGCTATCGGATATCATCACAATCCAAAGGAACCGAATGACAGTCAGGATTTTGCCTATTTATTATGTCTGGCCGATCATGTTGCTCATGTCAGTACTATGGACGAAAATCAGGGTAGTAAGATGGAGCCAGCTGAGGGAGTTATGGCATTTTTTGGAATAGATGACAGCGACATTGACAGTCTGAAAGCGAATTTAATTGAAGAGTACACTAAAGCCGATACCTTTATGAAAATTGCCGGTATTACCTAATGAATCAGCAATTGTATGGTAATTAAAAGACCGGTTAAGGCCGGTTTTTTTTATATTTGCCATCTTCCTGTTGCTTCATTAAATGAAATTGCATATTTTAAGCGCTGTTGAATTGGTAATTGAATAGCTGTTTGTTGATTGGACATATTATGGGAAAAAGAATTTATTATATCGTTGATGTCTTTGCCGAGGAAAAATACGCCGGAAACCAGCTGGCGGTCTTTTTAAGCGGATCACTTTATTCTGATACAGAGATGCAGCAGATTGCAAAAGAGATTAATTTTTCAGAGACAACATTTATTATGTCAGACTCGATAGATGGAGAGTCCGCGCCTGTTCGGATATTTACGCCAGCTGAAGAATTACCGTTTGCGGGACATCCGACGTTGGGAACCGCATTTATTATTCAGCAGGAATTAATAACTAAACAGATTCCAATGCTTACGCTCGAATTGAAAATTGGCAAAATACTGGTTACTTTCAATTATGTAGACAATAAACCTGATATATTAACGATGCAGCAGATAGAACCTACCTTTGGCAAAGTTTTCAAAAAGGAAGAGCTTTGTCAGGTGCTTAATATTGATCCAAGTGATATTGATGATTCCTTCCCGATTGAGGAGGCCTCGACCGGCATGCCTGATATCGTAGTGCCGCTAAAAACTCTCGATGCTGTCAAAAGATGTCAGATCGACACCAAAAAATATTATGATCTTATAAAAAATCTGGATTCGAAAGCGATAATGGTTTTTGCACCGGAAACTTATCATAAAGAAAATCAACTTAATGTGCGGATGTTTGCTAATTACTTTGGTGTCCCTGAGGATCCTGCTACCGGAAGCGCCAACGGTGCCCTGGCAGGATATCTGGTAAAGAATAGGTATTTTGATATCGACAAAATAGATATACGCGTGGAGCAGGGTTACGAAATTGGTCGTCCGTCATTACTTTATTTAAGCGCCGCGGAGTCCAATGGAAAAATCGATATCCGGGTCGGCGGGAAGGTCATAAAAATTGCCAAAGGTGAGTGGAGCTAAATGGATATAGAACTTTTTAATTTCGACCTGCCGCCGAAACTGATTGCCGATGCCCCGCCCGGACGGCGCGATGGTGCCAAATTGTTTTTGCTTGATCGTTCCACTGGAGAAGAAAAACATTTGAGATTTCGCGAAATTGTAAAATTTCTCAAACCGGGTGACGCCCTCGTTATTAATAATACCAAAGTATTGAAAGCGCGTCTTTTCGCCCGAAGAAAAACCGGCGGAAAAGTGGAAGTATTTCTTCTGGAAGAAATCAAGCATGAAGGTCAAAACTGCTGGGTTGTTTTAACCCACCCAAGCCGTCGTGTCAAAGAAGGGGAGGACCTCTTTCTTGATGAAGACAACGCTATCCAGGTTGTAAAAAAGTTTCCCGATGGAAAATCTTTGATGCGTCTCGGTGGAAAAACTAAAGCGGAAAGATTGATTGATAAATTTGGTCATGTTCCGCTGCCGATTTATATTCATCGACCCGATCGTGACTCTGATGAGGAACGGTACCAGACTGTATATGCTCACCCGAGCAAAGCCAAATCGGTGGCGGCGCCGACTGCCGGTCTGCATTTTACCAGAAAGATTCTTGACAGCATCAAAAGCAGTGGCGTTCATATTGTACCGGTAACGCTGCATGTCGGCTATGGGACCTTTAAAATGGTCAAGACCAAAAATGTCGAGGACCATACGGTCGACGCGGAGTTTGCCGAGATCACCAAATCATCCGCCAATACTCTCAATAAAGTAAGGCAGGAGGGTGGGAAGATCTTTGCTGTTGGAACCACCTCTGTCCGAACTCTGGAATCGGCCAAACTTAAAGAAGGCGAGATCCAGCCGTTTGCAGAGAAGGTTGATTTATATATCAAACCGGGGTACAAATTTAAAGTTGTTGACCATTTGATAACTAATTTTCATCTGCCGAAATCATCGCTTATTATTTTGGCTTCGTCATTTGCCGGACGCAAAAAAATCCTCCATGCTTACAATGCAGCAATCGAGGATGGTTATCGTTTCTACAGCTACGGCGACTGCATGCTGATTTTATAATTAATATTATGTGAGCGGCAGATGTCCACATCTGCCCCAAACGGTGCCGTCAGGAACCCCTTCCCAACGGAATCTTTTAACAATTTTACTACAAGATCAATGGTCAAAATTGGCCTTTTGGAGACAAAAAATCATTGTAATGTTATACCTTTCATTTTGTTACAGCAAAATGGGTTCGCTTTTCCGTTTTTGTGTTTTTAGGGCAAATGGCTTCGTTTCGTCAGAAAAAGTTTTTTTATCTATCGGCCCTCTCGCAAATTGTAATTTCTGCTTTTGTATTCTTGACATCATAATTAAGATATAGCGCATAAAACAACGGTGATATTGTAGTGAATTTGTTTTGAGATAGTTGCTCTGGGGCAGACGAAGTATTTCTGGCTATCTGCCGCCCACAGGTATCTCGCATAAATATAACGTATTATACAAAATATTCTTTGACAATATAGGCTATTAGACGTTATATTGGTAGATGTTGGGGTAAATAAGTCCAATAAATTAAGTGTGGGGAGGTCTTATGAAAAAATCGAAGCCAATCTGGCTGACGGCTGTAATTCTATTACTGTTTGCTGCTTTTCTTCTTTCCTGTGAGAAGAATTACATCACGCAGGCACCGGAAGAGCATGTTCCGGAATATCATATGACATATTGTTATGTC
>JAQBFG010000134.1:0-9277 GCA_032123495.1 Candidatus Zixiibacteriota bacterium | reverse complement strand
TATAGCCTTTTGTTGATAGACGCCATCAATTTCTCTGTCATTGAAAATTTCGAATTTGGAGGACAGCATTATCCTTCAATAATATGTACCAAATGATAAAAATAGGAGAAAACGAAATGAAAATATTTAAGATATTTACATTATTTCTATTCATTAGCAGTATTACAATAATGAATAGCCATTCACAATATTATTACTCAGACAACAGACAGATTCCATTATTGGTTGATTCAAGTAAAATCACAATTTTACTTGCAGAAGGAGGTATAATATTTGATAACATGGCAAGTATTATCGAAACTTATGATCGAATTGACTCAGTTTTTGAAGACGTTGCAAGTATTAATAATTTCGCTACGTTCGCAGTTAATAATTCAGACAATTTTAGCGAATTTATTGACACATTAAATAACGATCCATCGATTCAAATGGTCAACCCATATTATATATATGCACAAGATGAAAAATTGCTCATCGGCAATACTATCTGTTGTAAGTTTTATGAAGAGACATCTTATGATTTTATTGACAGTCTGAACAATTATTACGGTGTTGAAATCGTTTATGAAATAAGTTACGAACCCAAAGAGTTTTTACTGAGATTAACTGATAATGCTGTGATATCAACTCTTGATATTGCTAATTTATATTATGAATTACCCGAAACAGAATTTTGCCACCCAAATTTCCTTGTGGAATATAAAATGGACGGGTATCCAATCTACGATTATCATTGGAATTATCAATGGGCTATGCGCAGGGTGTTTGAGGCCGAATATTTTGATCCCGAAATTAAGGCATTTGAAATAACACCAGGAAGTCCTGACATAATAATTGCAGTATTGGATGATGGTGTCGCTGTACATGAAGATATTCCTGCATCAAGAATATTACAGGGCTATGACTTTGTCTGCATTGATAATACACCAGCCCCATGCAACTGCCCAGGATATGGCTATCATGGGCAGGCAGTAGCCGGTATTGTTGGTGCAGGACATACAGTTTCGTCTGATTCAGCCAATGATCCAAATACCGGAGTTTGCGGAATTGCACCCAAATGTAAAATATTACCTGTTAAAGTAAGCTCAAATGGGCTAAAGCTTTATTCAGAATGTTGCGCCGGAAAAAACTTAAATGGGTATCTTGACGTTGCAGATATGGCTAGGGCCATTGATACGGCATGGATTATGGGAGCAGATATTCTGTGTGGTGATGCCAATAATGATGGCATCATTAATATTCTTGATGTTATCTATATCATCAAGTATAAATATGAGGGCGGCCCTGCACCGGTCCCGGATGTGGCAATAGCCGATGCCAATTGCGATGGATACATCAATATACTCGATGCCGATTATATAATAAGATATAAATACAAAGATGGTCCGGCACCGGTTTTTTGCTATGAATATGATTATTAAATAATATAGTATTAAATAATTAATAATTAAAGAAAGCTCCGTCAGAATGACGGGTTTTTTTTATCGGTCAGAAATCGGTTCCTGGCAATGTATTAAATTGAGATTGCCACGTCGTTCACCTACGGTAAACTCCTCGCAATGACATAAAAAATGCCTCATATCCAACATTCACGCCACAAATGTTGACCATATTTAACTTGACACTTGAAGCTCTGACTAATAGTTTTATCCTTAATCTGACTTAACTAACCAGGAGGATACGTGGCTCAATCCGAAGATAATAATAACGCTTTTAGGCCGTATGTTGCGGCCGGTGAAACAATCGCCGAAGTAACAGTCAGGGCGATCATTCTTGGCTCGATTTTATCGGTCGTGTTTGGAATCGCCAATGCCTATATCGGTCTCAAATACGGTATGACCGTTTCGGCCTCGATTCCGGCAGCAGTTATGTCGATGGCGATCCTGCGCACTTTTTTCAAACGGAATGTTACCGTTTTGGAAAACAACATTGTCCAGACAGTCGGTTCGGCCGGTGAATCACTTGCAGCCGGTATTATCTTTACTATCCCGGCATTTTTTATCTGGGCGGCAAATTCAGAACTGGCGGCTCAGGGGTATGATCATGTGATCTCGAAAATGCAGATTTTCTGGCTCTCGATGCTTGGCGGTGGGCTTGGAATTTTATTAATGATCCCGCTGCGGAAATATCTGGTCGAAAGAGAACATGGCAAACTCGCTTTTCCGGAAGGAACTGCTTGTGCCGAGATCATTGTTGCCGGTGATGAAGGCGGTAAAAAAGCAAAAACCGTCTTTTTGGGAATTGCGGTTGGAGTTGTTTATAAATTACTTTTTTACACCTCGCGTTTATGGTCAGAATCTCCCGGTTATGATTTCAAAAAGATTTTAAAAGGCGGAACAATCGGGATTGACGCCACGCCGATTCTGCTCGGAGTCGGATATATTATCGGCCCAAGAATTTCAGCGCTGATGTTATCCGGCGCGGTTTTGGGTTATCTTGGAATCGGACCACTGCTTGCCTTTTTGGGTGATCAGGCACCGGGGCTTATATTTGCACCAAGTATTGATATTCCACTAAGTGATATGGATCCGGCGCAATTAAGGAATTTTTATATTAAATATCTCGGTGTCGGAGCAGTGGCGGTCGGTGGTTTTGTTTCTCTGGCAAGATCGCTGCCGGTGATCTTCCATTCATTTGCGTCAGGCGCCAAAGAGCTGTTCGGCAAAAAAGTTAACGACGCCGACAAACCAAGAACCGATCGCGATCTGCCGATGTCGACCGTTTTAATCGGCGTTTTCCTGATTGTTATCGCCATCTGGGCGATGCCGGGAACCGATTTGCATTTTCTCGGTGCGATGCTTGCGGTTATTTTCGGATTCTTTTTTGTGGTGGTTGCAGCACGGATTGTCGGAATTGTCGGATCATCATCGTCGCCGGTTTCCGGGATGACAATCGCGACTTTGCTGGTTACCTGTTTGATACTTCTTGCTTTTGGAGTCAGCGGTGTTAAAGGTATGGTTACGGCGATGTCGGTTGGAACGGTTGTCTGTATTGCAGTTTGTATGTCGGGTGATATCGCACAGGATTTAAAAACCGGGTATCTGCTTGGAGCCACTCCCAAAAAGCAGCAGTTGACCGAATTTATCGGTCTGCTCTTCCCTGCTCTGGCGATGGGTTTTACCGTTTATCTTTTATCCGATGCTTTTGGCTTTGTGCAAACCGAAGCAACACCTCACCCGCTTCTGGCGCCACAGGCTAATGTGATGGCAACTGTTGTGCAGGGTGTGATGAATGCCAATATCCCCTGGGCGCCGATTCTTGTCGGCGGGATGATCGCGCTGGCGGTGGAATTATTGGGAATACAATCGCTGCCGTTTGCAATTGGATTGTACTTACCACTTTCATTGTCAACGCCATTAATGGCGGGCGGCATTCTTGCCTATCTGATTAAAAAATCAACTCGCAAAAAAGTTATTTCACATTCGCGGTACCAGATGGGTATTCTGTTTGGGTCCGGTTTGGTTGCCGGTGATGCCTTGATTGGTGTCGGGACAGCAGGACTGATTGTCGGCTCACTCAATTATCGCGAGTTCTTTGATAGTCATGAAGGGATGATGTCAACCTTAAGCGGTGGGTTTGGACCGTATCTTTCATTGATCGCTTTTGTTGGTCTTGGGATTATGTTTTATTTTGTGGCCAAAGCTTATGGAGGCGATAACAGTCAGGTTGACTAATGAAAGGTTTTCTTATTGAAAATAAATGGCCGCTGGTCATATTTCTGGCGGCCTTTTTATTGCGCTTGATCTATCTTATCCAGTTTCAGAGCAGTCCTTCATTTGAATATCCGATGGTTGATGAGCTCTGGCATTTAAACTGGGCTAAAGATATTTTCAGCGGAAATTTCTGGGGTGATGAAGCATATTTCCGGGGCCCACTTTATCCTTATTTCCTGGCTTTTATTTACAAGATCGCCGGAAGCTCTATTTTTTGGACAAGACTACTGCAGTCATTGCTTGGCTCATGCTCGGCGATACTGGTTTATGCGATTGGACATAAACTCTTTTCCAAAAATATCGGAATAATCGCCGGGTTTGCCTATGCTGCTTATGGTACAATTATATTTTACGAAACGATGTTTCTGATACCGGTTCTTTATATTTTTCTGTTATTGGCCTCATTTTACTATCTGATTTTAATCAAGGACCAAACCGATATTCGCGCCTGGGTACAAGCAGGAGTCTGTCTCGGTCTGGCGGCGATCGCACGTCCAAATATATTATTATTAGCTCCATTGATTTTGCTCTGGATATATTTTGGTTTCAGGAAACTGGCCGGCAGTAGAAAATTAATTATACCGCTTGTTTATTTGCTTGGAATACTTATTCCGGTTTTATCGGTGACGGTTCGGAACTATGTTGTGACAGGTGAAGTAATATTAATTTCATCGCAGGGCGGAATTAATCTGTATATCGGCAACAATCCTGATACCGAAGGTCTGACGATGTTGATGCCTGAGGTACGGCTTGATGAATCGATATCGTGGAGCCAGTTTGCAGTCGCAACCAGAGAGGCGGCCGAAAACGAAACCGGAACAAAATTAACCGCGGCGGAGGAATCATCGTTCTGGACAACCAAAGCGATCGGTTTTATAATAGATAATCCGGGGAAATTTATTTCGATTACATTTAAAAAGCTGGTTTATTTTTTGGTCGGGTTTGAAAATTCTGATAACGCCGATATTTATTTCAGTCGTAATTATTCATCACTGTTTTCAATTTTAATCTGGGAAGCGCCGCTTTATTTTCCGTTTGGGTTAATTTTCCCTCTCGCAGTTATCGGTGTTATTTCACAATGGAGTCGCCGTCGCGAACTTGCTTTGTTATTTATTATGATAGTCGGGTATATCCCGACTGTGATTTTGTTTTTGGTGACGGCTCGTCATAGACTTCCGGTGATACCGTTTATGCTGCTTTTTTCTGCAGCCGGAGCCTATGCATTTTTTATGTTCTGGAAAAGCAAGGATTGGAAAAAGCTGCTAATATATCTTTCAATATTTGTATTATTTTTGATATTCTCCAACAGAACCTATTTTGATATCGGGTTCCAGAATTTATCTCAGATACATTTTAATCAAGCTTTGACATACGAAAGACAAGGCGATTTGCAGTCGGCCAAGTCAGAATATATTGAGGCTCTGAAAAGTAATCCGTACTCACCAACTATCCTTAATAATCTGGGATATATTTATTATCGCCAAAATATATTGGATTCGGCTCTGTTGTACTATCGAAAAGCAATTGAATCTGATCCAAATTTCAGCAATGCTTATAATAATGCCGGATTGGTGTTGCAGGCCAAAGGTGATTTTGAATCAGCCGAGAAATTTTTCAAGAAAGCGGTAAATATCTCCCCTGATTTATATACCGCATTTATCAATCTCGGTAATTTATATCTGAGCCAAAACGATCTGCTAAAGGCGGAGTTTACTTTTTTGCAGGCGAAAGAGACATCACCGGATGAAAGTATCGCTTATTTTAGGCTCGGTTCGATATACAGCCGACAGAAGGCTTTTGCCAAAGCCGAAGAGATGTTTGCATCCGGCGCCAAACTGGGTGAGATATCGGCGTCTGATTATGTCAACTGGGGTAATAATTATTTTGGTAATCAACAACCGCAACAAGCGGTTGAATTGTATAAAAATGCGATTGGAATCGATTCGACCTTTGCGCAGGCGTACATGAATCTGGCGATAACATTTCGCAGATATAATATGCCGGTTGATTCATCGCGAACATACCTGAACAAATTACTTAAAATAAATCCCGGCTACCAACCTGCGCGAGAGATGTTAATACAACTTATAAATTGATTTATTATCTTTAGTACTTCTGACGGCGTTCAATTACGTAATTTGAACCCTCTAGCGATTTTGAGTATTTTTTCAGATCGGCCAGCATATTTGACAGCTCGCCGAGATGCTGAAATTCTCCCGGAAGACAATTGATAACGGCGATAGAAAGCGAGAGGAGCGTAAAGGTTTCAATTTCACCTTTACGATTTTTGGTCGTAATGGTGCCCCGTTTTCTATCTTCCTCCGTATAGCGGTAAGGCATTAAAGTATCGAATACTTTAATAATGTTTTCACAAACCGGTTTGACCATTTCCGGCGGTAAGATAAACAGATAATCATCGCCACCGATATGTCCGACAAATCCCTCACGGCAGAGATCAAAAACTCCATCGCGAATAATCCGCGCCGTCAGCTTGATCGCCCGATCACCATAGTAATACCCATAGTAGTCATTGTATGGTTTGAAATCATCGATGTCGGCATAGCAGACAGAGAAATCGACACCAAGATTTATCAGACGTTGAATTTCACTTTCAATAACACCTGGCCCGGGAAGCCAGGTCGAAGGATTAAATGATACATCACGACGGTTCCGTTCGGCGGCTCGCCTTAGTTGTACCTCAAACAGTTTTTCTTTCCACTCTCCGGCAAGAAAAAATTCGGCGCCGTTTTCATAACCTGAGATTATCGCTTTTTCCGAAGGTTCCGGATGAAACAGAATTGTTGGAATCACTGCGAGAAAAATATGGCTCTTTATCAGATTAACCATTTCCAGCTCGGTTCCAAACGGATCTTTGCCTGCAATAAGAACCAGATCAAGATGATATCGCTGCGATAAAACTAATAGTTCATCAATCGTCCTGAAATAATGAAGAGAGACCTTATCCTCTGAAAAAGATTTCAGTAGATGATAGGCGACTTCCATTCCCTCCTGTCGGCAGGCACAATGAAACATTTTAATTCCCAACCTTATTGTTTGTTCTTTCCCGCGGATGAAATTCACGATGCACCGAAAGCAGATACTCCCGGTCAATCTGGGTATAAATCTGGGTGGTTGAAATACTGACATGTCCCAACATTTCCTGAACCGTCCTCAAATCTGCGCCTCCTTCAATTAAATGAGTGGCAAAACTATGCCTGAACGTATGCGGCGTCACCTCTTTACTTATAACGGCTTTTCTGGCATATTTTTTAATCAATTTCCAGAGACCAACCCGAGAAAATTTCTTATTTCGGTTCGACAGGAAGAGAATATCGCCATCTTTTTCGGGGCGCATTTTCTCTCTTTCTTCAACAAGATACCGCTCAACAGCTTTGGAAGCATAACTGCCGTAAGGCACCAGCCGTTCACGGTTTCCTTTGCCGACTATTTTAATAAAGCCGATTTCGTCGTAAATAGAGGATATTTTCAGATTGAGAAGTTCTGAGATTCTCATACCGGTGCCATAAATAAGCTCCAGAATTGCCTGATCCCGGATACCGTTTCTCTCTTCCGGTTTCGGCTGATTGAGAATTGAAGTCACTTCATCGATTGAAAGATAATCAGGATGATAACGCATAATTTTGGGGACCCGGGCATTTTCAAACCGATTATTTTTTACCAGATTATTTTCGGACAAGTATTTATAAAAATTGCGGAGCGAAGAGATTTTACGTGCAATCGTTCCCGGTTTACGATTCAGATTATGCAATTTGGTCAGATATTCATTAATTATTCTTGAAGAAATTTCATAGTCAGACTGGATTTTAAATAGACGAATAAATTCGACTATATCCCGTTTGTATGCAGCCAGGCTATTGGCCGATAATCCGCATTCAAGTTCAAGATACTGCAGGTAGTTTTGGACCGGCTGATTTTTGCTTGTATCGTCATTCATCTTAATAAATAAATCCGGCTGTGGCTATTGTAATTGCCAGAACTACTTTACCCCCAGCCTTAGTAATTTCTTTTCTCGCTTCATTAATGGTGGCGCCAGTGGTAATAACATCGTCAACAAGGATAATTTTCTTGTCCCGCAGATCTTCACCAAAAACCTTATAGGCATCTTTTAAATTCTTTATACGTTCGTTATGATTCAGTAATTTTTGGTCTTTAGTGTTTCGTATTTTTATCAGTGATTTACTATTTACCGGTATACCGATTCGCTCACTAAGGCTATCGGCCAGAATTTCTGCCTGATTAAACCGGCGCGATTTTAAGCGGTAGCTATGCAGAGGAATCGGTACGATCAAATCGGCCTTTATTTTATTGACTAATTTGTTATGTTTTTCCAGTAAACGATCTACCAGCTCCGGTCCAAGTTTAGTAAAGCTGTGATGTTTAAATTTTCTTATTATCTCGCCCAGAGGATTACCAAAATGACCAAGAGTGACAAACGGAATGGAATCTTTTGTTCCGCATACCGAACAATTCAGCCCGGTTGGGATATTATTGGTGCATTTGGCACAATAAATAGAATCAAATGTCTCGATCTTAGCCCAGCATTTTGGGCAGATCAACTCACCCGATTGCTCTATATATTCATTGCAATTGAGGCAATTTGACGGATACACAAACTCCAGAAGAGCTTCTATCCCCGATTTAATCACTCCATTGGTCAGCATACAAAAAAGCTAATATTTTTTATATTGAAAACCAACCAAATAGAGCCAAATACTGAATCCGCAGGGAATACGTCAAATTAATGATCGTGTCCCAAATGATTAATAAAACCCAAAGATGTGTCTGCCATTGGTGTTCCCGGGGCAAGTGCGACAACTTTTTCCCAATGTCTTTTCGCCATCTCATTATTGCCAAGCTCGCGGTAGACAATACCGGAATTGAAATGCCCGATAACATGATTTGGATTTATCACAAGAGCTTTTTCAAAGAGTCCAATCGCTTTCTCACCTGCACCGACAGCATGAAAACAGGCGCCCAAATCAATCAGGACATTGGGATCGGTGGAATCAATTGCTAGCGCTCTCTGATAACATTCAATCGCCAGCGCATAAATCCCCTGATCCATATAGTTATTACCCAACCCAATGAGTTCACTGTAATTCTGCGGAAGATCGGCTATAAACTTATCCATCTCAGGACTGTCTCCCATTGTCATTCCGGGAATGTCGGGGTGTTTAAAGCCGGTGCTTTTTTCCTCTACCGGTTTTTCCTGGAAAATAAAATATCCGGCGGCAAAAACTACTATTACCGCAACAATTAAAATGGTATCTCGTCCGTATGTACTTTTCATAATTTATCCTTTTATTATTTTGCTAATCCAAATTTAAGCCAGTTCCATAAGCTCGTTTAACCGAGTTTACTCCCTTAACCTTTTTTATTTTACGTAAGACCCGCTCCAATTGATTGAGACTGTTTACCTCGACAATAATATAACCAACGGTACTTGTTTCTGACAAATCAATATTGGCCCCGCGGACATTGGTATCGCTATCGGCAATTGAATCGGTTATATCGGCCAGTATATTTTTGCGCGGAGAAACATC
>JAQBFG010000133.1:0-7167 GCA_032123495.1 Candidatus Zixiibacteriota bacterium | reverse complement strand
GCAGGCAGCTGCCTTCAGCCGCTCGGCCACCTCTCCCCTAAGTAGTGATTGGAACAATATATCTAATAAAGTTGAGATTTCAAGTAGAAAGTTTATTAATAAATCGATAATATTTGCAGTTAGAACGGAACCAAATTATCTGCTAAGCGGCTCTATCGGCATTATTTTCCAGATAGCCCGCTCAATAACCATTGACAGTTCTTCTCTTCTAAACGGCTTAGTTATATATTCATCGGCGCCATGAAGGGTCGCTTGTCTAATCATCTTGGAATCACCCATGCCGGTCATCATTATTGCTGCAATTTTGGGATACTTCTTTTTTATTTCATCAAGCAACTGAAAGCCATCCATCTCAGGCATAAAAATGTCGATAATAATAACATGCACGTTATTGTTGGCAACAAATTCAAGCGCCTCTTTCCCGCTGCTGACTGTGCTTGTTCCAAAACCTTTCATTTTAAGCAGACGCTCAAAAAATTCCCGAACCGATGGTTCATCATCAACAACCAATATATTTATTGTATCTTCCATAATGGCACCAATCTATTTTGCCGGGCTTCGTTCCAGGGTAGAAATCACTTCGTCAATAAAATTATCCAGTAAAACCGGTTTATACAATATTGACGAGGCTCCTTTTACTCCGGCCTGATTCACCAGCCGTTCGGTGGCATTCCCGGTAATCACAATCACCGGCAAATGCGGTTTAATATTCTTAATTTTTGAAACAGCTTCAACTCCAGCCATTTCCGGCATAATCAGATCCATTGTTACTAAATCATAATTTCCATTTTCAACTTTATTGACCGCATCAGCACCATTTTCTGCCATGTCAACTTCAACCGAATTGGTGAGTTCGCAAAAATCGCGGAATATTTCCCTGATTCTCGGTTCGTCGTCAACAATTAGAACCTTAAAAGCTTTTCCACGCTCGGCCACCATTTTTTCTACTTTTTTGACGTCCATTGCTAATCCAATTTTCCTAAATTGTTTGATCCGTTTCCGGGTTACTATTTTTATCGACTTTACGCCCCTCTTCCTTAATACGAGTTATTACTTCCAAAACATTGCGGCTTAGATTTAATATCTCATTTAGAGAAGATTCGATATGATCAAGCTTTCCACTCGACATCGGAGGGGCATAAATCATTTTTTCCTTATTCTGGAACGCCTTTAATATCACTGATATTTCCTTTATCACGTCAACCGATCCGTAAATCAATTTAGTGAAATCAGGTTCAAGAAAAGTCAGTTCTTTAATATTCGGCTTTTCCCGCGCGAGATTTATGGCCAAATTCAGGGCCAGAATCCTTACCTGCTCAGCCATAGAATTGACATTGTCAACCCATTTCTCGTCTACATTATTTTCTGTTTTGTTCATATTTTCTTTTTTGGCCGGTTAATTCTTTGATTTTATCAACTAGTGGTTGAATGTCTGAAGATTTTACAATATACGCCTCGGCCATCCATGTTTTAAAATCAGACATATAGGTTGAATAAGCCGAATTCAAAATAATGGGCAGATCGGGACTTTCGGCTTTATATTTTTCAATCATTTTTAGCCCGCTATCCCCTTCCAATTCAATATCAAGAACAATTATATCGGGCGTTTGGGTCCGTATAATATCCAGGGCCTTTTGGGGGCAGGCCATTGAGATCACCTCGAAACCTTCGCGAGTTAGAAGATCGTCATACAGCCTTCTGACGTGGGCCTCATCATCAATGACAAGAACTCTAATCATTTTCTGGAACCCTCATCGCCGGTAGTTCAATAAATAAAATCGGACCTTTATTGGTCAGATTCTCGACACCGTAATTTCCGCCATGATATTTGATTGTTTCTCCCGCGACAATTAACGACATCCTTGGAGTACCATCTGAACTTCCAAATATCTTATCATATATTTTTTTTGCATTGTCTCTTGCCTGCCGAGAACCGGTAAATTCGATTGTCAACCTTACCTTTTTGCATTCTGCCTTATTGCATGCACCATGAGTAGTTATTTTCGCTTGACACTCATCGGTCGTCCCCTCGGCAGTAAGATGAATAAACTGAAGCAAAACGTGCAGCAACTGATCGGGATTGCCCCAGACTTTGAACGACTCTTCGCTTAAATTAAGATAAATACCTTTTTGTCTGAACTTTGTTTTGGTCTGGAAATAATCATAAGCTTCTTTGACAAGGGCATTAAATTTAATTTCGCGGCTGGATGTTCTGCTGGCACGAGAGAAATCTAGTACTTGATGCAAAACAGATTCGGATCGCTGAGTTTCTGATAAAATAATATTGAGATATTCAGCATTATCGCCAGCGTCCCCTGATGAAATCATAAGATTAGCAAAACCACCAATAACCATAAGTGGATTCCTGAGTTCATGGGCAATTGATGATGTTAACTCGCCTATTACCGACATTTTTTCGGCTCTGATAATCTGTTCCTGAGTACTGGCTAATTGACAATTAATCTCTTCCAGTTCTTTGGCTCGTTCCAATACCTTGTCATAAAGTCTTGAATGTTCGATGGCAACGGCAGAATTATTGGCAAATATCTGCAACAGATCTAACCGAGTTTTGGTTATTTTTTTGCCGGTAATTTTATTGTCGGCGGCAATGATACCAAGTTTTCGACCCTTACTGATAATCGGCACAATTGCCATACTTTCGGTTTGCAAGTAATCAAAGATATTTGATGATTCCGATGCAGTTTCAACGCTTTCATTGACAATTATACCTGAGCCAGACTCCAGCACTTCTGCAAAGAAATTTGGCTTATTCAGATCTATTTCCCAATCCTTAATACCCGATGATGCAGAAAATCCAAAATTCTTTTCAGTCTCCTTGTAATCATCAAGCAATTCCAACAGGGTCCGATGCTGTCCGGCAAGATTGCTCCAAATTTCGTGGGCCTCCTCGGAACTATTGGGGCCAATGGCAATTTTACCCTCTAGTATATTTTTCTCTTCATTTATCAACAGCAGAAACGCCCTGTTAAAACCTAATCCCTGGTTGGCAGTTACGCCGGTTAGAATTATTCTGAGAACATCATTAAGTTCGGCCGCCGATGCCAATGCTTCAGATACCTGCGAAATCACCGACATAACATAATCGGCCTCTTCAAGCTTTACCTTCCTCTGATACGATTCGGTAACATCCCAAATAGTACCCATAACACCGGAGATCCCTCCTCCGTCTTCCCGAAATGGTCCCAGCGCAATATTTAGAACCGCATAATGTCCAAGTCTATTGGTACAGCGATGTTCAGTCTTTTTAAAATTTTCTCCGGCCAAAATATTTTCAAAAACATCGGACAAACCGCAATTAGTATTCATTTCAAAATCATGCAGGGAATATTCCATTGCTTCATTGACATTTTTGAATCCAAGTATTCTGGCCGCTTCTTCATTCAAATATCGAATGAGACCCGATTCATCGGTCACAAAAAATCCAAAAGATGAATCATGAAGCGGTCCGTTTTCAAGATTTAGTCTATCTAATGATGAAACAGGAGCATATAAATTAGACATTTTTTACACCGGATGATGATTTTTCAATATTTATCATTTTAATTTTTTGACCATCATTTATATACGTTTCTGACACAAGCTCATCGATCTCCAGAAGGCGATGATTTATATCAGCAATTTTCATTGCCTCGGATTCAACTCTTTTAAGTCGTTCCACAACTTTTTCATTGAGATTTTTCTCGATAAAAAGAAGACACTGAATATTCCCAACAATAACGGAAAGAGGATTATTGATTTCATGATTAATCGAAACTGATAATTCCCTGACCGCCATCAACCGTTCATCATTTATCAATCTCTGTTGAGCCAACTCCAGCAACCTCTGCGCCTTTTCGAGTTCCTGATTTCGTTCTTCAAGCTCCCGCTGATATACTGACCGTTCCCTTGAAACTGCAATCTGATGGGCTAACAATAGAAATAATTTTACATCATCCTCTCTGAAGTAATCAATCTCAGTATGCGTCAAACATATTAAACCAATAGGTCTGCCTTCCACTCTAAGCGGCACCATTATCATTGATCCAATTCCGCTGCCGGCCAGACGGTTGCCGGGACCTTCATTTGACAAAATCTCCGGTTTGAGTACTCCGGCCGCCCAGGCCGAAAATCTTTCTGCTGGATTAGTTTTCAAATATTCGGACGGGTCAATTTCCGGTCCGATTGAAATTTCTTTCTTATATATAACTTTATTAATATCAAAAAAGTAAAGCACCGCCGATGAAAAAGGGATTACCGATTTAATCCGCTCCATTACTTTTAATAATGTTTCCTTAACAGGCGGTTGATCGGACATTATGGAGACTACATCCGATACCAAATTCAGTTTACTCCAAAATCGGCTGACTGGTGCATCGGTGTCTGTATTATTAATCGCCAAAATGATTCCCCTTGCTGAGTTTTGTTACCTCATTGAATATCTTTTCGGCAATTTCCTCTTCCAGTCTGTCAAAAAGAATTATCTTTTTATCAGCCGATACTTTCAAATCGCCATCATGCGGATCATCGTCAACAAACTGCCATCTGTCTTTGGCTTTCAAACTGCAATCAAGATCAATCATTTCGACCAGGCGCGTCTTTTTGATATCAACGATGCGAATTTTACCGACCGCTGTACCATAAACCTGATAACGAGATATCAGACCGGGCAAAATAGAAGCCTTCCGTTTTTCAATATCGATTCGATCAATAAAAACATCAATTAGAAAGCGGCCGCCATGTGCCTGTCCATGTTCAATTAGATCATCTATATGTGATGTCTGCATTGGACCGGCATTAGGGAGATTATTGGCATCAGCTCTGATAATTGATACCTGACTGATAGTGGAAAGCTTCAATTCAAGCTTATCTTTTAGATGAGAATCGGCCCAGGGATTATCCGCAATTTTTAAATTTACGATAATTCCGGTTTGAGACACCGCATGGTTAAATAATAGGCAACCAAGCAAGAAGACCAATCCCGATATTTTTCTAAAATTCATATTATTTGCTCTCTTCTGAGACTCTTTTGTAATAGACATATTTGTTCAGAGTCTTTTTTAGCAACTCATCAAATGAAGCGACATCATCAGGGAGAAATTCAATTTCAGCGGAGCTGAAAACATCTTTTAAATATTCTCTTGAAATAAACTCAATTCCAATCAACCGCTCCCCTTCTTCACCATCATCAACTCGTTTCACCAAACCGATTATATTGTCAATCACTTCAATATCCTGCAGGGAAATTTTCAGAAGAACCAGCATTCCTTCTTTAACCGGACTGCCTGATATCACAAGCACCCCACCGGCCGAGATATTCAGGATCGATCCTTCGTATGAGGGACCATTACCCTCCGGCCAATAACCTTCAACATCGTCTTTGAGAATAGAAAGATCAATCGGTTCGGATATCTCAAGACGGATATATCGTCGTTGCTCATCATTAAAAAGTTGAAACGGTTTTTTGACCGAAACGACGTTTTCGCCCGCTTCAATATCTGTTATAATTTTTAATCGAGGATCACTCATTTTTTACTCCCTTTATTCACCATTATTCCTATAATTCTTTTCAAGATATGCGACCAACTCTTTGGCCATTTTATTATCAAATTGAAATATCGCTTCCGGCAGATTCCTGATCATACTCGAAGAAATCATTGCGGCGGCATTTTCTTTGGTTATAAATTCAACCCCGGCTACAATTTTATTTTGACCATTGCGGTGGATATGACAGACTCGACCCAGCACCAATGGCGGAAACTTCAATCCATCCAGGGTCATATTCATCAGGATAAAATTATCATCGGCCAGCATACTCGGCATAAATGCAAGTGCGCCACCCCCACCTATATTTGAAATTGTTGTTTCGAACCATTTCAGTTTATTCAATCGGGCCGACTTAATATTACGCTCATCGAAATATGTCAGCCTGACAGCCTTCTCCATCTCAAATCTGATGAACTTCCGTCGAACCGTCGGGCTCATACTCTCAACCATTGGAACCAGTATTCGTCCACTCTCAGAGGTAACAATGGATGATGTAAATGCTATTTTCTGGCCCTTATACATAAATTGTACTTCGACATTTTGTTTTGGAATAAGTTGATTGATTTTGCCTTCCGAACCGCTTTTATCCAGAACCAGATTGTTGTTGCTGTTCGACATTATTTTTGAGGATAGTACCTGACCGGGAAACTGCTCGGTAATAATTGTTATTTTCTTGCCAACCAGGATTGAATAATCAATACTCGCGCTTTTTATCAAAGCTGTATTTGAAGACATTATAAAAGTCCCTTTTTTCTTTCCTCGATCTGTTCTTCAAATACAAAACGAACCAGCTTGTTTTGATTTTGAATATCGAAATTTTTTACCTGAACCGGGAGTTTTGCCAATTCCTCCGGCTTAAAATATTTGTGTAGGTTTTCGGCAGTGACAAACTCAACTCCGGCAAATAAGGCTTCTCCTTCAGAAATAATTCGACGACATATGGCAACAACAAATCGCGGAATGCCCATTTCTGCATAATTATTGATCTTAAGCAACAGCAGATTGCCCGCTTCAATTTGATTGTCGGCTTGCATCATAATTCCACCGGCCGAAATATTTTTGGTTTGCGATGGGAGCCATTTGTATTCCTGATTCGCATCATTCAAATTCTTAAGAACTGTAAAGGTCATCTTCGATAAATAATCTATTCGAACAAACTCCCGACGCTGCAATCTTCTGATGCTTCCGATACCATACAACTGAAGCATGTCACCCATCTTGCCTTTAAGCGGTCTGGTGTGGGCCGGAAATTGGTACATCGCATCTGATTTGACAAACCGGACAAATATTTTGGTATTTGATACTAATAATTTACCACCCTTGATCCACTCCGGTTGGGTAATCACGACTCCATTAGCGTCAAAGTCATTAATACGGGCGATATAGACCCCACTTTCACCATTCTCTTCGACAACTATTTCGAGCTTTTCCCAGATATCAAATGGGTAGTCGCTGTTTTTCTTTTTCCCGGCTACTCTTTGCATTTTTACTACTTATTTTGCCCCTGCCGTGGCTCTATTATCTCGTGCCTGCTCAATGGCCAACTCCAATATCTTTCTGGCCAATGCGGTCAGAGAGCGATCGCCTTTATTGCGATACACAAATTCCTGTCCGCTTCTAATG
>JAQBFG010000132.1:0-6783 GCA_032123495.1 Candidatus Zixiibacteriota bacterium | reverse complement strand
GGTGGTTATCATATCAGCGATATAGAGTTTTCTGCTGCAATTGATATTGATAAAAACAAGGTCGGCCAGGATTTAGCCGATGCTATTTTCAAAAAACCAAACAACACCTTTAAGTTTTGCAAGGTACCTAAAACCGGTATCAAGGTGCAACGAGGGATGACCCATGATGGTTTGGGTCAATATTTATCGAAGATCATAGAAAAAGCACCGGGCGACACGATTGATATTGTCAAACTTCTCAAAGAAACCAAAACCGATGTGGTCGTAAATTACCTTCCGGTCGGTTCGGAGGCGGCAACCAAATGGTATGTCGAACAGATCCTTGAGGCCGGATGTGGTTTTGTCAATTGTATTCCGGTTTTTATTGCCCGCGAGCCTTACTGGCAGAGTCGCTTCGAAGAAAAAGGGCTGCCGGTTATCGGGGACGACATCAAATCACAAGTCGGAGCGACTATTACGCACCGTGTTTTGACTCGTCTTTTTCGCGACCGGGGCGTTAGACTGAATCATACCAGCCAGCTTAATGTTGGCGGTAACACCGATTTTCTAAATATGCTGGAACGATCCCGTTTGGAATCGAAAAAAATATCGAAGACCAACGCCGTCACCAGTCAGCTTGATTATGATATCGGAAAAGAAAATATCCATATCGGGCCATCTGATTATGTTGAATGGCTAACTGATCGCAAGTGGGCCTACATTCGGATGGAGGGAACAACTTTTGGCAATGTCCCACTCAATATGGAAATAAAACTTGAGGTTTGGGATTCTCCAAACTCGGCCGGGGTTGTTATCGATTCGGTCCGCTGCTGCAAACTTGCGCTCGATCATGGTCTTTCAGGCGCCCTTGATGGCCCGTCGTCATATTTCAAGAAATCACCTCCGGTTCAGTATACCGATGATGAGGCGCGTCAGAAAACCGAAGAATTTATTTTGAAATACGGATGGGAAAAACCGAAAGAACAGAAAAAAACGAAACGGAAAATTACTCTAAAATCAAAGGGATCATCAAAAACGATGACTGTGGCTCGAAGGACAAACAAAGTTAAAACAACCGATTCTAAAGTCAGCCGCAAAACTGCTTTGAAAAAGTAGTTTTCAAACCGTTTCAAAATATCTACATTGCGGGCAAATGAATATTTGCCCGTTTTTATTATGAAGCATAAAGGTCTGTTTATAACATTTGAGGGAATCGACGGTTCTGGAAAATCAACCCAGTTGAAACTAACCAGTAGCTATTTGAAAAAACTGGGGTTTAAACCGGAAATTCTTCGAGAACCGGGATCTACTATTCTCTCGGAAAAGATCCGTAAGATACTGCTGAACAAAGATATAAAGATAAATCCGATTTCGGAGTTGATGCTTTATGTCGCTGCTCGTGCCGAATTAGTTGAAAACATAATTGGTCCGGCTCTTGACCATGGTAAAATTATCTTATGCGACCGTTTCTATGATTCAACCACAGCATACCAGGGTTTTGGACGTGGCCTTGATATAAAGATTATTAATAAAATGAATGATCTCGCTGTCGGAATATATAAACCGCATCTCACCTTTATAGTCGATATTGACTATCCGACCTCATTGAAACGAATGAAAAAAATAAACAAAGTGCCCGATCGTTTGGAATCAGAATCAAACCTGTTTTTCGCCAGAGTCAGAAATGGCTTCATTGAAATCTCCCGGCAAAATAAAAAAAGAGTTGTCCTGCTTAATGGAAATAAACCGATAGAAAAAATATTTGATGAGGTCAAAGATTGTCTCAACCGGAAACTGAAAATAGGCTAAATCAAAATATTCCTCACGAAGGAAGCCGTTCTATGATCTGGGGAGTTGGCCTGTTTGTAACGCTGATCCTTCTAACCAGCGGTGCCGGGATATTTTTGCTCTCAGATAAAAATATCTATCTACCACTTCAATTAACCAATACCCTCGAACTTATCAGTATCATGCACCCGGATAAATATAATAGCGGGAAGATGATAAAAAGTGCCCAAAATGCGGTCATTAACGAACTTGACAGATACTCAGGAATTTTAGAGCCGCGCGAATTAGATCGAGTGCATGAGGAGTTCACCGGATCATACGGAGGAATTGGAATCACTGTTTTTGGACATGACAATGGCTTGATGATTATGTCGGTCCGTGAAGATGGCCCGGCGGGGCAGGCAGGTATTCATACCGGTGATATTATTATCAGAGCCGATAGTACAGATCTGGCAAATTTATCTGCCTATCAGTCGACCTATCTTTTGCGTGGTCCCGAAAACTCAGCATTGGAATTGACCATAGCACGGAAACAAATGGCCGATACGCTCAAATTTGATCTCACTCGCAGGCTACTGCCGTTGATTCATATTCCGTATGCCGGTATAACAAAAAACGGTTCGCTTTATATTAAAATCAACGATTTTGAAATGGGGATTTCCCGCGAGCTTCGGGGCGTTCTTGATTCGCTGTACCTGAATAATCCCAATGATGTTGAGCAGATAATACTTGACCTCAGGGGCAACCCGGGTGGGTTGCTTCGCGAGGCCTACAGCACCGCCGATATTTTTCTCGAAGAAGGTCATCTTATTGTCGGGGTCAAGGGACGATCGATCTGGCGCAACGAAGAGTATTATTCCACTGGTTCTGATATAACCGGTAATGTACCATTGGCTTTGATTGTCGATCAAAATTCGGCTTCAGCCGCAGAGATTCTGGCCGGTGCGCTGAAATATGCCAACCGGGCGATTTTGGTTGGTGACACCACTTACGGTAAAGGTTTGGTACAGGAGTTTGCCAGTCTTGATGATGGTTCCGGACTCCGACTAACGACTTCAAGGTATTACTTTGAGGGTGAAGTATTTTTGAACGATCCTGAGGCAGAAGTAATCGATAGTGCAGCTGGTATTCCACCCGATTATTATTTTCCATTCGAAGAACAAAAACCGTTTATAATCGAACTCGAGAACTCTTCTTTTCTGCGCGAATTCGCCATTGACAATAAGGATAGAATCATCGAATATGCACCATTCACTGAAAATGATCCTATCTGGATGAATCAATTTTATGACTATTTGGAATTAAATCATTTTAATTATATCTCAACTATCGCCGGAATTGCCAATCTTACCAAACAGCTTATTATATTGAGCGAATATGATAAAGTCTATATCGATGCTATCGACCGTGTCTGCAAATTGGCTCAAAAAGATGATAAAAATCAGTCTGAAGTTTATAAAGATTACATCAAACGGCGACTTTATCAGACCGCGCTGGAATCGGAATTTGGCACAACAATAGCATATCGTGATGCAGTTTTGCCTTACCGACTCGATATTAAGTTTGCCGAGGCGATGATAAAAAACAACAGTCCCGAATAATTAGTAAAATGAAAAGTAGAATTATCTTTTCCGATTTTGACGGCACTTTCTCCGAAAAGGATGTTGGTCATCGGATCTACACCCACTTCTCTGGCGGAGAAAACTTAAAATATGTAAAAATGTGGGGACAGGGTCTTATTTCGACCCGGGAATCTTTGACTCGTGAAGCGGCGCTTTTGCATGTCAGCGAGGATGAAATTTATCAATTTCTTGAACAGTTTAAACTGCGGAATGGCGCCAGCGAGCTTTATGCCTTTGCCAAAATGTCTGATATACCATTTTATATTCTTTCCGACGGCAGTGATATCTACATTAGATATATTCTAAAAAAATATCGGCTTGAGGAAATCAAATATTATACGAACAAAGCAACAATTGAGAATAACCGTTATATAATTGAATTTCCTTATGACAATGGCGACTGTACTCGCTGCGGATGCTGCAAAGGTGCCCGTATAAAAGAAATTATCGGCGAGAACAAGGATAACCGGGAGATTATCTTTATCGGTGATGGCCTTTCAGATATCTGCGCACTCGATTCTGCCGACATAATATTTGCCAGAGGCGATCTTTTGGAATATTGTCACTCAAAAAATATAAAAGCTTGTGAATATACCGATTTTTTTGATATATTGAATTGGTTCAAAACTTCCGAATAAGATTTTTTGGAGATAAAAAAATGAAAGCGATTATAATGGCAGGCGGCTTCGGAACCCGTCTTCGACCGTTGACAATAAATATACCCAAACCGATGGTACCGATCGGTAGTATTCCGATGATGGAACATGTTGTTCATCTTTTGAAAAAACATGGTTTTGACGAACTTGTCTCGCTTCTGTTTTTTCAGGCCGATGATATCAAAAATCATTTCAAGGACGGCCGTAAATTTGGCGTCAAGATGGACTACCTGCAACCAGCCGAAGATTATGGTACTGCCGGGGCGGTAAGATTTGCCGAAGAATTTACTAACGAAACAACGCTGGTAATCTCCGGTGATGTCCTGACTGATTTTGATCTGACCGCAGCAATGGAATGGCATTACAATAAAAAATCTGACGCGACCATTTTATTAACTCGCGTAGAAAATCCGCTTGCTTATGGAATCGTCATTACCGATGAAGAAGGCCGTATCACCCGCTTTCTTGAAAAACCGTCCTGGGGCGAGCTGTTTTCTGACACGATAAATACCGGTATTTACATTCTGGAACCGCACGCTGTCCGTCTAATTCCACCAAAAACAAATTTTGATTTTTCTCAAAATCTTTTCCCGCTTATGTTGTCCCGCAAAATGAATCTTAATGGTAAAATATGTGAAGGATATTGGAAAGATGTCGGGAATATCGAAGAATATTTTCTGGCTCATAGTGATTTCCTCGGCGGCAAGATTAATTTGTCGCTTGATTTACAACAGAAAAAAGTGGGCGATGCAACCCTTCATCTTGGCAAACGGGTTATACTTGGTGATGATTTGAAAATGGAAGGTGTTGTTATTATTGGTAATGATTCATCGGTTGCAGATGGCACCAAATTAAACAATGCCGTGATTGGTAACAATTGCATCGTGGGAAAACAATCAGAATTGAACGATTCGGTTCTCTGGCCCAATGTTATTATTGGCGGTGGCTCAAAGTTGAATCGTTCGGTAATCGGTTTTCGCAGTCAAATCGGCGATAATGTTGTTTTAATGGATCATGTCATTGTCTCTGATGACTGTACGATCGGAACAGGCGCAACGGTAAAGGCCAATTGTAAGATATGGGCAGGTAAGTCTGTCGATGACGGAGCGATTCTTTCGACCTCTCTGGTCTGGGGTGAAAAATGGAATCGGGAGTTAATGACCGATTCAAAAGTGACCGGCCTTGCCCTGACTGAGCTTACTCCTGAAATGTGTGTCAAACTGGGAGCCGCTTTTGGTGCCTTTATCGGACCGGGCAAAACGGTTGTCACCAGTCGTGATGCCTCCGACACTTCGCGTCTGCTTAAGCGAAGTCTTATAAGCGGATTACTTGCTGCTGGGGTTCATTGCGATGATCTCGAAACAATGCCGATTCCGGTGGTTCGTTATGCGCTTAATAATAGTAATTATGCGGCCGGTGTCTATTTCCGGCACAATCCGAATGATTTTCATCTGATTGATATAATATTTTTCGACGGTAATGGCATCGATATGCCGACATCCAAATTGAAAAAAGTGGAGCGGCTCTTTTTTGGCGAAGATTTCCGGCGGGCAAATATTGATGAAATCGGCCATCTTGAAATGCCACAGGGGATCCTTGAAAACTACCGGTCTGATTTTATGTCAGCGGTCAGTGTCGATTTGATTCGTAAATCCGGATTTAAGGTAGTTATAGATTATTCCAATGGCGGCGCCTGCCAGGTTTTCCCGACAATTTTTTCCCAGCTTGGAATTGATGTTGTCGCCCTGAATGCGCACCTTGATCCCAGAAAATTCTCCCGTCATCCCGATGAGATGCAGCGATCAGTAAATCAGTTATCGGCAATTGTCAAAACACTCGGTGCCAATATCGGTTTTATTATCAATTCGGCTGCTGAAAAATTGACCGTGGTTGATGAATACGGCAAGCTGATCGACAATCAACTTTTGCTGATGATTATGACCGACCTCTTCCTTAGAACCCATCCGGCCAACCGTATCGCCGTCCCCGTTGGGGCCACAATGGGTATTGAAGAAATTGCCTCCCGATACGGTGTTGAAGTTTTGCGGGTCCGTAACAGTCATCTGGCGATGATGGAAGCTTTCAAACGGGGCGGGATAGATTATGTCGGTGGAACCCGCGGCGGATTTATTTTCCCGACCTTTCAGCTTGGCACCGATGCTGTTCTGGCCGCTATTTATATTCTGGAGATGCTTACCAAGCAAAAGATTGGTCTGGCGCAAATTCGCGGCGAATTTGAAAAATATATTCGCGCCGATATAAGTGTCCCCTGTCCCTGGGCTAAAAAAGGTCAGGTGATGCGGAAACTTATCAGTTATACCGATAATAAAAATCGCCAGTTAATTGACGGTGTCAGGGTAATGGAAGAAGGCAGCTCTGTCCTTATTGCCCCAGACAATCTCGCCGCCGCTTTTAACATATTTGCGGAATCAGAATCACAGGAATTTGTTGATAAAAATATATCCCTATATCGGACCCTGATCGAAGAATCCCAGGACTGATTTTTTAATATAATTTTGGAAAAACAATAGGCCGGCTACATTCCATGTAACCGGCCTGTTTGCTGATAAATAGGTTGGGAGTTGGTCTGCTCTATCTGCTACGACGACTATTTATATTTGGGCTCTCTTTTTTGTTTCTATAATATTATACGGGGCTGTTTTAAAAATGTTCCAAATGCTATACTTTTTGTCCCAAAATTAACAGATATTAACTGATAAATAGACTTGATTTAAGAC
>JAQBFG010000131.1:0-3598 GCA_032123495.1 Candidatus Zixiibacteriota bacterium | reverse complement strand
GGCCGGTCAGGTAAATACTCATAATCCTGACAGTGCCGGTGCGGTCAAACGCCTCGATCATAATCGGAAGATGATCTTCCTCTTTGTCATAATATGAAAAACCAAGAATATTCGGCATTATCTTCATCACTTTGTAACAGTCGAAACTTCCGAAAGCTAATGCAATTGTTTCTTCACCGATAACCGAGTCTTTCACATTTTGTATCTCATAAGGTTGTCCGGTCAGATTAATCAGATTCACCTGACGGTAGCTCCGCGACCAGCCGGTATCAAAAACGCAGCTTCGCCCCAGAAGCATCGCCCCCATCCCGGTCACCAAATCCTCGTAAAATGGAATCCGGCAGGAAACCGCCAGCGTGTCGCTGGCCAGAATTTCAAGAGTTTCGCCGTCTGGCTGAGCGGTGACAATCAAAGAATCGACACCGTAAATAACTTTTGCTTCAGAAGCAAAATAAAAATAATTATCGGACCGAATCAACCGCAAAGTCCGAGTATCATATTGTTCATTGGTCTTAATAGTAACTACCTGATTATTAATATTAAGAAGCTGGGTGATAATAATAATATCATTTTCGCCGCCGGTACGGGTCACGGTAATACTGTTTTGTCCCCTGTTATTCGTCTCACCATAGGTAACGACCTCATACTGTAGCTTCTCTGTTTTTCCATCCGGCCAGTTGTCGGCAAAATTGCCTGATTTAACAGAAAGCGATAACAGCACGATACATATTAATATCAAAAATATTTCTTTTAATTTTTGCACTTTCGTTCGTACACTCTACTATTTAATAGAATTTACCCAATTGGTCAAATAATCCATACAACTCTCAGAATAATTAATCATCCCGGCCAACTTGCCATTTTTTAAACCAACGATAATATCGCCATAGAAATTATCCCCCATTATCATACAGAGAGTATCATCATAAGGGATCTGCTGTGGTCGATCCTTTTTCTTTCCAATCTGTTCAGCATAATTTAACCATGATAAAAATTTTCCGCCGCTGACATCAGATGACATAAATAGCGTGATGGTATCGGTTTCAAACAAAATATTTCGAGAAAAAACCTCATTGAGAAATTTTTGCCCCATAAACTGCTCGGCATAATACTTGTCCAATCCTGCCACCTTATTTTCAGTTGGAAAAGTGTCGAACTGTTTTGGCCGCTCAGTTGTCCCTGGTATTTTTTCATTCAGCTCTTCGGCCAGATTAATAAGCGCCAGGTCTGACTCATTGGTATCCTCAAATCCGGTCAACCTAATTAAATACTCGCCTTTGACAAAATTAACACTGGCTGGAGAAATAAAACCTTCCACCCCCAGCTTAATAATTTCGGCATCGGCCGGACAGAGCATCGAATACAACCCAAAGGCATTATCGGGACCGTCAAAATGATAAATATCGGCGACCAGTTCGACCTGATCGTTTTTATAATCGGCCGTGGTGACGTCAATAAATTTATACAGATGGTACACCTCGGCACCGCCATTGATATACTCCCAGAGTGATTCACCGACGAAAGTTCTTATCTCTGTGAACCGCACCAGATCAGAACGGGTGGTTTTTTCAGGTAAATACTGGGCGCTTGACAATGTTTCTTTTGTACTATCGGAACCACACCCGATTAAAAAAGTAAAAGCCGGTATCATTAGCATAATTAAAATCAATATTTTTTTCATAATAAATCCTCAGTTGTTATCTGCGGTTTTTTGCTTGATTCCTTTTCTTTGCAATAAAATTTGATTTTTACTCGATCTTGATTCACCGACCGAGGTTACATACACCGCCCGTCTATCCATAACCGGGCAGGCATACTCGCAGGCTCCGCACCCGGTACATAGATCCGGATCAATATACGGTCTTTTGACGACCACTTCTTTGCCCAAACTATCGAGAACCGTTTCTTCTTTTAGATAAATCGCTTTGGGCGAGGTCGGGCACCACTCCTCGCAAACAATACACGGTTTAGCCATTGCCCATGGCAAACAACGTCCGCGATCAAAAAAGGCTGTCCCAATGCGATTGGGCGGAGTATCTTTATCACCTACTTTGACCTTCTGTGTCAACTCCAGAATCGCGCCGGTTGGACGAACCTGCCCGCACAAAGTACAGGTCGGTTCGCAATAACCGATTTTGGGAATCAACATCGGTGACCATATTCCCTCAAGTCCCGACTCCATAAAGGTCGGATGCAGAGCATTGTTCGGGCAGACCCGCATACACTGTCCACAGCGGATACATCGCGCCAGGAAATCTTTTTCTTCAACCGAACCGGGTGGACGAATCAAAAGCGGATTGGCATTGGCCTCAAAATCATCACCGGAACGTAATAGCGGATAAAGTGCCAGACCACTTCCGACCGAAAGAAAAACCTTCCGTCGGGAAATATCAACCGACTGCGTCCCGACCGGATTTGTTTTCGTCTCGATCTGATTCGGGAAAAATTTAAATTTCAGCGAACTTTGAGGACAGGCCGATTGGCAATTCAGACATAAATGACATTCGGCCTGATGCCACTTCTCCCCGACTTTGGGATTATCGGCGCCCTGACAGTGCATTTGGCAAAGCTGACAGTCATCACATCTTTCTTCGTTTTTCTCCAGACCAAATATTGCAAAGCGCGAAAAAATACCAAGCATTGCACCCAGCGGACAGATTCCCCGGCACCAGAAACGGGTATAAATTCGGTTCATTACCAGCGCACCGACAAAAAGAAAACTAATGGTTAAAATCGTGTGAAAATGCGCCTGCCGAAACGGCAGCAATAGCGGCGAAATTATATCATATACAAATTGTGCCCCAGCCATAAGCGGTGGCCAACCAACCGATTTCACCGATGATAAAACACCATCGGCGGCGGTGTGCGCCGTTGGTAAAACCACTGTCCCGAGTGACCTCGCCAAAAATGAGAGTGGATCAAAAAGACCGACCTGAACCGTACCAAGTAGAGCCGCGCCGAGAGAAGCCAGAAGGATATAGTATTTGATCCGCTGATATTTTTTGTACTTATTAGACAGGATGCGCTTCTTGCCTTTTCTTTTCATTCGTTCGGAACGGATAGCTGATAACCAATGATTTAATGTACCGAGCGGACATATCCATCCGCAAAAGAACCGACCCAAGAATATCGTCGGGATTAATATCACCAATGACCATAACAATCCTTTAAAAACGGTTCCGTTGGCCAGAAGAGTCGCCAGCGCCACCAACGGGCTAAACTCAAGCGCAATTGAAACCGGATACGGCAGGATAATTTCTGAAAGATTATCAGGATTAAAATTTACTTCAAAATTAGTCTTGAGAATCAACCAGAAAAATATCAAAAAGAACAGAACCTGTGACACCCGCCGGATATTAATTACAGTCTTAATAGTCATTGCCTTAGACTACTTCCTTATATCCAATTGACCGGTAATCAACCGTTCCCAAACCACTTTTTTCGGCCAGTAAAATATGAGGAACCTGGTGCCCCGAAAGCCCCAAAAATTCCGCACCCCGGCTATCGGCCGCCACCTGATCGGTTGAGCAGATAATCGAATTTTCAATCGCAACATCAGCGAGTGAACCACCCTGCGGACCGCCGCGTAACAATACCC
>JAQBFG010000130.1:0-13552 GCA_032123495.1 Candidatus Zixiibacteriota bacterium | reverse complement strand
AAAATCACTCTGGCCGCCGACACCGCTATAAATATGCCGGGCGTCCAGAGAATCTGCCCAAATATTACCATGAAGATCAACTCCGATAGCGCTATTAATTGTAACCATATTGGGTTGGTTGGCAATTTCAAATATACTATTTGTATAATCTGATGGCCTGCTCTGGACTGAACTGTTATAATGCAGCCATTCATACCCTGCTTGATTTTCGGCCAAAAATATAGAAGATATCGAAAAGTTTATTTCTTTTTTCCATTTATTAGTAACCGCCCCATTTTCAACCAGCCTCCTCATTGCACCCGAAAACAATTCTGTATGAATAGCCAAATCGCGAACACCATTTCTAAGAATAGCATCTGTCACCGCCTCCGGCACTTCTCCGATACCGTATTGAATAGTAGAGCCCGGTTTCTTTCCTGCGCCATTTTTTATGTATAAAGCGGTGATAATCTCGCCAATTTTTTTGGCCGTTTCATCAGGCTGTCGAATCGGGCTTATTGGAAGCGGATAATTGGTGTCTATCATATAATCTATAGTGCTTTCAGGTATCATGGTCCCAAGCACAAATGGCATTTTGGTATTTCGTTCTGCAATTATAATTCCGCCCCTTTTCTTTGCGGAATTTATTGCCGAAGGCAAGGCTTCTACGGTTGTCCCAAGACTATAATTTCCTCCATTATCAGGTCCGGCGACCGATATAAAAACTACATTGACACCACGTCCCATACTAATATATCTGGGAGCCTCCGACAAATGCATTGGATGATACTTTGCCCACCCTTCATTTACCGCCTTTCTGGTAAGCTCGCTATTAAAAATTACTCCATGCGTTACGCTTTTACATCGTTTTTCAGAAAATAATTGTTTTAATTTATTTCCCAGTGGCAGGATACAAAATAAATCCACATTGGTAATTGATTTATCGGCGGCGAGTTGCCCGAGAAGAACTTGCGGAGTCGCCGCATTACCAGCGGAATATATGACACTTTTGGACTTTATAATTTTGGAATTTATTACATCTTCAACATTTTTCACTTTTAACATATCAACTTAATATCCTTCAATTTATTCCTATCCAAATGTCGCCAGCAAAATACCGGCACCAATGGCTGAACCTATAACGCCAGCAAGGTTGGGTGCCATAGCATGCATGATGAGGAAATTATCGGGATCCTCTTTCGCCCCCATCATTTGACAAACACGTGCAGAAAGAGGTACAGCAGAGACCCCGGCCGCGCCAATTATGGGGTTTATCTTATTCTTCGAAACGACATTCATAATTTTGGCAAAAATTACGCCCGAGGCAGTGGCAATACAGAAAGCCCCGGCACCAAGGGCGAATATCTTTATCGATTCGGGGGTCAGGAAACGGCTGGCATCGGTCGATGCTCCGACGGTGAAACCTAGTAAAATGGTCACGATGTCAATAAAGGCGGTTCGTGCAGTACTGGCAAGTCTTTCGGTGACGCTGCATTCTTTTAACAAATTTCCAAAAAATAAAAAACCGAGAAGATTAATCGAACCTGGCGCAATAAATCCGGTGATCAGGAAAGCGAAAATGGGAAATAGAATTCGCAGACGTTTGCTAACCGGTTTTGATGGTTTCATCCTTATAAGACGATCTTTTTTTGTCGTTAATAACTTTATTATAGGAGGTTGAATCACCGGAACAAGTGCCATATATGAGTAGGCCGAAACCGCTATAGCCCCAAGAAATTGCGGGGCCAGTTTAGACGATAGAAAAATAGCTGTGGGACCGTCGGCACCACCAATAACAGCAATAGAAGCAGCTTCATTATTGGCAAAACCTAATAATATTGCCCCAATAAAGGTTAAAAATATTCCCATCTGGGCCGCAGCGCCAAGGAGGATCAGTTTCGGATTCGAAAGCATGCATGAGAAATCTGTCATGGCTCCGATACCCAGAAATATCAATGGTGGATACCATCCCTGAGTCACACCACTATAAAGAATTGATAAAACACTGGCTTCGCCACCATCCAAACCATCTTCGTATATTCCAATACCCAAACCGGGCTCAAATGGCATATTACCAATCAGTATTCCAAAGCCAATTGGTATTAGAAGGAAAGGTTCATAATGTTTGACAATACCGAGATAGACAAAGCCGCATCCGACAATCAGCATGAATAGGTTTCCCCAGGTGAAGTTAAACAATGCCCCGGTATGCAGAAAATTCAAGAATATATCCATTGATAATACCTATGCCTATATTTTGTCATTCCAATTCAACAAGTATTTGACTCTCACGAACTGTATCGCCCACCGCAATCGGTATGGTCTTGACTATACCGGATGTCGGCGCCGCAATTGCCGTTTTCATTTTCATAGCTTCGATTACAATCAGTTCCTGCCCTTTGGAAACCTCATCACCAGGTTTGCATTTTATTTCCATAATTGTCCCGGCAATGGGCGACTCTACCGATCCTTTTTCACCAGTACTTTGGCTGGGTGCCTGATTGATATCTGAGCCGAAAGGTTGGCTTGGCGATTTAGTATTTTCCGCCGTCGAATGTGTTACTTTTTTTGACAAGCCTACGCCATTGGAATGAGCCGGAAATCCTTTGCCTGGATCCAACACCTCAACATCAACCTCATATGCCACACCATGAACTGTTATTTTTAGTTTCATAGAGTTTACCTATATCTGCTTTTATTTAATTCCTCTTTTTATTTACTATATGTGAACCATGCAAAATGGCCCGACCTTCTGTTGACCATGGACTTCTTTCAAGGTCTCTTGGCAAATATCGCCTGACACCCCTTATATGATAACGACCCAGAAGCATCGTTGATACTGCGGTCGCAATGATGGCCAGAGTTATATTATCAATATTCTGCGTCTTGTTTAGCATCTGTTTTTTCTGAGACTCCTCATGTTTTATCCAATAGTCATCGGCGCGCTTAATTAAAGAAATTGCCGATACGATTAGAGCCAGCGAAACAAATACTATTGAAATTCCGATGAATGCAAATTTCAGACTATATAAAATGGCCTCTGACATCACTTACCTTTCATTTTATTATAGGGGTATCAATCCATGTTTTTTTTGTGGACGAATTTCCCTTTTTGATTTGAGAACTTCAAGAGCCGCCGCGAGGTAACCTCTGGTTTCGGCTGGCTCCAGAATTTCATCAACCAGGCCGTGAGATGCAGCATAGTATGGGTTTGCGAATGTCTGACGAAATTCCTCAAGTCGTTTAATCTTCTCGGCATCAGGATCGGATGATTTGGAAATTTCCTTTCGATAAAGAACATTTACCGCACCCTCGGCGCCCATCACTGCAATCTCTGCCGATGGCCAGGCACATAATGTGTCAGCGCCCATACTTTTGGAACACATGGCCAGAAAAGCCCCTCCATAAGCTTTTCTAATAACAACGGTTATTTTTGGGACCGTCGCGGAGGCATATGCAAATAACATTTTGGCGCCGTGCCGAATTATGCCGCCATACTCTTGTTGAATACCCGGCATAAATCCCGGAACATCTACAAAAGTTAGAATTGGAATATTAAAAGCATTGCAGAATCGTATAAATCTGGCCGCCTTGTCCGATGAATTAATATCTAAAACTCCCGCTTTATTTTTTGGTTGGTTGGCGACAATGCCAACAGTAGATCCGTTCAGACGTCCGAAACCAATTATAATGTTAGGAGCAAAGTGTTCCATAATCTCCATAAAGTCACCTTCATCCACTATACGGCATACGATATCAAGCATATCATACGGTTCCTGCGGATCATCAGGGATAATATCGTTCATTGTTTCGTCGGCTATAATTTCCTCGCCGTGTAAGCTCGATATAAAAGGCGGGTCCTCGGTGTTATTGCTTGGAAGGAATGATAATAATCGCTTCGTTATATTTATGGCATCCTCATCGCTCTCAGCTATAAAATGGACAACACCTGAATAGTATGCATGGCTATCCACTCCGCCGAGTTGTTCGGCGCTGATATCCTCACCGGTAACCTGTTTTATCACTAATGGTCCGGTAATATATAACTGGCCTTCGTGACGAACCTGAATAATAAAATCAGTTAGGGCCGGTGAATAAGCGGCTCCGCCGGCGCACGGTCCGGCAATAATACTGATTTGTGGAACCACGCCCGAGAGAAGGACATTTCGATAGAAAATTCCTCCATAACTTGATAAAGCATCAACCCCCTCCTGAATACGTGCACCACCGCTATCATTTATCATGACCAATGGGTCGCCAGTTTTATTGGCAGCATCCATAGTTTCCTGTATTTTCCTGCCAGTCGCCTCTCCAACCGTGCCGCCTCCTACTGTAAAATCCTGACTTACAATATAGATAGGGCGATCATCCACAAGCCCATGACCGACTATTACCCCTTCGCCCGGAAACTCCTTCTTGTCCATGCCAAATTGATTGCAACGATGTTTGGTGAAGATCAGCGATTCTCTAAATGTATCTTCATTAAAAAGAAGCTCAATTCGTTCGCGGGCCGTAAGCTTTCCAAGTTTATGCTGCTTTTCGATACGGTCTTCTCCACCGCCTTCCATCAATCTTGCGCGAATCCTACGTAGTTCGTCTATTTTTGATTCTGTCATAGATCACATTCCTTTGTTTTAAACCGATTCATGATATTCACCCCAGAGATCACGAAACTGATCGGATATCTCACCGACAGTTGCATAGTTTTCCACAGCCTCAATAATGGGATAAAGGACATTAGTACCATTAACAGCCGAATCGTAAATACTTTTCAGACATTTTTTTAATAGGTTATGGTCTCTATCAGCCTTAAATCGGGCCAATTCTGTTTTCTGATTATTTTCAGATTCGGGATCGATTCTCATTATATTTGGCATTTCAGTTTGTTTTTCCTGATATCTATTGAGTCCAACAATTATTGTTTCTTCCGATTCTATATTTTTTTGATACCTGTATGCCGATTTGGCAATTTCATTTTTGAAAAAGCCATTTTCTATGCACGATACCGATCCGCCCATATTTTCTATCTTATCCATAAGTTCAATAACCTTTTCTTCAAGTTTATTGGTAAGATTTTCAACATAGTATGATCCCGCCAATGGATCAATGCTACCGGCAACACCCGATTCAAGTGCTATTATCTGTTGTGTTCTTAGGGCGATTTCAACAGCCTTTTCCGTCGGCAAACCAAGTGCCTCGTCAAAAGAATTTGTATGAAGTGACTGTGTTCCGCCTAAGACAGCAGATAAGGCCTGAAGGGTCGTTCTGACAATATTATTTTCCGGCTGTTGAGCGGTCAAAGTCGAACCACCCGTTTGCGTATGAAATCGCAGCATTTCTGATTTATTGTTTTTTGGATGATAACGCTGTCTTATAAGTTTGGCCCAAATCCTTCTGGCGGCTCGAAATTTTGCCACTTCCTCAAACAGGTCATTATGCGCCGCAAAGAAGAATGATAGACGGGGAGCAAATTCATCAATATCCAAACCGGTCGTGAGGGCAGCATCGACATAGGCCAGAGCATCAGCGAGAGTAAATGCTACTTCCTGTACTGCCGTTGCGCCGGCTTCTCTAATATGATACCCGGAAATGGAAATTGTATTAAATCTGGGTAAATGCTGATTGGAGTATGCAAAAATATCGGTGATAATTCGCATTGATGGTTCCGGGGGCAGGATATATGTCCCGCGGGCAATAAATTCTTTCAGAATATCATTTTGTATCGTACCCATCAATTGATCAGGTTTAACATTTTGCTTTTTCCCGACCGCTATATACATGGCCAGAAGAATTGCTGAAGTGGCATTAATGGTCATTGATGTGGAAACCTTGTCAAGCGGAATGCCGGCAAATAGAATCTCCATATCGCGAAGCGAATCAATCGCTACCCCGGTCCGTCCAACTTCGCCCAGGGACATCGGGTGATCGGAATCAAGTCCTATTTGTGTCGGTAAGTCAAAAGCGACCGATAATCCTGTCTGCCCCTTTTCAAGTAGATATCGAAACCGCTGATTTGTTTCATGGGCCGTACCAAAACCGGCATATTGCCGCATTGTCCAGGTTCGTCCACGATACATATTAGGATATACGCCTCGTGTAAAAGGATATTCTCCTGGCGCACCAAGCTCGTTTTCTTTTATTGATACCTGTGATTTAGTTAAAAATACCGGTATTTCAATATTGGAACCTGTCGTTTTATCCAAAGACGTATTGTTCTTGGAAGAAATATTCTGTTGAGAATCAGATCCTTGTTTATGCTTTTTTACTAATGACATAATAATCCTCTATCTAATATTCCTTTGCTTTTTCATCACCGGTCAAAACCCTTAGAGCGCCCATAGTTAATGCCCGCATCTCATCGCTTCCCGGGTACACGAGGAATTTCGCTATAAAATTAGTCCTTCTCATTATTAGATTGATAAAATCGGTATCGCGTGCCAATCCGCCGGTTAGGACTATTGCGTCGACTTTTCCTTCCAGGACTGACGCACAAGCACCAATTTCTTTTGCCACCTGATAAGCCATAGCTTCATACACAAGCTTGGCATCATGATCGCCATTTGAGGCCATCTGTTTTACTTCTCTTAAATCACTTGTTCCCAAATAAGCACTAACTCCTCCGTTAGTCATAATCCGCTCTTTGAAATCACTCTCAGCATATTTTCCAGATAAAGCCATTTTGACCAGGCTCCACTCCGGAACACTTCCGGATCGAGTCGGCGAAATAGGCCCATCACCATTGAGAGCGTTGTTGACGTCGACGACTCTGCCTTTTTTGTGAACACCAACACTTATCCCGCCACCAAGATGAACTACGATTAATCTGGCCTTTTCATATTTTTTGCCCAGTGCTATGGATGCTAATCTTCCCACAGCCTTTTGATTTAAGGCATGAAATATTGATTCTCTTTTTAATTCCGGCATTCCTGATATAGTCGCAACTTCGTCCATTTCAGAGACCGTTATTGGGTCGACTATAAATGATGCAACTCCAATTCGTTGGGCAATTTTATATGCCAATAATGCACCCAGATTAGAGGCGTGAACACCATATGTGCAATTTGTTAGATCTTGAACCATTTGTTCATTTATCAGATAAGTTCCACTCGGTACCGGTCGTAAAGCGCCGCCGCGGGCAACAATGCAGGAAATATTGCCAATATCATATTGATTTTCCCGGAGGCAATGAAGAACAATAGATTCTCTAAAATCTTGCTGAGCAATTGGACTTTCAAACATGGATAGCTCATTAGTGGTGTGCATTATTTCTTTGTCAAATATTGGCAATCCATCTTTAAAAAGAGCTACTTTTGTTGATGTTGAACCCGGATTTATTACAAGTATATGAAAGGGCATTTTATACCTCATCATCTTTCAGTCCCCAAGGGACAATTCTATTTTCTATTATCTGTATAACAAGGATTATGCCAAATTGTAATATATTGTAAGCTTATGCTATACTGTGTTTTAGAGTTGCGGTTGTTATTAGTGAAATTATTTGCTATTGCAATATAGAATAGTTATATTTCAATATGAAGTAATGCTTTATTATGAAACTGTCGATTTAATAATTTAGAACGCGTTTAAATACTTTTCTATATTCAAAGGAGTAATTATGAAGGCCGAAGACTTGCAATTACAGGAAATCATTAGTTTTGGGGATGGCAATATAGATCTGTATGGTAGAAGGCTGATTATACACTCAATGCATGCCTTTGCCAAGTTCCGAAAAGATATTATCGATATGTTAGGCGCTGAACACGCGCGCAGATTATTTACTCGTTTCGGTTTTTTTTGGGGACAGGCTGACGCTGCCGCTATGATACGTATATTAAAGTGGAATGATAAATCGGAACTACTCAAGGCAGGGGCGAGATTACATACATTGCAGGGCGTTACTCCTGTTTCTTTCGATAAATTTGAATACGATCCCAAGACGAATAATTTCTATTCTGAAGTAACATGGAGCGATTCCATTGAAGCTGAAGAACACCTGACTGAGATTGGTTGGGCAAAAGAATCTATATGTTGGAAGTTGGTTGGCTATGCCAGCGGTTATGCCTCTTATTGTCTGGAGAAGCCGGTTTATTTTATGGAAAAACTATGTCGGGCAAAGGGTGACAATGTATGTACCGCAGTTGGAAAAGACATTGATTCATGGGATGAAGAAATTAAGCCTCACCTGTCATTTTTTGAGGCGGAAGACATTAAGGGTGATGTAAAAAAACTGACATTGGAATTACAAAAAAAAATGGAACAACTGTCAGAGAAAAGCAGGAAACTGGATTCGCTTCACAAAAAAATGGTGCCTTACTTCCTTGAATTTCGAAGTAAAGAATTAAAAAAGACATTTGATCTTGCCAATCGTGTTGCCAAATTTGATTCATCAATTCTGATAACGGGGGAAACAGGAGTTGGAAAAGAAATATTAGCTCGTTATATCCATACTAATTCCCATCATTCCGATTTTCCGTTTATGGCTATAAATTGCGCGGCCTTGCCTGAATCACTTCTTGAAAGTGAATTGTTTGGACACAAGGCAGGTTCCTTTACCGGTGCCATAAGAAACAGAGTCGGCTTATTTGAACAGGCGGGTAAAGGAACGGTTTTATTGGATGAAATCGGTGATATTAGTCCGGCGATGCAGTTGAAATTGTTAAGAGTGCTTCAGGAAAAAGAAATAATCCCTGTTGGTGAGAATATTCCGCATAAAATAAATGCCAGAATTTTGTCGGCCACAAATAAGGATCTTAAATTATTGGTTTCGGAGGGCACATTTAGAGAAGATCTGCTTTATCGTCTCAATATTATTGAATTAGAAATTCCCTCCCTCCGTAAACGCCCGGAAGATATATTGCCATTGGTTAGATATATCACATCAAAATTATCAAAAAAACTCAATATCGCCAAACTGCAGCTGGACGCCGCCTCAATAGATCATTTTATGGCCTATTCCTGGCCAGGCAATGTAAGGGAATTAGAAAATGTGATTGAACGAGGAGCAATACTTAGTACAGATGGATTTATAAGACCTGAACATTTACCTCAAAATATAATTCGTGATTCAACAATTTTTGTTACAACCGATGGTCAGGCACCTCAAACGCTTGATCAAATGGAAAAGAAATATATCGATTTTGTAATGAAATCTACTAATGGAAATAAAACGCATGCAGCAAATATTCTTGGTGTTAGCCAATCTACCTTATGGCGCAAATTGAAAGAGTGAATTTTAACTTAAATAGATTTTTACTATTTCATTTTGAAATAATTTTCTTGCTTCTTTTCCCAGAATCACAAAAATCTTATTCATTTTTTAATAATTAAAGACTAAAAAAAACAACTGAGCTTTTCTTGTAGCAGACTTGTTACATAATCACACTCAGTGAGTTGTGCGAGTTTCAATTATGATTTCCATATTTTTCAGAAGTCTCAATATCGGTTGAGAATCCGATTCGGCACACCTTTTGATATAATATTTTACAAGGAGTAAAAAATGAAGGTAGCAATTACATCAAAAGAACCAAATTTAACAAGCAAAGTGAGCTTGCAATTTACAAATTCTAAATATTGGATTATATTTGATACCTGTGATAAAAGCTTTGAGATTTTTACTAATAGAGGGAATACTTCTGATTACTTTGAATCGCAAAGTGAAATCGTAAATAGGCTTTCCAATAAAAACATTGATATTGTGGTCTCCGGATATATCTCTCAAGGGTCATTAAGAGCTCTCATTGATGCTGACATAAAACATTACAATTGGCGGGATGACACAATTTCGGATGTAATAGAAATGATTGAAAAAGAATTAAACATAAGTGGGAATGATCGTACAATCGAGATTCCTGAATTACAATTATTAAGGCAGAATAATGAAAACTATTGATGCCGGTGCGCCGCAAAAGAGCATATTTGATATAGCCAGCGTGACAAATTCAAATATTTCACCCCCACCTAAAAAATCAATTCCTGTATTGAACAAAGATTCCAATTTTGATCATGACAAAAATCTGATATGCCCTTTCTGCGGATTTTTCATATCGAAAGATGCTCTCAGAATTGACGAGCGCGCTTACTGTCTATTATGCGATCAAAAAATGATCAGCGCAAATATATTTTCAATTGCCAAAAATGATTGGAGATGTTATGGGTAATTATGAATTACCGGAATATGAAAGCGATACATTTTCATTTCAAGTTATTGACAAAGTCGCAGTTCTCAGTCTTAAAGAAAATGTTTTTGATCTCGCTACTGATTTGGGATTAAAGGCCAAGTTCTTCTCCTTACTCGATAATGCTGAGTCCTCTTCATATATAAGGACATTGCTGATTATTAACTCGCCTGAATCTTTATCCGAGACGGCGTATCGTCAATTTCTCCGTCAGGCAATTCGCAGTGAAGATAATGAAAGCAATGGATTTAGTATAGAAAAGAGAACTGTCCTTTTAAACAGACATAGGAACATGCTAAGACAAATTATTCTGAAATTAATTGGCTTCAGAAAAGGTGTCATTATTGCCTTTCAAGGGAATGTAGCAATGACATTCCTTGGTGCCGCGTTGGCCTGCGATCTTCGACTTGCATCGGACACTGTGACATTCTCCCAAATATACTTAGATGCAGGAATTCCACCCATTGGAGCGCTTGGTCTATTTTTGCCGAAGTATGTCGGACGTGGCAAAGCTATAGAAATGCTTCTCTCCAAAAATCCTCTTAGCGCCATTGAAGCAAATAAACTGGGCTTGATAAACGAAGTAATTGCTGCCGGCGAATTCAAAAGGAGGGGTATGGAAAAAGCAATAGAAATTTCGGATCTGCCTTCGAGAGCTATTTCAAATGTCAGGGCATTGATGCGCCCATTCCTGGGAGAACTTTATAGATATCTTGACAATGATCTTCTGCTGGATGAAAAAGACCAAATAGAATGAGTAGTTATAATGTTATTTGATTTAGATTGGATATAAAAGATGTATGTTTTTGGACCAGTACCATCACGTAGATTAGGGCGTTCTCTTGGAGTTAGCCCCATTCCATTAAAAACGTGTTCCTATTCTTGTGTCTATTGTCAGTTAGGCAGAACAAACCACCTGCAAGTAAAACGAGAAAGCTTCTTTTCAAAACATGATATCTTTGCAGAAATAATAAAAAATTGTCAGACCACCATGCCTGACTACATTACTTTTGCCGGAGATGGCGAACCAACCTTATGTCGGGATTTGGGATGGCTCATTCGCCATGTTAAAATGAGTCTAAGGATTCCAATAGCCGTAATTACAAATGGCTCTCTTTTATATAGAAAAGATGTCAGGCAAGATTTAGAAAAAGCTGATATCGTTATTCCCTCCATAGATGCTGGAGATGAACGACTCTATAACATAATTAATAGACCACACTCCGGCATTGATTTCAATACGATGCTGGGCGGGCTTTCTAATTTCAGTCAAGAATTTACCGGAAAATTATGGCTTGAAATTATGTTGGTTAAGGGCTTAAACGATTCGCCGGAAGAATTAAGTAAAATAAAAAATATAATAGAAAAGATAAAACCAGACCGCGCATATTTATTAACTCCCACGTGTCCTCCGGCAGAAAGTTGGGTAACTCCCCCCGACCCAGAAAATATTTTAAAAGCTCAAGAAATATTAAAGGATGTTATTCCAATAGTTGATTATGAAATTGGTGAAATTGAGTTAAAGAATTTTAATAATGCCGCACAGTCTATTATTGAAATTGGGTCTCGCCATCCAATGCGATGGGAACAGGTTCAGCAAATTGAAAGACATTTTAAAGAAAAAGGAATCATCGATCAACTAATTAAGACAGGAAAACTGATAGAATATAATTACAATGGGACCATATATCTGCTCCCCGATAAGCTTTCACCTCATTTTCAAATGAAGAAAATTAGTAAACCAACAAATCAAATAAATGTTCAAGGAGGGGATTAAAATGCCACGAGAAAAAAGAATATTAGCGGATGTAGGTTTGAATAATCTGCCTTTTCCAATGAGGGTAGCATCCAAAGTCAATGATGAAGGACAATCAACCATTGCAAATATATCAATTAAGGCGCGAATAATTCAAGAGTATGAGGCATATTGGATCAACAAGTTTATACAAATTATTCATAGCCATAGAGATAGAATTGGTACAAAAACGTTAAGCAGGAACATTCATGATTATATAAATGAATTAAAGGCCACATCAGTTAAGATAGATTTCGAGTATCCATTTTTTATAGAAAAAATCACACCAGTTTCTAAAGAAAAATGTCTGGTTAAATATAATTGCACATATTCCGCCAAAATCACAGCAACCGAACCGGAACCAAAGATAATTTTCAAAATTGCTGTGCCTGTTTTAACAACTGATCCATCATCGGATCCATCTCAAAAAAATAGACTATTTGGTCAACTAAGCATTGTGAATCTTAAAATCCAATCAAAAAATACTATCTTTGCTGAAGATCTCGTGGATATTGTGGATAATAGAGCCCTGGCTCCTGTTTATTCTTTTTTAACTGCTGAGGATCAACTGAATATCATTGACAAAGTTCATTTGTATTCTCAATCGAGTGTTGTGATGGCAAATGAAATTCAGAATGATTTGGCAAAACGCCCGGATATTGATTGGTATTCGGTCCATTGTAATAATTATAGCTTGTTGCATTCGTACAACACATTGGTTGCTACCGAAAAAAGCATGTGGATTCCAAGTAGTTGTTATGATTTTGAAGAATTATAAACATGGTAAATGTTGAACTATGTTAAAGGAGGTTTAGCGATATGAACGGTAACTATCCGGATTATAATGAGAAGCTGCGAGGGCTCATGGGCCAACTCGGCGTGGAAATTCCCGACACAATGTCAGGTTTTGTCGGACTTCACAAGGCGGCTTCTGCTGATGGCGCTCTTAGCCACAAAGTCAAGGAATTGATCTCTTTGGCAATTGGAGTTACAGTAAGATGTAATGGTTGTATAGCCTTCCATGCTCATGATGCTATACAGGCGGGAGCGACCAGACAGGAAATAATGGAAACAATTGAAGTGGCAGTTTTAATGGGTGGTGGCCCATCGGTTGTTTATGGAACTGAGGCGCTTGAAGCTGTAAATCAATTTGAAGCGGCAAGAGGGCAAGAGAGGGGATAATACGGTTCTAACATGATAATTGAAACTCATATATCTTAATATTTGTTGAAATAAATTGGTGAGCTAACAATATTTTCTATTTTAAAATTCAAATGATTTTCTAACCATTTTCTAACGGATTTCTAACCACGAACTGCACGCAACTTAAGGTAACTCAAGGGAACTTAACTATTGTAACATCAGCCAATTACGCGTAATTTATTGCTCCTCATGAAATTGCGTAAAATAGCCCGCGTCGAATCCTACCTCCTCTGCTTTAATAATTTAACCTCCCAATGGGGTGGTTTTTTATTGTTCAATAGTCGCGTTTAGCATAGATTTATAATGGCTTCGGCAGGATCAAAGGGGTCCTGCCCTACAATGCTATTAGGTGAACCAAATAAGGAAGCGTATTTTAATGAGTATGACCTTATTTATTGGT
>JAQBFG010000129.1:0-3359 GCA_032123495.1 Candidatus Zixiibacteriota bacterium | reverse complement strand
GACCGGGTGGCGCACCCCTTGGGGTGCGGAAATGTTCAAATGTAAATCATTCGGCAACTCCTAAAAACAATTTTACTACAACATCACCCTTATTTCGCTCCTCCTTGATTTATTATGATGTCTAAAAGCAAAAACAGAAATTACAATTTGCGGAAAGATTATTGGCCGAACAAAAATAAAAAACGACGAAACAAAGCCATTTTAATTAACCCAATTTTTTAATTTGGTTTCCTTTAAATATAAAAAGTGATATATATTAAAAAAATCAGCTCGTTTCTATTGGGAAAATTATGCCGGAATTTCGTCAAAATATGGCCACCAAAGAGTGGGTGATTCTTGCCCCTGAAAGAGGCAAACGCCCCAAAGATATTTTTGAGCAATCACCAATAAAAGAACCGTTACCGGAAAAAGATATAAATTGCCCTTTTTGTCCCGGCAATGAGAATTTGACTACAACGCCGGTTTTTTCTTTACCGTCACAGGACAATTGGCAGGTAAGGGTCGTGCCAAATAAATTTGCCGCTCTCGATCCTGACCTAATAACTGACAGAACTAAAATTGGCCTGTTTTTGGCCGCGCAAGGTTTTGGAATTGCAGAAGTCCTTATTGAACATAAAAAACATAATACAAATCCCGCCCTTATGGAACCTGAAGAGATTAGAAACATTTTTTTGGCTTATCGGCAAAGGCAAATCGAAATTGGAAAAAATGAGAAAATCAACCTTATAACAATATTTCGAAATCATGGTCAAAGAGCCGGGACATCTTTGGCCCATCCGCATTCGCAGATTATTGCCACCCCAATCATCCCGCCCCATGTCCGCTATCCTCTCGAGCAGGCGGTCGCCCATTATGATATGTACGGCAGCTGTGTTTATTGTGATATGATTAAAGAAGAAATCAGTCAGGCGAAAAGAATACTATTTAATGGCGAGTTTTTCGTTGCTGTTTGCCCATTCGCATCGCGTTCCCCCTTTGAGTGTAGAATTTATCCCAAAAGACATCAGGCCAGCTATATGCTTGTTGAAGATGCCGAAATAATTGAGTTGGCAGAGATTATCAAACATGTTTTATCGCGGTTATATTACGGTTTGAATAATCCCGATTATAACTATTTTATCAGGTCGGCTCCCATTGGTGATCACGATACCCGTCATCTTCATTGGTATATGGTTATTGTTCCCAAAATATCGATCCCGGCAGGATTTGAAATTGGCACCGGTATTTATATAAATACGGTTCTTCCCGAGGATGCCGCTTTGTATTTAAATCAAGAGCGGCCAGATAAATAATTATTGAAAACAGTTCCAAAAGTCTAATCGCACCACGTATTCATATAAATTAATAGAGGAATGAGTTTTATGAAGTTAAAATATTTTTTCCCGGATAAATGGCCGGTTGATGCCGGACTGCTGTTACTAAGACTCGGTTTCGGGTTGAGTATGGTTATTTTCCACGGTTACGGCAAATTGATCGGCGGCCCGGAAACATGGGAGAGACTTGGCGGCATGATGCAAAATTTCGGGATAGATATTTTCCCTGTGTTCTGGGGTTTTATGGCGATGTCCGCTGAGTTTTTCGGTTCGATATTTCTGATTTTTGGAGTGTTTGTCAGACCGGCGGCGCTACTATTGGCGATGACAATGATTGTGGCGGCGATTCGTCATCTTGCACTTCCGGCCGATGCTGATGGTGCCGGATTAAAAGGTGCCGCACATGCGTTGGAATTTTTGGCCGTATATCTGACCTTATATTTCACCGGCCCCGGTAAATATAATCTATTTGGTCTAATAAAAAGAAACTAATTACAGTTAGCTACTTTTTCACTTCCGGAGTCACGCATGGCGGATAACCGTTTTTATATAGAGAATTTATTGTATGGACAACATCAAGGATGTTAACTCTATTATCATTGTTAACGTCACCGCACTTGGGAATATTTTTGCCTGAGAAACTGCTGACTTGACTCCAATCACTTTCGAAACAACTGTTCGACGCTTTCACTTTCCAATAGTAGATAACACTTTCGCCAATACCTATCGGATAAAAATTAGATGGCCCGGCAGGAAAATCATATTCAATTTCGACACTGCTAAATGCAGGATTATTGTCAATAAGAATATGATAAGTCGATGCATTGGGGACATCATCCCAATCGAGAATAACCGGCAAATATCCGTCGGTAGAACCATTTTCCGGAGCAACCAAAACCGGAACGGCAACAGCTGGGCAATCGAGTGAAAATTCCCAGGCCGCACTCCAGCTACTCCAACCGCAATTGTTTTCGGCTCGGACTCGCCAATAATAAGTTTGACCATTTTCAAGATTTGATAAGACATTATACGATGTCGTTGGCCCCAACAAATAATCGAATATCGGAGCGCCAAATTCGAGTCCATCATCTATCTGCAGGCGATATGAAATATTATCCGGATTATCACTCCAGCTAATTTGCAGCGGCAAAGTTAAATCAGAAGTTCCATCTGCAGGTACCGATTGAGCGGGTAGCTCCGCAACGGGACAAGCAGTTGAAAATCGTCGGCTCTGACTCCAATTGGCGTCTCCGCATGAGTTATATGCCCTAACTTTCCAGTAATAGGTAGTGTTTATTTCCAGCGTGGCGACCGTATAATCAGAATAGTATGCATTAAATTCGTAATCGATTTCGGGGCTGTTATAGTAGGGATCATCATCAAGCAAAACATGATACTTTTCCGCAAGTGGTTCATCGCTCCAGTCAAGCATGAGCGGTGCACTAATCTCAACCTCATTGTTGGCCGGGTAAATTAACGATAACTGATTGGGAGTCGGGCATTCCGTTGAAAAACCCCAGGTTGCTCCCCAGTTTCCCCATCCGCAGCTATTATTAAAACGCGCTCTTATCCGCCAAAAATAGTAAGTATCCTGATCCAGACTGGAAGATGTATATTCAGAAACAGAAGAATAAAATGCTTCTTCAATGCTGGAGAAATCGGAATTATCATCGATTTGAATCTCATATTCTAAAACGCCGAATATATCTCCCCAGTCAAAATAGATTGGTAAAACAATATCAGTGCCGCCATTCAACGGCTCTAATAAATTCGGTGGGCCGGGTCTGGGGCATTCACTGGTGAAACTCCAGGTTCCGGTAAATCCTCGCCAAAATCCTCCCCAGGTGTCATATACATGACCATTAATCCGCCAGTAGTAGGTAGTGTTTTGCTGCAAAGAATTTGCCGAATATTGCATACTCATAATATGATTATCATCAATTGCCGGACTGCCAAAATCCGGATCATCATCGACCTGCAACCAATAATATTCCATTCCTGACCCGCTCCAAGTGAACAGTGTGGGAATCGGTACTTCGGTTGAAC
>JAQBFG010000128.1:0-14064 GCA_032123495.1 Candidatus Zixiibacteriota bacterium | reverse complement strand
TAAAAGTCGGGAAATTCGACGATTTATCTTGACAATTTGGACTATTTGTTTAATTTGATAATAAGCAGGGCAACGTTCGAATTAACATTACAATTAAATATTTTCTTGAAGGTCATAAACTTATCAATTTTAGTCATCTTTGAGGCCTTCGGTGTGGAGCAGAAAAATTTTAGATATATTCTGCAAAGGCACGAAAACCTATTGACGGCACTCACAAAAGAATTTTTGCTGTTCAAAAGGTGCTGCAGGATAAGCGGTCGGCGAAAATAAACCGGCCGCTTTTTAATTATTCTCCAAAATATCAAAATGATTTGAATAGTTGTCGATTTTGAAAACAAATCAGCTATATTCTTTCCCATGCAAACGGCACTTCATATATTTGCTCTAGTCAATGAGCTTAAAGACAGCCTCATTGGCGGCAGATTTGTAGCTTCTGAGTTCTATAAAAAGGAGCGTGAGGCGTATATGCTGTTTAAGACAGCAAAAGGAACGGTCGCCCTTGGTTTGGCCTATCACCCGACCGGTTTTGGCGCTTTTGTGATACCACGCAGCAAAATATCTGTCAAAACAAAAGAAAAACCGTGGCCGTTTTTTCAACCGGCATTAGAATCTGATATAATTTCAATTGAACAGATAAACCTTGATCGGATAATCAAAATAGATTTGACCAGTAAAGCCAACAATTCTTCGATTATTATCGAAGCTATCGGCCCCAACGGCAACCTCTTGCTTCTCGATAACAATAATAAGATTCTGGCAACACTGCGGAATAAAAAATATGATTCGGATATTGCATACGAACCGCCCCCTGCTCTTAACAGAATAAACCCATTTGATTTCAGTCCGCAGCAGCTTATTGATTCAATCAGAGAAACCGCTGAAGAAAAACAGATTGAAATCGGCACGTTTCTTAAAAACAATTTTCTGGGGCTTGATAAAAACCTTGCCAATGAGATCGCTGAACGGGCTGATCTTGATTATACGATGCCGATTAGCGAAATGACTGAAGCTGAAACAATTCGTCTGGGCGATATGATTTTATCGACGGTTCAACTGTTTGAGCGGTATGAGCCGGGATATAGCTACGACTCTCCGGCAGTGGCGCCGTTTAAGCTGCATCATTTATCGGGTGAACCGAACAAGTATAAAACTCTTTCGCTCGCTGTCTATGATATGATAAGGGGCCGTAAAGCTGTTAAAGCCGAACTCTCCGGAAAGCAGAAAATTCTTGAGGCGATAAAAAAGCATACGAAAAAACAGAAAAGAAAAATCGCCCTTGTCGAAAAAGATATTTCCTCGGCCGAAAAATACGATATGTACCGCCATTACGCCGAAATTCTGAAAGCAAATATCACCAATATTAAAAAGGGACAAAAATCGATCACACTTGATAATCTATATGACGAAAATTCCGATCAGGTCACGATACCTCTTGATCCGGCCAAAACAGTGGCGGACAACGCCGATTGGTATTTTAAGAAATATAAAAAAGGCAAGGATGGAATTGGGCTGATGGAAAGACGGCTGGAGATCGCCCGGATCGAATATGATTCGGCCGAACAGATGCTATCAGAGTTTGAAATCGATTTTGATTCGGCCGAAAAAAAATATGAGGCTGAAATCCTTGAGATTCTCCCATCCACAGAAATCAAACAGGCGCAAGCGCCACGGTTGCCGTATCGAAGTTTTGTGCTGGCTTCGGGGGTCACGATTTTTGTCGGCAAGGATGGTGCCGATAACGATACAACTACTTTTCGTCATGCCCGCTCGTATGAGTTATGGTTTCATGCCTCACAGTGCCCCGGATCGCATGTTGTTTTAAAGTTTCCCAATAAAAATTTCCAACCATCAAAATATGAGATCGCCGAGACGGCGGCGGCAGCAGCTTTTTATTCCAAAGCGAGAAATTCCAAATCGGTTCCGGTGATCTATACAGAAAAAAAGTATGTTCGCAAACCGCGTAAAGCCAAAGCCGGTCTGGTGACGGTGGAACGCGAAACGATGGTAATGGTCGAACCAAAAAAGCCGGAATGACAAATTAGATTATATTTTCGGATGTGGCGATCCGAAAGTACAATATATATTCTTATCAATTATCCGAAATGACACTTCCGACGCCGGTGATAGTGGCATCAATTGTTGGCGTCCCTTCGTAATAGATATTCCCGATCCCCGATATTAATGCAATTAATATATGAGAAACATCGACCTGAATATTGCCAACTCCGGCCAATGTTACATCACTCAAATTGGTTTCCAATCCAAAACCATTGATTCCTCCGGCTCCGGCAAGAATAAGTTTATGTTTGTAGGCAGAACCGCTTAAAGTGAAATTGCCGGCACCAATTAAATTGGTGGTGAGAGTGTCGACCGTTAAGTTAACATTTATATTCCCAGCGCCAATAACCTCAATAGTCATCAGGTCGGCTTCAAAATTACTCGGAATCGAAAGATTACCAGCGCCGATGATTGAGACTTTGGCCAGATCGGTCATAGTCAAATAATAATCAATATTGGCATTGGAAAATGAAATACTATCATCTGTTGAAATCGTCAGAATACCATTACTGACGGCAAGATTAAGGTATTGATGAATATTATCGTCAGCATCAACTGTAACCATTTGTTCGGCGCCATTATATATTTTGATATCACCGGAACCCTCAAGGACGACAGTATGAAATGAAGCAAGAGTATGTGTTTCGGTAGTAATCGTACCTGATCCAACTATGGTCTCATTATCATTGGAGATAGTCGGATTGCTTTTTTCGCATGAGATAAAAAGTGTTAAACAAATAGCTATTGATAATAATGTTAGAATTTTCATTTCGAAATCCTCCGTTTTTTTATGAATCTATAACTGCCTATATTACGAATATAATTCAATTAAGATTCATTACAATCGATCTTTATGTGTCCAGACTGCGGGGAAAGAAACCTTTTGATAACAACCGCGTATAAACTCTATAGATTTGGTCAGAGGTTTATGTCTAAGCTTACGGAGAGATTTATGAATGAATTCAACCCAACTGATGATATCAGCAACACTAATGACATTAGTCGCACCATCGAAACATACGATAAGATCGCACCAGCATACTGCATTAAAACACGATTAAAAAAATATCTCGATTGGGAAGAACAGTATATAAAAAAGCTGTTATCTTATTCAGACTGCAAAAACCCAAAGATACTTGATGTCGGATGCGGTGATGGCCGGCATTGTTTGCTGATTGATAAAAACGACGGTTTGGCAACCGGTATTGATCTGTCAGAAAGTATGTTAAACGAAGCCAAAAGATATTATCCCGACGGCAATTTCAAAATAATGAATATGACACAGCTTGGATTTGAGAATAGCAGTTTCGATGGTATCTGGTCGAGCGGATCGATTTATCATATTCCGAAAAAAAATGTCGGTTTGGTATTTAAAGAATTTCATAAAGTTCTCAAAAAAGATGGCGTTCTCGGTTTAAGTTATAAGCTTGGCGGGGGCGAGGGATTGGAAGCAAACCCGAAATCGTATGGCGGCTCTCCCCGCTACTTTGCCTATTATTCTTTGGATGAAATGGACCGCCTGCTGGTTGAGTCGGGATTTTCCCAACTCCATGCCTGTACCTACCCTGAAGAAATTTTCGGCGATGATATCATCCAGGTCTGGCTGCGGAAGATAGGCTAAAAGGCCTATTTATGGTTATGAATGGATCGAAATCCCGGTCGGTTTCGCAAATAAACTTGACAAAATCGAATATTCAATTATATTTCTATCAGGTTAGGATACAATAAGTAAAATCAGGAGAATTTCATGCCCCTGAGATACTTTTCAAAATTCGCGATTATAATTTCTTTTTTTCTTTGTTTTATAATATTCTTTGTTGAAGCAATTGCAGGTGAACCGTTTGAAATTCAGATTTGGTCTGATCCGGGAGATAATAATGCTTGTCCCGGCGGATCGGGAAATTATCTAGGGCAGCATGCCTACGTCGATGTAATTATAAATCGCGGTAGCGAAGTGATGCTTGGTTATGATTTTCTGATAGCGTATGACAATGTCGACTTGACATGTTTTGGGGCGTTTCCTAACCCGGAAATATATGATTCTCCCGGGCTGTATGAATGGGAATATTTCACTTATAATTATATTGAAAATAACGGCGGTCTCCCATATTCACGGCTTATTCAGATTGTCAGTATAGCCAACCAAAACAATGGAACTCATCATCCTATTATTGATTCCAACAACGGACAGTTAAAATTATTGCCTGAAAAGAGTATTTTATTCAAGATAGATTTTTTGGTGTCAAATGACTATACACTGGAATGCAGTTTTATCCCGCTGAGTTTCTACTGGCGAGATTGTACCGACAACAGTATTGCAATGATAGATAGCAGCGATTCTACACAAGCTGTTATTCAGGCGATCTCAAAAGATGTTTTTGGTTATAACGGAAGATACTTCTCCGTAGCCGATTTAAATGCTACCTTTCCAACGTATTTTGGTGCCCCGAATGAGTGTCTCGAATATAATCCCGACAATCCCCCACTCCGCTTTATTAATTTTATGAATGGCGGAATTAAAATTGGATGTAGTGATGAAATAGATTGTCGGGGCGATGTTAACCTTGATGGATTATACGCTAATATTGAAGATGTTATTACCTTTGCGAATTACTTTGTATATGGTAGAGACGCCTTTACAATCAATTTTCAAGGCCAAAAAGCCGCAACCGATGTTCGGGCTGATGGAATACCGCTTTCAATGACAGATTTTACCTACCTAACCAGACTATTTACAGGGGATGCAATTCGACTTAATAATCTTTATCCAATGTCTTATGAGGGGAATCTTGCGGTTTCAGGATATTCAGATTCATTGGTTATTGAATCATCTTTTGATATCGCTCTGGGCGCGGTTCTATTAACCTTTGAAAATGTTACTCAGCCGTATGATTTATATTTGGGTTACGACATCGCAAATATGCATTTTAAATCCAATCTCTCTGGTGATACGCTAAAAGTTCTGATATATGGTATCGAGCAGGGTCAGGATATTCCGGCCGGTACAAATAATCTGCTGAAAATAGATCATCTCGGAAGACCACCAAAACTGATTTCCTCAGAAGCAGCCGGATATTATGGCGAGCGGCTTTTCTATAAAACTTCCGCAGCTCAAATTCCGGATCAGCTGTTTTTATCGCAGAATTATCCAAATCCATTTAATAGCTCAACCCAAATAGAGTTTGCGCTGACCAAAGCGGGTCAATGGACAATTGACATATTTAATATAACCGGTCAGAAAGTAAAAACATTAAGCGCTAAAAATCCGTCCGGGGATGTACAGATATTTTGGGATGGAACCGATGAAAACGGACAATTGGTTTCAACCGGTGTTTATTTCTATCGACTTACATTTGAAGATCAATCGATAACCAAGAAGATGTTGTTATTAAAATAGAAATAGTCTTGGGTAGCCGACCCATCGGGTGAGATATCATAGATTGGCTACTAATTTCACCAATAATTCCAATGAATATTATGCTGTAAAATCATGTATATAATTTAAAGATATTGAGGCAAAAAAGGAAAAAATGAACAAAAATGAAATATTATTATATAATGATATAAATGCCTAATATCGCTTGACGGATTGGCGAAATAGAGTATATTGTTTGACTGTATTATTTATGTAGCTGTATTTTAGAACGAAAGTTGAAAAGATATGAAACGTACATTCCAGCCATCGAATCGGAAAAAATTGAACGATCATGGTTTTCGTAAACGGATGGCAACAAAATCGGGGCGGGCGATTCTCTCACGTCGTCGGGCAAAAGGCAGAAAAAGACTGACCGTATCGGTCAAGAAAAAGAAATAGATTGTCTCGTCACAGCCTGAAAAGCAAAAAGATGATTCAAACTCTGCTTCATTCCGGACACAGATCCTTCTCCGGCAGGTTGACCATTTATCAGGATAAAGATATTGCGGGGCTTGAACAAAGCTACGCCGGGGCATATCTTATCCCCAAAAGGGCCGGTAATGCTGTCAAGCGGAACCGGTTGAAACGGTGGCTACGAGAGGATCTGAGGGAATTTTATAAGGATGGTAAAGTCAACGGAGCGATAGCGATACGGTTTAAGGGACAAGCCGATGAAGTGACCCATAATGTTTTAAAAGAAAATCTGAGAAAACTGTTTAATTCAGGTGAGTCTAATTAAAAAGAATTAAAAAAATGCCAAAACGGAAAATTTCCATATTGGTTTACCCATTTTTGCTGTTGATTCAAATCTATCGCTATACCCTCTCACCATATATCGGCAATCAATGTCGGTACTATCCAAGCTGTTCACACTACGCTGAAGACGCTCTCAAAGAATATGGTGTTATCAACGGATTGATATTTGCGGTTAAACGGATTTTCAGGTGTCACCCCTGGCACGAGGGCGGCTTTGATCCGGTCCCGACAAAGTTGGTTCCGGTAAAAGTTGAAAATATAAAGAGAACATAGGAAATAACATTTTAGAGATAAAGAGATATAACATTGGATAAGAAAACGATAATTATGGTGGTCGCCCTGGGGGCGTTGGTAATATTCTGGATTCCGATTATGACGACACTGGGGTTAATGGAACCTCCGAAACCGCGTCCGCAAGTAACTGAACAACAGACTCAACAGACAGAGTCACAGCCTGTTACCGAGACGCAAACGGTACCGTCCGGCACTCCCCAAGCTCAACCATTGGCCGCTTCTACTGTTCCGGTCGCCTCACTTGATGAAATAAATTATGATATTCCGGCTGACAGTTTATATATAGAGACCAATGTCTGGTCGATTATTATGACCAATTATGGCGGCGGACCAGTTTCGTTGGAGTTGAAAAAATATCTCGATCAGGAGGGTCAGCCGATTGAGATGCTGCCGGATTGTGAAAAGGCGACTCCTGAATTATCCATTCAAGAAGGTGCTATTACTGCCAGTCGGTTGCCATTTGTCTCCTCGCTGCCGACCGGGCATTACAGAGTTGACAATAATCCATTTGATATCTCTTATAGTTTTCAATCAGAAACCGGCGATATTGTTACGAAAAAATATCGATTTTATCCGGACCGTTATGATTATGATTTGATTATTGAAATAACCAAAGGCTCTGAGTCGGGATCGGTGCGAGAGTATTCGATTGAGTGGAACAATCGACTTGATCCAACTGAGCTGAATATTCAGGACGATTATACATCATTTTGGGCAACGGCAATGATGGGAAATGAGATATTCAAATTTGACGATTATGACAACGGTAAATTCAGTTTGTCACATGACGGCGCAACACAATGGGTGGCAACAAGATCAAAGTTTTTCTCGGCAATTTTGGTTCCTCGGTCAAGACCTGGAAGAGGAGTTAAGGCGAGTGGTCTTGAAATACCGGTGCAAACGTTGGACGAAATTGTTGAAGGCAAATCGCTGGCGGTCGGACTATTAATGGATGTTCCTTATGAACCGTCTTTTGTTGACAGCTTCTCGGTTTTTGTTGGACCGATGGATTATGAGATATTAAAGAATTTTAACCATGATGTTGTTGATATTATCGATATCGGGACCACCCCGGTAATCGGTTGGTTGATAAAGATTTTTGCGATTCCGATTATGTGGCTACTACCGCGGATGTATGATATTATTCCGAACTATGGTGTGGTTATTATACTCTTTGGCCTGATGGTGAAACTAATAACACTGCCGCTTTCCAAGAAAACGGTTCGTTCGATGATGGCAATGAAAGAGCTTCAGCCACATATGGAAGAGCTGAAGAAAAAACATAAGAAGAACCCGCAGGCGCTAAATCGTGAGATGATGAAGCTGTATAAAGAACATGGGGTCAATCCGCTTTCCGGATGTCTGCCATATCTTCCCCAGTTGCCAATGTTTTTTGCGCTGTTTGCTGTTTTCCGTTCAACTATTCTATTGCGTCAGGCGCCATTTATGCTCTGGTGGGATGATCTTTCTCGCGGGGCAACGTCGATGACTGATCCATATATAATTCTGGTTATCCTTATGGCCGGCTTGATGTTTGTTCAACAGAAAATGACCATGACCGACCCCAAAAACAAGATGCTGATCTATATGATGCCATTGATGATGGGCTTTTTCTTCTATAAGGCAGCGGCCGGATTGGTTCTGTACTGGACCTGTTTTTCATTATTCTCATGGATCGAGCAGTTAGTTTTCAAGAAACCGACAATCGCCTCGCCGGAGATAGTGGTCCAGAAAAAATAGCACCGAAGCGCCAAAAATTGATGAGATGAAAAAAAAAATCTGAAAAAGAAACCAGATAGCTATTACGAAGAAACAATAGCTTCTATTATTACACCGCCCGGTGAGGGCGGTATCGGCGCTATCAGGATCTCAGGCAAGGATTCCAAAAGTGTAATTCAAAAAATATTCAGGCCGTCCGGTCGGAATATTTCTATTTTAAAACCGTTTGTGATGTACTATGGTAATATAGTCGATAACAGCAATATTATTATAGATGAAGTTACTATGGTGCAGATGCCGGCTGGGAAATCATACACCGGTTTGGATCAGGCTGAGATTTTTTGTCATGGCGGTTTGTATGTTTTAAAACAGATATTACAGGAAATATATAAACACGATATCAGACCGGCCGAGCCGGGTGAGTTTACCAGGCGAGCGTTTCTGGCCGGGCGAATCGATCTGACCAGAGCCGAAGCGGTTGCCGATCTGATAGCCTCCAAGACCGAATATTCATACCGTTCTGCACGCGACAACCTTCTTGGCGAATTATCGCAACACATTAATATACTTAGAGATAGAGCGATATTATTATTGGCCGAGATCGAAGCTGCAATAGATTATCCTGAGGAGGATCTTGATATTTCCGAAAAGGAAAGTCAATTAAAATCGATTGAATTTCTTATAAGCAATATCAAAGAATTGATTGATTCTTATAAATCAGGAAAAATAATCAAAGAAGGATATAAAGTTGCCATAGCCGGGCGACCGAATGCCGGAAAGTCTTCCCTTTTTAATTTACTATTAAATCAAAATCGGGCGATTGTGACCCCTACCCCGGGAACAACTCGAGATTACCTGACCGAATGGATCGAGCTGGACGGCCATGCGGTGTCTCTTACCGATACGGCCGGATTGCGAAAATCAACTTCAGCTATCGAAAAAAGCGGCCAATTCTACGCCGCAGTTGAAATGAAGCGGGCCGATCTGATTGTTTGGATGGCCGATATATCAAATAAAAGCTGGAAGTCGAATTTAATCTCTGATTTGAAAAAACTTGGCAAATTCGGCAATGTTTTATTCGTATTAAATAAAAACGATCTGGCAAGCAAAAGTACTTTAAAAAACATCTCTTCTGCTATCAAGGAGTTAGGAATTTACGAATTGATCTTGTCCTGCAAAACCAAGTCCGGGATTGGCAACCTTAAAAAAAATCTGATAAATTCGATAAACAAAAATATGCCAGATTTGACCGACAGATTAGTTGTGACCTCAGAAAGACATAAGAAAAAATTGACCAACTCATTGAAATATCTAAAAAATGCTCAAAAAGGGATTCAGAGCGAAGTCTCTCCGGAATTGATAGCTTTTGAGCTACGTCAGGCAGTAAACGAGATCGATGAAATAACCGGGCGGATTTATACCGAAGATATCCTCGATAATATTTTTTCCCGTTTTTGTATTGGAAAATAAAGAAGCCATAGGTAAAATAGTTTCACGTGAAACATTCTGATTTTGACATACTGGTAATCGGAGGTGGGCATGCCGGAGTAGAAGCAGCCCTGGTGGCCTCACGCACCGGCAAAAGAGTCGGATTGGTCAGCCTCGATAAGACCAAGCTGGCTCTGATGTCATGTAATCCGTCGGTTGGTGGTCTGGGTAAGTCTCATATTGTCAAAGAGATCGATGCTCTTGGTGGTGTGATGGCAAGAGCGACTGATGCCACCGGGATTCAATTTCGAAAGCTCAATCTGTCGCGTGGACCGGCTGTTTGGGCGACACGGGTGCAGGCGGATCGTGCCGCATACAATCAATATATTTGTCAAATAATTGAAAACGATCCCAATATCGAAGTGATCGAGGCGGCCGCTGACACGATACTGGTTGAAAATGATCAAACGGTCGGAGTCGAACTGGATAGTGGCGAAAGTGTCATGGCGAAGGCTGTTATTGTCTGCACCGGGACATTTTTGGGCGGATTGATACATATCGGTGAAAAAAAGTTCAAAGCGGGACGAAAAGGCGAAAAAGCGGCATATAAGTTGACCGAATCTTTTCGTTCGCTTGGTTTCGAGGTCGGAAGATTAAAAACCGGAACCCCTCCCCGTCTTGACGGAACTACAATTGATTATGATTTATGCGAAATACAGCCCGGAATTGAGCCAAAACCATATTTCTCTTATGATACGAAAGCCATTGAAATAGAACAGGTTTCTTGTTTTCTAACATACACTACCAAAGAAACTAAAAAAATAATCCAGGCTAATCTTAAAAAATCGCCGATGTTTTCCGGACAAATAAAATCTACCGGTCCGAGGTATTGTCCCTCGATTGAGGACAAAATTTATCGTTTCAGCGATAGAGACAGACATCAGATATTTTTGGAGCCAGAGGGAAAAAGCAATAGCGAGGTTTATCCGAACGGCTTTTCAACATCTTTGCCGGAGGATATCCAACTTAAGGCGATAAAAACAATTATCGGCCTTGAAAATGTGAAAATCACCCAGCCTGGATATGCGATAGAATATGATTATTGCCCGGCGTATCAGATTAAAAATTCATTGGAAACCAAACGAATCGCCAATCTGTATTTTGCCGGACAGATAAACGGGACATCAGGTTACGAGGAAGCTGCGGGACAGGGTCTTTTGGCGGGATTAAATGCTTCGCTTAAAATTGATCAGGAGCCGCCACTTATTTTAGATCGAGCCGAAAGCTATATTGGAGTGATGATTGATGATCTAATTACCCGGTCAACCACCGAACCTTATCGAATGTTTACATCACGGGCCGAATACCGGTTGTGCCTGCGTGAAGATAATGCTCGCGACAGACTATTTGATTATGCAAAAAGATATAATCTAATTTCAAAGGAAAAATATACTCAATTTACTGTTTTGCAGAAAGAGACCGATTTGGAGAAGGCAAAACTTAAAAATATTGTCATTTCAGTTGCAAAATTGGGAAAATTGGCCGATATTTTTGAAAAGAGAGAAAATGTTTCTCTCGCTGATCTTTTAACTGTGCCGGGCGTTGAATATGATGATATTGAGCCTTTTATAGGCGATAATGGAGGTTATCTATCAGACATGGAGGCCATAAAAGAGCGGGTGTCAATATTTATTAAGTACAAGGGATACATCAAGAAACAGGAGCGTGAAGTCTCCAAATTTCGTAATATGGAGAGTCAATTTATCCCGGAAGATATGCCTTATAACGAGTTAAACGGTCTTAGAAATGAGGCGCAAGAAAAATTTGCCCGTTTCAAGCCGATTTCGCTCGGCCAGGCGAGCAGAATCGAAGGCGTCACAACCGGTGATATTGCGGCATTGTCGGTTCATTTGAGAAAATATGGTAATATACAGAAAAACCGGCCGGAGGTGGAGTAGTTTTGTCCATTAACGACACAAATCAGATCCCTGTTTTTTCTTCGCGCGATATTTTGGCCAAATATGATGTCGATTCAAAAATCTCCTCTTATCTCGATCAAGTTCTTTTATTTAATCAAAAAATCAATATTGTTTCACGTGAAACATCACGATCAGGCCTCAATAAAATTGCAGCGGAGTGCCTGACTCCGCTCGAGCTGGGGGTTGATATAAAGGGAAAAATCTTTGATATCGGCTCTGGCGGCGGGTTTCCATCGATTGTGCTGATGCTGGCCAGGACGGATATTGAGGGCGTCTTGATTGAACGAACCGGTAAGAAAGCTAAGTTTCTTGAGACAATTGTTAATAAATTTGATTTAAAGGCAACTATCCATAATAAAGATTTGGGAGAGATAGCTCCTCATTTAGATCAAAACTCATTTGATTTCGGTTTGATGAAATATGTCAGGATGGAAAAGAAAGTTCTTCGGCCTGCATTGCAGTTACTTAAGCCGAATGGTAAGTATTTATATTATTCAAGAATGATTACCGATGATAAGTATGGAATCAACCATTTCAGGGTTAAAGAGCTATGTTACTATCTTGATGATACAGAACAGGTTCGGACAGTCAACATAATTTCTAAATTAGTTTGATATTTTTATTGCTATCTGATCGTTTATTTATTAATCTGATTATCTTATAACAGGTTGCAAACAATTAGTAATTGAGGTCGCTGTGGCAAAAATAATTGCGGTTGCCAATCAGAAGGGTGGAGTTGGAAAAACTACTACCGCTATAAATTTTTCTTCATGTCTGGCAATGGCGGAGAAAAAAACGCTCCTGATTGATATCGATCCTCAGGCAAACACTACCTCGGGAATCGGCTTTGATAAAAACACAATAGACAGATCTATCTACGATGTCCTGATTGGCAAGCAAAAGATGCTGGATGTTATTTTGCCAACCGAATTGTCGTATTTGAATGTAGCGCCCTCATCGATTTCTCTGGTTGGGGCCGAGATTGAAATGGTCGGGATGTTTTCACGAGAGTTACTTTTGGCGAAGGCGTTGGAAACAATATTAGATAAATACGACTATATAATCATAGATTGTCCGCCATCGCTGGGGCTGCTAACAATTAATGCCCTGACGGCCGCGAATGCAGTGATGATTCCGGTGCAGTGTGAATATTATGCACTTGAGGGATTATCGCAGCTTTTGGAAACTATTAAGCTGGTGCAGAAAAATCTTAATCCGGGACTTGATATTGATGGTGTTTTGTTGACGATGTACGACAGTCGTCTCAATTTATCTCGTCAGGTGGCCGATGAGGCGCGTAAGTTTTTTGATAGTCGTGTCTATGATACTGTCATCAATCGGAACGTCCGTCTCTCGGAGGCGCCAAGTTTTGGTAAACCTATTATTATGTATGATATATTGTCAACCGGCGCCGAAAATTATATGGCCTTAACAAGGGAGGTATTGAACCGATGAATAGAAAAGTTGTCCTGGGCCGGGGTTTGGAAGCATTGATACCGAAAAGCGAAGAGAACCAGGCGACCGACAGTAGTACTTACCGTACAATACCGCTAAATCTAATTGTACCTAATCCGGTTCAGCCGCGTCGTTATTTTGATGAGCAGGCTTTACAAGAGCTCTCCGAATCATTGCGAACGCAGGGTGTTTTGCAGCCGGTGGTGGTCAAAAAAGAAGGAAATGAGTTTATTCTGATTGCCGGTGAACGAAGGTATCGGGCGGCGCGTCTTTCCGGTTTGGAAGAGATCCCGGCAGTTGTTATTGAAGGCAAAGATGAATCGGAAATGCTCCAGATGGCGCTGGTTGAAAATATGCAGCGTGAGGATCTTAATCCGCTCGAAATGGCCGGAGCGTTTCGACAGTTGATGGATGAAGCGGGATTGACCCAAAATCAATTGGCCTCGCAGGTCGGGAAAAGCCGGGCGGCGGTAGCCAATATATTACGTTTGCTGACCCTCCCTGAGAAAATCAAACAGATGCTTCGCGAGGGGCAACTAAGCGAGGGTCACGCCAGGGCAATTTTGGCGCTTGATACCGAGGTTGCACAAGCTCGACTCGCCGAACGGATTATCAATGAAAAACTTTCGGTGCGAGGAGCGGAAGAATCGGTCCAACGGGTAAGGAAAAGAAAGCTGATACCGAAGAAAAGAATACCGATTTTGATGGAAGTGGAGAATTATTTGAAACAACTGTTAGGCACATCTGTAAAAATTAAACCGGGTCTTAAGCGGGGGCGAATTGAAATCGAGTATTATGGCGATGAAGATCTTGATAGAATTTTGGAACTGTTTAAAAAGATAAATTAGTTATATGTCTCAAACCAAATATTATAGTATTCTCTTTGTTCCTGATGGGGTCGAAAACCAATTTGGTATTCGTCTGCGGTCGTGGCTGTTTAAAACTATAATAATCTTTTTC
>JAQBFG010000127.1:0-6495 GCA_032123495.1 Candidatus Zixiibacteriota bacterium | reverse complement strand
GCTTACGATCGGTGACATCAGCAAAAACACCATCAACACGCACTTTTCCATCCGTACCGGATGTCTTGGTGGCGCTATCATGTAACCAGATCCATTGACCGTCTTTTCTCTGAATCCGATATTCGGTATCAAAAATTTGATTATCAGCAAGAAGCTTTTGATAATCACTTTTGACCCTATTTATGTCATCTGAATGTATTCTTCCAAACCAAAGCTTCTCACCATTTTGATAAATTTCCTCTGGAGAATATCCATAAATATCCAGGACATTCGGACTGATGAAATTGGTATGACCATTTTCATCCGATGTCCAGACAACATTCGGGATATTTGTGATTAGCGAACGGTATTTTTCTTCGCTTTGGACAAGTGCTTCTTCAGTTTGTTTGCGTTCCCTGATTTCGAGATTTAATGAATCAATGGCTGTAGATAATTCAGAAGTGCGTTTTGCAACCATTTCCTCCAATTGGGCCCGATATTTATTAAGTTCTTCCTCGGCTTGTTTTCGTCTGTCTATCTCATGTTGAGTCCCGACATGCCGGAGAGGATTCCCATCTTTGTCCCATTCTACCACCTTGCCCAATGCCTGAATCCATTTATACTCACCGGACTTTGTCAGCAGGCGGAATTCGCTTTCATAGAAAGATGTTTCACCCTCAAGATTTTTGCTCAATATTTCTTTTATATCAGATGCATCATCAGGGTGCAATAGACTCTCCCAGGCTCGAACATGCGGTTCAATCTCTGATAGTGAATAACCCAAAATCGTACACCATCGTTCATTAAAAATTACTTCACCGGTCTGTATGTTCCAATCCCAGGTCCCAAGTTCGGCTCCTTCAATAGCTAACTCGAGTCGCTCCTCACTTTCACGAAGAGCCATTGTTTGCTCTTTTACCTTTGATTCTAATTCGGTATGTGCATTTTTCAATGCTTCTTCGGCCTGCTTACGATCTGTGATGTCGAGGAAGAAATTCAGCGATGCCGGTTTGCCTTCCCAGGTAATTTGAATACCGCCGATTTCAAACCATCTTGTTTCATTATTTTTGGTTAAAATTCGGAAGGAATATGTTTTTGGAACCGATTCTCCGCTTAATCTTTTGCGATGATTTTCAATTACTTTTTCTCTATCATCGGGATGAATAAATTCTACAAATGGCTTGGATAGTAATTCTTCCTCTGTAAATCCGGCAAATTTCTCCATTTGCGGATTAACAAATTTCAACCATCCATCTTGTGAAACCAAGATACCTTCGGCAGCATTTTCTATTATTTGGCGATACTTTTCTTCCGAATCACGATAAGCCTCTTCTATCTTTTTTCGTTCCGTAGCATCAAAGATTACGCCATCTAAATATCTCAGTTTTCCATCGTTATCAAAAACCGGCTGACCTTTTTCAATACAATATTTAATATCTCCATTTTTATGATGAAGGCGATATTCTATTTCGAAAGATTCCTCTTTCTTAATCGCTTCCCTAATTTTCATGACTATATTTGGTCGGTCATCTTCATGAATCAAAGATTCTATAGAACATACCTCACCGCTACTTAATTCTTGTTCCGAGTATCCGGTCAATTCTTGAGTAAGATTGTTAAAGAATTGCATTCGATTATTTTCACGGCAATGAACTCTATATACCAGACCTGGCAAATTTTCAGTTAGGGTACGATAAGACCGCTCGCTCTGCAGCAAAGATTCTTCGGCTATTTTTTGGCCAGTAATATTTTCAATGGCGACCAGTATCAGATTGTCTTCATTAGAATCTAATACGGTAGTTGAAATCAGTAAATGCAAATCTGTATCTATTCTATCAATTTGAAAAGGCAGTTTTGCAGGAATATGACGATGGTTTATGCCGGTTTTAAATGTTTTTGAAATTGTATTACGAACCAGACATTTTTCACAATTTGGGCCGAATCCACAACCTCTGGGATCTTCCAGATGATGCAAACATCCGAGCGCTTCGCCGCACCGTTGTCCTAATATTTCTTCTTCCGAACGACCTGTAAACTTTAACCCTGCCTTATTAATTTTGTGGGCTTTTCGCTCACTATCTACCAGCGCCAAAATGGCGGAACTGTTATTAAAAATCACCGATAATTCGGCTTCACTTTTTTTCAGCGCCGCTTCGGATCGCCTTTGAGAGCTGACATCTTTAATTATCAGAAAAGCAAACGTGATCTCATTTTCAGTATAGATTGGAATTATTTTGATCTCAAATATAAATTGAGCGTTTTCGGTTGAATAAGATATTTCGCGAACGACAGCTGTTGCTTTGTCAAAAGCATCGAAATATTTAGAACGAGATTCTTCTGATTCGAAAGGATAACTTTTTATAGCATCAGACCCGACAATATCTGCTTTCAGTGCAAGCTTTTCTGATAACTTCTGATGATTTTTATTAGTATATACTATTTCAAAATTCTTGTTAATAATGCTGACATTGTCAGGCAGAGTTTCGGCCTGTTTCTTAATCTCGTGCAGCGTATCATCTTCTGATTTACCCTGCTGCCATATTTTTGAAAGATCTTTGGCGATACAATCAATGGCAATTACTTTTCCATCCTGACAGAAAGTGGTCAGCATTAATTCTGCTGACAGATGCTTACCCGATTCTGTTTGCAAACGTATTTCAATCGGAGGGATTTTTTCTCCGCTAACACATTTGTCAATCGCCTGCCGCGCAAAAGCCAAATCGTCCCCATGAACTATTGTCTCAAATTTGGAATCAATAAGCGAAGTGGCAGGTTTTTCCATCACTTTTTCAAAAGTCGGATTGACGTTGATAATTGACCCATCTGGTTTAAATGAAAAAACAATATCTGATGTATTATCAATAATCTGTTCCAACCATTGTTCTTGTTTATGCTTTTCTTCGGTACTTCTTTCTTGACGGGCGTTGTCTATCAAAATGCATTGTGCGGTTTGAATATCACCAAAACTATTTTTGGCTACTTCTGCGATCATTAAGACATTTAAATCCTTTTTATCTCTGGTAGAAACTTCCAATTCAATTTCTATTTTTCCTTTCGATTCACTCAAATCGGCAAAGGCGGCCCGGAAACGATCCAGACTTGACCGAGTCAGAAAATCGCCAAACCAACTATCAACTACTTCTTCTTTTGAATAACCAAAAAGATTGCGCCATTTATCATTGACGTCGATTATATTTCCATCAGGATCAAGCGATAAATAGGCAATTGGTGCCAAAGCGAAAAGTCGGCGGTACTGTTTTTCGCTGTAATGAAGAAGTTTATTAGCTTTTTTGCGCTCGCTGATTTCTCGCATAGTGGAAATTATCACTGGACGATTATCAAGATCAAACAGATGCGAGCTTATTTCAACCGGCAAACGATCTTTATCTTTAGTAAGTATCTCGGTCTCAAATATAGAGTGTTTGAAATCGATAAGAGTCTGGAAAATAGGAAGAATATTGTCCCTTTCTTCCGGGATAATTATTTCCATAATATTAAGTTTTGCATATTCTTCAGCAGAGTATCCAAATTTTGTGCAAGCCATTTTGCTCGCTTCGGAAAATAGATCCGGGCTATTTTCGTTTGTTAATCCATAGACAAAAAGCGGGTCATTACTATTTTGAAGCAATTTTTGATAATGATTGGAATTATTATTTGATTCTTCTGGCTCGGCTTTTGTGACCTTACAATCTGATATTGTGGCAATCCATACGGTTCTGCCATAATAGAAAATAGTTCGATTAACAAACTCAAGAGTGACTTTATCTCCATTATTTTTAACAGCGGTTACTTGAAATAAGGCGTTTTCCTTGCCTTTTAAATTATCAGCCATTCTTTTTTGAGATTCTTCATCAAGAAATTCACCGGGAGCCTTGCCGATTATTTCATTGAGTTCATATCCGAGAATATCTGCCAATGTCTGATTGGCCTCGATTATCTCGTTATCATTATGAATCATTATTCCATCAGATGAAGCTATCAACAGATTTCGGAAACGCTCCTCGCTTTCGATGAGGGCGTTTTCGATTGATTTACGTTTATTATTGGCAAATCGTGTGATAACAGCAAAGGTGATCATTAGACAGATTATAGAAGATCTCATCCAAATCTGGTCGACCTCTGGAGAAAATACAGCACCCATCAGTGATTCATTCTTTAATAGCAAAACGTCAATAGTAGCATCCAAAAACCAATATATAATTCCAAGAACCAATCCAAGAGATAGAGTGTCCAATAATGACACCTGCGATTTTGATTTATTAATTTTCATATAGACTTTCTAAAATGAACAGTTTTTCCCAACCACCCGACCATTCAGGCGTATTCATTTACATATAATAATTATCGGCTGACAATGAATATTCTTTATTAGATTTCAATCGAGATACTGACTAATCTGTTTGGAAGACAAGAGCTTCCGCCGATGTAAAGACGAAACATTTTAATACTATTATAATTATCGTTGATAAAAATACTGATTGACAAAGTTAGGTTAGTCTAATATTATTAGAACTATGAAACTTAGCGCGAAAAAAGAGGATTATCTCGAAACGATTTATAGACTCTCCAGTGAGATCGACACAGTCGGCATCTCTGATATTGCCCGGGAACGGGGGGTAACTTTGCCAACCGTTACTTCCGCTGTCGCCGGATTGAAAGAAAAGGGGTATCTTAATCAACGTTATTACGGGAAAGTGACTCTAACTTCATCTGGTAAGGCCAAAGCGGTTGCGATTTACGAAGCTCATAAGACCATTAAAAAGTTTTTAATAGAAATTCTTGGTTTACAGGAAAATTTGGCTGAATCTGAAGCCTGCAAAATGGAACATGGCTTGAGCAGCGAAACCTTAAATCGGCTGAAAACATTTATTAACACGGTAATCGACTGTCGCGAATCAAAAAATGATTGCAGAACTCAATTTTTTACTCTCGTAAACTCCTCCAAAATGACGTATGACGATTAATGAAATGACTGAGTTGAATATTAAACGGCGTGGAGAAAACTGAAAAATGTCCTGGTTTGGTTTAGGCAATCGGCATGGAAGGCAAAAACGGCAGGGACATTGCCGTCGATTTCTGAAAGGAACCGGCACTTTAGCTGAGATGAATATCGGCCAAAAAGCGCGGGTAGTCAGGATTGGCGGGTCAGGACAGATCAGACATCGTTTAATAGATCTCGGTTTCCATACTGGCGAAACGGTTGAAATGATTAGAACCGCCCCTTTAAGAGACCCGATTGAAATTGCGATCAATGGCGGACGAATTTCCATCCGTCGTAGCGAAGCAGCTCTGGTAAATGTTGAACTTATACCGGCCTATAAATAGTGGAACAAAAACATTCGTTGAAAATCGCTCTTGCCGGAAATCCTAATTCAGGAAAAACCTCCATCTTTAACAGCTTTACCGGAGCGCGGCAAAAAGTTGCCAATTTCCCTGGCGTCACTGTGGAAAAACGGGTCGGCCATCGAAAATATGGCAATTATGACATCACCTTTGTCGATCTTCCCGGGACCTACAGCCTCACCGCCTATTCTCTCGATGAAAAAGTCGCCCGCGATTTTATAGTTAATGAACAGCCGGATGTTATCATCAATGTCATCGATGGCGGCAATCTCGAACGCTCTTTATATTTGACTATGCAGCTAATCGAGATTGGTGTTGATCTGGTTATTGATATCAATATGTGGGATGAGGTATTAGAATCCGGAATAAAAATAGATACTGAAAAACTCTCGACTCTTTTGGGCGCACCGGTTTTAAAAACCATCGGTAATCGCGGCCAGGGATTAGACTCACTTTTAGATATGGCAATAAAACTGGCCGAAAACGGCGAAGAGTTGCATCATCACCCGCCGGTAACTTATGGACCCCGCCTTGATGATATCGTTGCCAATCTATCCAATGAAGTTTCCAAATGTAAAAATTGCACTTCATGTCACAATTCCAGATGGCTGGCGATTAAATTGCTTGAGGGCGACACCGAAATTAAAAACCAATGTTTTCCCGATAAAGTTGAAAATTCTAATCTGACCAAGATCCTCGATGATTCGGTTACTCATTTAAAAACTACAACCGATGATGATCTTGAAATTATAGTGACCGAGGGCCGTTATGGTTATGTCGCCGGTATTATCCGCGAGGTTATGCAGCGTCCGCCAACCGACCGGATGAAAATGTCAGACCAGATCGATGACCTTTTGACCCATCGAATACTTGGCTATCCGATATTTCTCCTGCTGATGTGGCTGATTTTTCAGGCAACTTTTGTTATCGGTCAATATCCGATGGCCTGGATTGAAACCGCTGTTGCATATATTCAATACGGAGTCGGACAGCTTATTCCCGATGGCGCGATAGCTGATCTTCTTATCGACGGTGTCATTGGCGGGGTTGGATCGGTTATTGTCTTTTTGCCCAATATTGTGATTCTATTTCTGGGTATATCGGTTCTCGAAGATTCCGGATATATGGCTCGCGCCGCATTTTTGATGGATAAACTAATGCACTTTTTGGGTC
>JAQBFG010000126.1:0-6541 GCA_032123495.1 Candidatus Zixiibacteriota bacterium | reverse complement strand
AATTGAGAAACTGAGCAGATTTTTTGAAAATATTATTTCAACCGATGTTATTCTTGATGTCGAGAAGTACCGTCAATCCGCCGAAACAAAAGTTAAAGTCTTTAATGCGGTTATAACCGGAAGTGCCGACTCCAACGATATGTATGCATCAATTGAGATGTCAGTTGACAAGGTTAAAAAACAGTTAATAAAGTATAAGGATAAGTTAAAAGAGAAGTATCCCGAAAAAATTACCGAAACTGTTAAAAACCTGACAAAACCTCACACTGACGAAGATGAGATTGACGTATAGTAAGAATTTTGATAAAAAACATTAAAACAAAAAGCCCGCTTATCAAAAAGCGGGCTTTTTTGTGGGGTAGTGAAAACGAATCAATAATTAATTCAATAACGGTTTGGCTTTATAGCCGGCATTTTCGACGGCCAAAACAAGCCTGTCTATAGAAACCATGTTCTCAATAAATTCAACCGTGGCGGTATCATTGGAAATATCGATTTCCGCCTTATTTATTCCCTCTGTAGTAAGTAATGCTTCTTTGACACTGGCCACACAGCCGTGACAATGCATGCCTGACACTTTCAATTTTAACGACTTCATCTTAATAAAATCCTTCATTTTTTCATTGACTAATTTTATCCATTATTTGTATCAACCAGAAGCGATACGATTTGTTCCCGAAATGTGTGGGAGTTATTTTGGTGGGTAGCGCACCCCTTGGGGTGCGGAAATGTTCAAATCAAATAATCATCCAAGTATGCTGGACAGCAGATTGTAGCAGATTGTAGAGCAGAACCCAAGCGAAGCGACGTGGTTCTGCCGTTAACCGTTGCGTCAGGTCTTGGTTATGGCTTGCCATAAGTGTGACCTGACGCTATATTTAAGTATGAGATACAAGTACTGCCAGGTCACGCTCACCCTCGGCGAGCAAGACCTGACAAAACAATTCGAAAGTTATGAAGAAAATTAAAGGGCTTTTCAGATTATTACGTTTTGAACTTCCGTTCTCTGCCGGAGTTTGCGTTGTAATGGGTCAATTGTTAGCAATGGGAAAAATTGCACCTGTTTCCGAAATAACACTTGGCTTCTTTTCAGTATTTTCTATTTCAGCTTCAATATTGGTATTAAATGATTATTTTGATATTGAGACAGATAAAATAAATGCACCCAACAGGCCTATCCCTTCAAATCTTGTTACACCACCGGAAGCATTATTACTATCAATAATTCTTTTATCCGTTGGCTTTATTCTGGGTTATTTTATTAATATTGCCGCATTATTATGTTTAATTATTTTGTCGATTATTGGATTTCTCTATAACCGGAAGTATAAGAAAAGTGGATTGCCAGGCAATCTTTTGGTAAGTTTTTCTGTCGGGATGACATTCATTTATGGCGGTGTGTCAGTTGGACTCCCCTTTAATAAAATGGTCTGGTTTTTTGGTGTAATCGCCATGTTGATAGATTTGGGCGAAGAAATTGCTGCCGATTCGATGGATATAAAGGGAGATCTTCTTATTGGTTCCAATTCACTCGCGATAAAATATGGAAAGGATTCTGCGCTAAAGATAAGCGGTTATATCTTCCTTATTGTTATTCTACTGACAAGTCTTCCGTTTATATTAAATTGGTTTCCAATCGTTTATTTGTTACCAATTGCAGTAATGGATATTTCAATTGCTTATTCATCATTGAGATTGGTGAATTCCAAAAATGAAGAAGGGCGTAAATATATCCGATGGATTTATTTGGGTGCGACATTAGGATTGTTGATTTTTATCTTAATGAGATTTGCCGAAGTTTGAAAATGCAGTTTTGTGCTGTCAGGTCGCCGCACCTGACAGCACAGATTTCAATTAGATTTGTAGGGCAGAACCCAAGCGCAGCGACGTGGTTCTGCCAATTGATTATATTGAGATTATACAATAAAAATGGCGGAACCGATTAAGAATTCCGCCAAATAAATCGTTTCCGTCAGAAAAGGGTTCCTGACGGCACAGTAGTATTTCCTACTCTTCTTTAACCACCCGGGCGACGTCGGTGACTTTGTCCTCTTTATCAAGCGTAATCAGTCTCACGCCCTGTGTGTTCCGGCTGATGACATGTATATCTTTCACCCGCTGGCGGTTGGCGATCCCGTTTCTGGTTATCAGAATCAGTTCATCGTCTTCTACTACCTCTTTCACCGCCACTACTTCACCATTGCGCGCCGTCGCTTTGATATTTATAACACCCTGTCCACCACGGTTGGTTATGCGGTAATCGGCGATATTGGTACGTTTGCCATACCCATTTTCGCACACCGTTAATAGCGATGCATCCCGCTTAACAACCACCATCCCGATAACATAATCATTAAGCCGCAGTTTAATACCATGCACACCATAAGCTGTCCGGCCCATCGCTCTGATTTTTTCCTCTGGGAACCGAATCGCCTGACCCATTCGGGTCGCCAGCACGATATCATAGCTGCCGTCACTGATCGAGGCTTCTATCAACTCATCATTTTCGGGAAGATTGATGGCATTAATTCCGGTTATCCGCGGGTTAGAAAACGAATCGAGCGCCGTCTTTTTAATCTGCCCGCTTTTGGTCGCCATAACAATAAACAAATTAGGATCAAAAGAACGGACCCGGCAAAAAGCGGTGATTATTTCGTCATCGCCTAGATTACACATATTCACAATCGGTTTCCCGCGTGCGATCCGTCCGCCGGTCGGAATAGCATGCACCTTGACCCAGTAGCAGCGACCTTTATTAGAGAAGAAAAGAATATAATCGTGCGTCGAAGCGATAAACAGATGCTCCGCAAAATCCTGATCGCGGGTTTCAATCCCCTTAGAACCTCGCCCGCCGCGATTCTGCCTGCGATACATTGATACCGTTAACCGTTTGACATACCCAAGATGCGATATAGTGATAACCATATCTTCTTCGGCAATCAAATCCTCGACAGTAAACTCTTCGGCCTCATCCTGGATCATTGTCCGGCGGTCATCGGCATATTTTCTCTTCAGTTCCAAAAGCTCTTCTTTAATAATTGCCATCCGGCGCGGTTTCGATTGCAGGATATCTTTTAACTCGGCAATCATCTTTATCGTGGCGATATATTCTTCTTCAATTTTTTCCCGTTCCAAACCGGTCAGTCGCGCCAGCCGCATCTCCAAAATAGCCGAGGCCTGAATTTCCGAGAGCTTGAATTCTTTTATTAATCCGGCTTTAGCCGTTGGAGTATCTTTTGACTTTTTGATCAGAGCGATGATAGCATCGATATTATCCAGCGCAATTTTGTATCCTTCAAGAATATGCGCCCGCGCCTCGGCCTTCTCCAGATCAAATTGGGTCCGTCTGACCACAACCTCGTGGCGATGTTTCAGAAATTCATCAAGAATCTCTTTTAGTGATAGAACTTTTGGAATCCCGCCAACCAGAGCCAGCATGTTGATGGCAAAAGTTGATTGCATCTGGGTATGTTTATACAGTTGATTGAGGACAATATCAGCCTGCGCATCACGTTTGAGTTCAATAACTATCCGCATTCCGTCACGATCAGATTCATCGCGCAGATCGGAGATACCTTCAAGTTTTTTATCGCGAACCAGATCGGCAATTTTTTCCAATAAATTTGACTTGTTCACCTGAAATGGAATCTCGGAGACAACAATTGAATCCTTTCCCGATTTCTGTATCTCTACCATCGCTTTAGACCGGACAATCAGCCGCCCTTTGCCTGTTTTGTAAGCGGAACGAATCCCTTCCCGCCCGTTGATAATACCACCGGTCGGAAAATCGGGACCCGGAATAATTTCAAGCAATCCGTCGGAATCGATCTCGGGATCATCAATTATAGCGGTCAGACCATCAACTATTTCACCTATGTTATGCGCCGGGATATTCGAGGCCATTCCAACTGCGATACCGGAAGTGCCATTACAAATAAGATTAGGAAACTTACCCGGTAAAACCTTTGGTTCGTCTCTTGTTTCATCATAGTTGCGCATCGTGGCAACAGTATTTTTTTCAAGATCGGCCAGCATTTCCATTGCAACGGCAGTCATCCTTGCTTCGGTATACCTCATCGCCGCGGCACCATCACCATCAACCGAACCAAAGTTCCCCTGACCATCAACCAGCGGATACCGCATATTAAAATCCTGAGCCATTCGGACCAGGGTCGGATAAATCACCTGTTCACCATGGGGATGATAATTACCCGAGGTATCACCTGCTATTTTGGCGCATTTACGATGTGGTCGCCCGGGGTTGAGCTTCAAATCATTCATGGCAACCATTATTCTTCGATTCGATGGTTTCAAACCATCGCGAACATCAGGCAGAGCGCGGTTGGTAATTACCGACATAGAATAGTCGAGATAAGAGCTTTTCATCTCATCTTCTAAAAATATAGGAACAATTTTTTCTCTTTCCATTGCCATAGTAGAATCCTCTATAAACTAACGGTGCATCTATTCTGTTTTACCTTGTAAAGATACGAATTTTTATGTTTCAAAGCAACAAAATGAAGCATATCATTGAATATTTACCTTCGCACAACAACTTGTTCCGCAACAAGTTTCAGTTACGGCTAAAATATTTTTAATTATTAAAATAAAAGAAATAAAATATTAAAATGAATGGAAAATTAGTGCTAAAAAACTCAGCCTTTGGTACCAACGGCGAGATATAATCCGGGATGATCAATAATTGAGACGTCAACAAAGTTCCCTTGACTAAATATCTCTTTCATCCTTTCCAGCGGAGGAATATGATCATCTGCCACCGGACCGCCGGCCTTGAGATGATAGGTATCGAGTTCTTTACTGCTTAACAAATGAATAATATGAAATTTACAGCCCTTTTTCAGAATTCGTGAGGCTTCTTCCATCACCCGTTCCTGACAGGTAAAATGAGCAAAGGCCGCAAAAGATACGGCAACATCAAACAAATCAGATTTCAGTGGAAGCATTTCGGCATCGGCGTCAATAGTCATAATATTTTTAAAAGGGAAGTTTTTCCGAGCCTTCTTTACCATTTCTTCAGAGAGATCGACACCAACAACCATCCCCTCGGGACCAACGCGGCGTCTTAAAAGGTCAAAAAGAACTCCAGTTCCGCACCCGAGATCGACGATCTTGTCATTCTTTTTAATATCAAACGATTCAATCAGAAAAGACAGGACCTCAAGATCTTCGGCAGTGAACATCTTATCCCACTCTTCTGCAAACGCGTCAAAGTATTCTCTCCGTTTATCCATAGCTTAGTAATTAATATCAAAAAGCAAAATTGTCAAGCCTTTATCGCTCTCTTTGTTAACCAAGACAATATTTGGAAAATAAATTTGAGGAAACGGGGAAAAAACAGTCAATATGTGATTTTATACCGTAAAAAACTTAAATATATATGAATTAATTATAATATTAAGTAAGAAATTGTTTATACTTCGGATTACACAATTTTGAGGAAATATGGCTGAATCTAAATATCTACATATAAAGGGTGCCCGCGAGCATAACCTAAAAAATATAGACCTGAAATTGCCCCGCAACCAACTTATCGTGATAACCGGACTTTCCGGTTCGGGCAAATCATCGCTCGCTTTTGACACTATTTATGCCGAGGGACAGAGACGGTATGTTGAATCATTATCGTCCTACGCCCGGCAGTTTCTGGGATTGATGGAAAAACCGGATGTCGATTTTATCGATGGCTTATCACCGGCAATCTCTATCGAGCAAAAGGGAGCCGCCAAAAACCCCCGTTCCACGGTTGGCACCGTTACCGAAATATATGATTATCTAAGGCTGATGTTTGCCCGGATCGGTGTCCAGCATTGTACCAAATGCGGTCGACCGATCACCCGACAAACGGTCGAACAGATCGTCGATTCGGTGCTGTCATTTGAAGAGGAAACCCGTCTGATGGTTCTTTCGCCGCTCGTACAAGGAAGAAAAGGCGAACATCGGGAGATTATCGATAATACCCGTCGCGAGGGGTATATCCGACTTCGAATTGACGGCGAAATTGTCGAAACGGAATCAGAAATCGCACTGGAAAAAAACGTTAAGCATACAATCGAAGCGGTCGTCGATCGTCTGGTTGTCAAAAAGCGAGCAGCCCGAAGACTGGCCGATTCGGTGGAAACCGCTTTAAAAACTTCGGGCGGAACCGTTTTGATAAATATTAAGAAAAAAGATATGCTGTTTTCGGAACAATCGGCCTGTTTGCACTGCAATATCAGCTATGACGAACCTTCGCCGCGCATGTTCTCTTTTAATTCACCTTATGGCGCCTGCCAAGATTGCGGTGGATTGGGACAAAAGATGGAAGTTGACCCCGTTCTGGTAATCCCTGACACCTCGATTCCTTTAAACCAGGGTGCCATTCATCCCTGGAAATCGGATAATGCCAACTGGTATCGCTACATGCTCAAAGGTGTTGCTGAACATTACGGTTTTAAACTTTCGAATCCGTTCGATAAACTCTCGGCTAAAATTCAAAAAATTATTCTATACGGTTCCGGTCGCGAGCAGATAAGCTTTGACT
>JAQBFG010000125.1:0-11992 GCA_032123495.1 Candidatus Zixiibacteriota bacterium | reverse complement strand
GGTGATGAATTGGGTATTCCTATATTTTTGTATGAATCGGCCGCTACCTCCCCTGATAGAGAAAATCTGGCTGTTGTCAGGAAGGGTGAGTACGAGGGGATGATAAAGGCAATAGAAACTGATCCGAATCGGAAACCGGATTATGGCCCGGCCAAAATGAATCTTAAAGCTGGCGCCACTGCTATCGGGGTCAGATTTCCGCTTGTTGCTTATAATGTTTATCTCGATACTAATCGAGTTTCTATTGCTCGCAAAATTGCCAATGCCATTCGTTTTGTTCAGGGTGGTTATCGTTTTGCCAAAGCGATGGGTTTTATGATAAAAGAACGCGATTGTACCCAAGTTTCCATGAATTTGGTTCGCTACCCCAAAACACCAGTTTTCCGCGTTTTTGAAACCATTAAATCAGAAGCGGCCAGGTACGGTGTTAATGTCCTGTCGTCTGAGATCGTCGGATTAATTCCGCAGCAGGCGCTGTTGGATGTCGCCGAGTACTATTTGCAACTGGAAAACTTTTCTGCCAATCAGGTACTCGAAGAAAAAATGCGTCGGGCCGGAGTCGGTTCCGCCAAATCAAGCTATGATTTCTTTGAGGATGTTGCTGCTAAATCACCAACTCCCGGTGGCGGATCGGTCGCAGCCGCGGCCGGCGCACTTGGTGCGGCTCTTAATGCGATGGTCTGTCGGTTGACTATTGGCAAGAAGAAATACATAAAAGTCGAAGAGCAGATGAAAGAGTGGCGCGATAAATCGGAAGCTGTCAGAAAACAGCTGCAGGAAATGATTATCACCGATGGTAAAGCATTTGATGAGGTCATGACGGCTGGAAAACTTCCCAAAGATACTGATGATGAAATTAAACAACGAGAGGTTGCGATTGTCGAGGCAACCAAACATGCCGCCGAGGTTCCGCTCGAAACGGCTAAAATGGCATTTAAGGTTCTTGAGTTGGCCAAAGATATCGCCAAAAATGGAAACGTTAATTCGGTGACCGATGCCGGAGTTGCCGCTCTTATGGCTAAGGCTGCGCTTGAAGGAGCAATTTACAATGTAAAAATAAATATCAGCGGTTTCGAAGATAAGAAATTTGTTGATATTATGAATGCAGCTTCCGAAGAGTTAATAATGAAGAGTGATACGTTGGCTAATGAAATTAAAGGAATCGTTGAAAGCAAAATCAAATAGTGGCAACGGCCGATTTACATATTCATACTAATTTTTCCGACGGCAAAAGCAAGCCTGAGGAAGTATTAGAAATGGCGAAAGAAAAGCAGCTTAACGCATTTTCAATCGCTGATCATGACAATATCGGTGGCTATCTTTATTTGAAAGATATTATAGGCAAAGACGACCCAGAACTTATCCCGGGTGTTGAACTTTCGGCGGGACAGGGAAACGAAGATATACATATCCTGGGATATTTCTTTGATCCGACCTCTGATGAGCTGACCTCGGCACTGAAACAATTTCGGGATAAACGGAACCAACGCGGCGCTGAAATGTTAAATAAACTAAAGGAACAAGGAATTAAATTACCGCTGGAACTTGTAATAGAGTTTGCCGGGCGTTCCGCTATAGGACGGCCCAATATCGCCGATGCTCTGGTTAAGACTGGAGCGGTTAATAACTTTTCCGAGGCTTTTGATAGGTATATCGGATATGGTTGTCCGGCATATGTTTCCAAATTTAATATTACTCCGAGGGAAGCTATCGAGTTGATACACAGAGCCAAAGGGCTGGCCATTCTGGCTCATCCCGGGATAGCCGGTGCCGGTCAACATATTGATGAATTTATCGGCTTTGGATTGGATGGTATTGAAGCCTATCATCCGATGCACAACAGCCGACTTCAGAATAACTATAAAAAATATGCCGAAAAAAAAGGTATTCTTTTCACCGGCGGTTCCGATTTTCATGGACGGCAGGGGAAATATGGTCAAATAGGATCAGTGTCGCTACCGGATGATATGCTGACATTGATAAAAGATAGATTATCATAATCAGACAGGGGATAATTTTGAAAAACGTAAAAAAAACGACGATTTTATCAATCGTATTGTTGTTTACCCTACTTATTGTCGTGAACACTTATTCAGCGACCGAATTAACCGAAGAATATCAACAGGACCTGTTTGATAAACTTAATCACTTGCGTGGTCAGGCCCCCCGACCGGTTTCGCTTGAAAATCTGGAACGTCCGATTTGTGGGACGTCGATCGCTTTTGAAGCGTTTATAAACCGGGATCGCCTGAGTGGTGCCTACAAGACATCGGCGGCGATGCAGGGACGAGATACGACCCTTAGTTATTCATACGAATCTCCCGCCGGACATTTCTTAATACATTATGCTACTGATGGTTTCAATGCTGTTTATGAGCCAACGCTTGATACTTTGGACGGAGGCGATGGTATCCCCGATTATATCAATAAAGTTGCGGAAATCGCCGATTCGGTCTGGGCGTATGCAATTGATGACCTCGGTTTTCCGGCTCCTCCGCGCGATGATTTTTATCCGGCCGGACTTGATTCCACTTATGATATTTATATTGAGGGTCTGGGAAGCGCTTATTATGGTGCCACCTATAGCGAAGTGATTGTTGATGCTCAATCGGCCACATCGGTGTTAGTTTTAGATAATAATTACAATTTCCCTCCTTATAATGAATATACTGGTGACCCTCGGGATTTTAATCGTCGCCTTGACGCGGTCAGAGTGACCGTGGCGCACGAGTTTTTCCATGCTATACATTTTGGAATGGATTGGACCGAATGGGAAGGCAGCGATGATTTGCAGGCAAGGATTTATTGGTGGGAGATGTCTGCCGTTTGGATGGAAGAGATGATGTATGATGATGTTAATGACTATTACGGCTATCTGCCATCTTTCTTTAACTATCCCTGGGTCGGTTTGAGAAATTTTAACACTACAGCCTATCCGTTGGCATTACATCCATATGGTGCCGCCGTTTTTCCAATATTCCTGACCGAGCGCTGGGGCGATCCGACTATTGTTCGCAAAATATGGGAGCAGTGCCGTGACCTTGGCGTTGGACCTCAGTTTGGTATAGCAGTCGATAATGTCGTTAAAGAAGTTACCGGCGGAACATTTGGTTTGACCGGTGCCATGCGTGAATTTTCGGTTTGGAATATGTTTACCGGAAGCAGGGCTAATCGGGCGCCGGCAGGGATCGGATATTCGGAGAAGGAGTTCTACCCAGTTATCCCCGATACGGCGATGTTTGCTTTTGATAGGTACCCGCTGCGGATGTCAAATAGTGCCGTTCTTGATTCATTTGGAACCAAACTTCCTGAGTGCTACGCTTCCAATATTATAAAACTTGAAGATGTTTATTTAATTCCTGATAGTCTTGGTCTTTATTTTTATAGCACCGCAAGTTATGAGATTGACGCCTGGAATATATCACTAATAGGTATACCTTTAGATGATAATGCTGATGCTATTGTTCAGATGAATCGATATGAAGGCACTCCATTAGATCCTTATATTGTTACTGGGACTGATGAACTAATCGATGTTATGGTCGTTATAACACCGGTTATTACAGATGTGAATGTATATGGTTATAGTCAGAGATTCGATTATGCCTTTTTTGTGTTGGACTCATTGGATGATACTATTAATACTGTAAATTATATGTCTAAAGTCTATCCAAATCCATGCGATCCGGCTCATTTATGTGAATCAATGAAATTTGAAATAGAAAAAAGTTTTGTTGATACTTTTAATGAACCGGCAACATTAATGATAACAATTCTAAATCCAGCGGGCGAAAAAATACGAACGCTATATTATGATTTTGAGAATCCATCGAATTCTGACGAGCCCTTAATTTCTCATGATTTCACTACCGTCTTTACTCCCTCATGGGATCTGAAAAATGAGAGCGGTTATGATGTCGCTTCCGGTGTTTATATGGCGTACTGGCAATTAAAATTTACACAATCAAGTCTCGCAGAGCAGATGACGTTTAAGTCCAAATTTGCTGTTATCAGATGAACCATAGTCTGAGGATAATTACCAGAATTGCCGTTTTTGCTTCATTGGTGTTTATATTCTCATACTTTTCGATGTTTCTGTATAATATCAATCTCGGCTTCTTTGTGATTTTTGCCTCCGGTTTTTTGTGGGGAACATGGCCGGGAGTAGGTGTTGGTTTGGTGGGGTATTTCCTCTGGTCAAATTTTAATCCGTTTGGACCGGTTCCATTTCCATTGCTCTTGTCTCAGCTTATCGGTGTCTCAATGATAGCTCTGGTTGGCGTGATAGCTTCCAATATGTTTGATCCTGAAAAATGGAGCCGAAAAGGGCTGTTTATTTTAATATTATCCGGTTTTTTTGCCGGTCTGTTTTATCATATTCCGGTTGATATTGTCGATGCGCTTCTATATCAACCATTTTGGCCGCGTTTGATCGGCGGTTCAATCTTTTCATTGATTACCATTGTTTCATGTAGTATAATTTTCCCATTGTTTTATCCGGCGTTGGCTTTGATGTATAAAAAAGAGAAAAATAGTCCGTATGGAAAAAGTAATTAACTATAAAACAATTTTATTACACCTCATCTTATTATTATTCTTTTCTGTTTCTTATGGCCAGGAATCAGATACTCTTAAGATGGTCGATACTTCACTGTTTCCGAAAGATACAACTGAACTGCAGCCATGGGAAATTGTGTATGCCGATACTCTTTTGGTCGACAGCGTTAAAAAAGAGCCTCAGCTCAGTATCCGCGATTCTTTATGCCAAATATTTCTTTCAGACCGTTTTGATCTGACCAGCCAGTTTGTTCGTTCCTATGGTCATGATGCCGGAGATTTTATTAAATCGAACCCATCAAATTTCAGCACAAATTATCAACCGTTTCCGATGAGAAAAACGGTATCGCCGTTTGGTTTGCCCGGCAACCGTCTTGATGTTATCCTCGGTGATAATGCCTTGCATCCGGTGGAACACCTGCCGGAACCGGATAATCAGATTGGCTTTGATGATATCCCAACGGCGCCGGTCCAGGAAATCTATAATATTGAAGGACCGCTTGGGAAAATATTCGGCGGTGATAATTCCACCGCATCGCTAATAATGATTCCGGTCCGGACCAAATCGCCGCGGGCAGAATCAGAATTAGTGGTTGATGTTGGAAATCTAGGTTATTCCAACACCAAAGCGGTTTTTACCGAACAGAAAAAATCAGGTCGGTTAATTCAATTGGCTGCCGAGTATCGCCGAAGTGATGGTTTCGATGGCAGTTTTGGCGATAGCACCTATCACCATTGGGCCGATATCATTTATCCAATTAGTAACAAACTGAATCTAAATCTAAATGGACGATTGTACCGCCGCCGCGGGAACTTCCCATTAAGATTAAAATCAAAATTTACCCGTAGTCGGCGCGATCGTGATTTTTCGGCCCGATTTGATTATAGTTTCTCCTCACATAATAAGAGTAGTCTTGGAATCCGGCATCAACACTCAGAAACCGAAACTAATCTCGCCCAACATTCTTATAAGAGAGATATTGATATTATCGATAATTCAATTTTGTATGCCCATGAGTCAATTTGGGGAAAAACTTATATGAATCATGAGCTAACCATGACCGAAGAAGAATATCATAATTTTAATTATTTTATGACGCGGCATCGGGCCAAACTAACCTCAACTATGTTTTGGGGTGATTCAACCAATTCATTTGCCGCGAATATTAGCGCTGAGAAAGTCGGAGGATACGATCCTGCCCCATCAGCAGTCCTTGCTTATAAAATCGAGAGCGAATCATTTTATCTGTCGATTTCAACCGGGTATGTTACCAAGTTTCCCCGGCAGTATGAGCTTGATCTGACTCCGCAGATAGATAAATTTATAGATGCAACTGTTAATGATTATTATGAATCGGGCAATGTTTATCTTAAACCGGAAAAACAGTTATCCGGCAATCTCACGGTTTCTCTTGGAGCAATAAACAATGATCTAACGATTTCGATAACCGGTGGAAAGATATTTGATGGTATCGATTGGAAACAATTTACTTTAGATACAAGCAGTTTGTCATTAACGGCATTTAAAACTTATAATCATGATATTGAATATGCCAATATGTCAATCACCAAAAAAATATCTCTTGGCAATAAACTATTCTGGACCGGTGCCGGTTCTTATCGGTATTTGAGTATCGATGGTAACGACAACCCCTCCTATGCGCCTGATTATCAGTTTATTACCGGGCTTGAATTGAATCACTACCTTAAGTTTTTGGATCTGCATCTTTATGGTTATATTGAAGCCGGATATGTTGGACCATACCAAAGCTATCCGGCGTATGGAAAAACTGCGGCCAACCTGGGTGAGAATTTTGTCAGCAATATGAAATTATCTTTCAGAATCAAATCTTTCCGATTTTATTATTATTGGCAGAATCTGTTTGCTTCCAATTACAAACCGCGTGAGGATTATGGGATCCGCGATTTGCTTTTCTATTATGGGTTTACCTGGGAATTCCTCGATTGATTTATCTTCTGTTAAATAAAAAAGCCCGACCAAATTGGCCGGGCTTTTTATTTTATAATCAATAATTCTTATATGAACAGCGGAGCCAGAACAAGTGAAACCATAGCCATAAGTTTAATAAGAATATTCATCGAAGGACCGGAGGTGTCTTTGAACGGATCACCAACAGTATCACCAACAACCGCTGCTTTATGAGCATCGGAGCCTTTACCGCCAAGTTTTCCGGATTCGATATATTTCTTGGCATTATCCCAGGCACCACCGGCGTTAGACATCATCAGCGCCATCAAGACACCAGATAATGTTGCTCCGCCCAGGAATCCGCCGAGAGCCTCTTTACCAAGAATAAGTCCAACCAGAATCGGAGCAGCAATAGCGACCAGTCCCGGCAAAACCATTTCCTTCAAAGCAGATTTCGTTGCAATATCAACACAACGTTCTGTGTCCGGTTTGGCTGTACCTTCCATCAATCCGGTGATTTCGCGGAACTGACGGCGAACTTCTTCAACCATTGCAAAAGCTGCTTTGCCGACCGCAGTCATGGTCATGGCGGCAATCAGGAACGGTATGATACCACCAAGGAACATTCCAACCACAACGACTGGATTCATAAGATCAATAGAGGTGACCTGAGCGGCTGTAGAGTATGCTGAGAACAGAGCCAAAGCAGTCAAAGCGGCCGAGCCGATGGCAAAACCTTTACCAATGGCAGCAGTAGTATTTCCAAGAGAATCGAGACGGTCAGTGATTTTGCGAACATCCTCGCCCAATCCGGCCATTTCAGTAATTCCACCGGCGTTGTCAGCAATCGGACCATAAGCGTCAACCGACATGGTGACACCGATGGTCGAAAGCATACCAACCGCGGCGAGACCAATACCATACAATCCACCGAGCTTGAAGCCGAGCAAAATCGCCATAGCAATAATTACTACCGGAAGTGCCACCGATTCCAAACCAACTGCCAAACCTTGAATAATAGTCGTGGCGGCACCGGTTTTTGAGGCCTCGGCAATTTTACGAACCGGACCTGCAGCGGTGTAATATTCAGTCAAAAGTCCAATTAAGATACCGGCTATATTACCGCCAAGAATTGCCCAGAAAAGTTGTTGGTCCAGACCAAAACCACTAATGATAAACCAGGCGGCAATAAACAGAACAATAGAAGCGACATACGTTACAATACGCAAAACTGCAGCCGGATTTTTCATACCGACAAAAGCCTTAACGGACAAAACGCCTAAAACCGAAGCAATAATACCTGCCGATGCAATCGCGATCGGAAGTAATACTTTGCCCATAATCTCTGAACCATCAACCGGATTGCTCACTCCGAGTGAGACCGCGGCAATCGCGATAGTAGCAATAATCGAACCTACATACGATTCAAACAGATCGGCACCCATTCCAGCAGTGTCACCAACGTTATCGCCAACGTTATCGGCAATGACGGCCGGGTTGCGTGGATCATCTTCAGGGATACCAGCTTCGACTTTACCAACCAGATCAGCGCCAACATCGGCTGATTTAGTATAGATACCGCCGCCAACACGAGCAAAAAGTGCGATCGATGATGCACCCATACCGTATCCGGCCAGATCGGCCCAGGTAAAGAAATCAAGTCTGAAGACCAGATAGGTGAAAATGCCAACACCGAGAAGTCCCAGCGATGCTACCGACATACCCATCACGGCACCGCCGGTAAAAGCGACTGAAAGCGCCTCGCCCTGCCCGGAATTATTTGCCGCGGCAGCGGTTCTGACATTAGCTTTAGTGGCGGCCTGCATCCCGAAATATCCGGCCAGCATCGAGCAAATCGCGCCGCAGATAAAGGCGATCGCTGTGGCGGCGGATATTTTCCAGAACAGAAGGCCAAAAACCACAATAATAAATATTGAGAGTATCGAATACTCTCGTTTTAGAAAGACCATCGCGCCTTTGGCAATCTGGTCGGCGATGTCTTTCATAAGATCATTCCCCGCATCTTTTCTTTTAATGGTGAAGTATAGGGCCAGTGCAAACAGAATGCCCAGTACACCAAGAACTTGTGCGGAATAGAGATACATCCAGTGACTCATCTACAACTCCTTAAGTTGATAGTATGTATAAGTTGAATTATTAATCGCGCAATGATCTGTGAGGTGTTTTATATTGTCCAAACCTTTTCCCAAACGCTTACACACTTTAATTTAACTCGGGAATTTACGATAAATTGAATATTTGTCAAGAAAGATTTTGGAAAGAATGTGATTTTCTTCACAAACTTAAAATACTGATTTTTGCCTGAACCCTCCATTTTGAGGGAACTTTTGAATAGATCAAGCAGTTTTAAATAGATATGAGAAAGAACACTTATATAGTGGCTTTAATACTGATTTTTTCCTTCAGTTTGAGTTATGGGCAAACCGGAATTAATTTCGAAACCGGATTAGTGACGAGCGGTTATAATGATGTTCAGATTCCGAAGGCAACCGGAACGCTATTTTCTTTGACCGATGACTTGAAGACTGAATCAAAGCAGTATTATCGAATAAATCTGAATTTTGACTTAAATGAAAGAGATCATTTTTCGCTATTAATTGCTCCGCTGTCTCTTTCTGCCGCAGGCATCTTACCAGATGATATTATCTATGAAAATGAAACATTTGCCGGTAACTCAAGAATAAATGCAAAATACAAATTTAATTCTTATCGATTGACATATCGCAGGACAATTCTTGAAAACAGGCGATTTATAATTGGACTTGGACTAACCGGAAAAATCCGTGAGGCCTCTATTGTAGTTGAAAATTCTGCAAGTAAAGCTGAAAAGAAAAATGTCGGGTTTGTTCCGTTGGTTAATTTCAAAATCCGTATGAATCTTACAAATCGGCTTTTTGCTTCTTTGGAAGGTGATGCGCTGGCGGCGCCGCAGGGAAGAGCCGAGGATGTTTTAATAAGTCTGAATTATTCAGCTAATAATTTAATTGGGACCTATTTTGGCTATCGTTTGCTTGAGGGGGGTGCGAATGTAGATGAGGTTTATAATTTCGCCCTGCTTCATTATCTCGCATTTGGTTTGAATATCAATTTATAGCATCAATATTATACTGATATCGCCTGCTTTTTTAATCCATCTAAAATTGCTTTAATAGTTGATTCCACTGAAACCGGACGATATCCCAGCTCTTTTTTCGCTTTCTCGGAACTATAGATAAACCGATATTTCGCCAATCGAGCGATATTCAGACTTAATTTAGGCGCGGGAGTATTCTTGTTAAATATTCTCTTAATCGAAGTAAAACTGCTCAAAAAGGCCCCAACCAATAAAATTAAACCGTATGGCAAACGCAATATTGGTTTCTTAATACCAAAATATTTTGACACTATCTCAAATGCTTTATCCTGATCGATATTATCTCCGCCCAGAATATATCTCTGACCCGGATTACCTTTTTCCAATGCGGCAATAATTCCATTGATAACATCATCGGTTTGAACCAGATTTACGGCAAAATTAAAATAGGCCGGGATATTTTTTGGGATTTTAGATAAATCACCTTCAGTTATTTCGCGATCAGGCGGGGAGATCATAATCGAGGGATTTACAGAAATCACTTCAAGATTGCTGCCGTTGTGTTTCAACGCTTCTTTTTCAGCCAGATATTTGGTTGTGAAATACGGTATCTTATATTTTAAGAGATTAAATTCTGCAGTTTCGTCAAGAGGTTTATTTTCTCTTGTCGCGCCAATCGCCGCGACCGATGAAATATGAATTAGCCTTTTGACCGTTTTTGATTTATTACAGGCCTCTGCGATTTTTCTGGTGCCTTCAACATTGATACGAAACATCAGGTCGGCATCGACTTGCCTGAGACTGACCCAGGCGGCACAGTGTATAACCGCATCGTTTCCCTCAACCGCCTGTTCATACCAGTTATCATTAAGTAAATCACCAATAGCAGGCTCAGCGTTATATATATTCCAGCGTTCTGCCTGTTGTTCTGACCTAAAATGCGCCCGAATTGAATATCCTTCGGTATCAAATTTTCTAATCAGTTTTCGCCCAAGCTGCCCTGATGCCCCGGTGACAAGTATTTTATTAAATCGTTTCATCACGACCAATACGGAAAAGTATATTGTTTTGTTCAGAATATTTTTATCTCATAATAAATTCCAAATTATTATATATAAATTCGCTAAAGATTTGATCAAAAAGTTTAGGAAACCGATGGGTGGCAGACTGGGCGTGTCTTCTGCGTCAAGACATATATTAAAGTTGTATTGCAAAATCTCTTGCGCCAGGTTTAAGCAGGTGGATCTACGAAACCTTTATATTTTCATCTGATGGTTTTTTTTTCCAGAGATCTTGAAAATAGTAGCTCAAGAACAAAAACAGTCCGCCAAAGCCCATAAATAACAATATCCGCCACAGGACTTCGAGTTTGGCCAGATCAACCAGAAACAGCTTACCGACAACAACAAATAAAGTAATCATGGCCGTTGATCTTAGGAAACTGTGATTTTTTACCAATCCAATAATGAGCAGGACAGTACTGTAAACGCCCCATGCAATCGTTACATAACCTTGTCCGTTTTCCAAACGGATAAGCTCACTTAGAAACCAACCCAATAGAGCTATGTGAGCGCATACCAAATATGATAACGATTCGTTTTTTGCGCTAAACAGCCGCGCGATTCCTGCAATGGCAATAATAGCTATCAAATTACTCAAGGCATAAGCACCGATCAGGACTGGTTCGGTTTCATTTGGAACAAACAGTCTTGTCACCAACCAGATTGCTATCCCAATAAAGAAAATATGGGCAAAGGCGGTGATAACATGATCCTTTTTAGCATAGGCGATAATGTGATTGATCAGAGTCAGGGCAATCACGGAGATAAACAAAATATTGCCTTCCAGTTCGCGACAATGCAAAATTCCAAGGGCCGTAAAAGAAGCAATAAAGTATATTCTCTTTTCATAAATCGATTTGAGCAGTACACTCATCAGAAAGCCCAAACTTATAGCTCCAAGATCGGTCAAAGCACGGGCATTCAAAATCGGTGTAGCATCGAAAGACCTAAAATACGATTCAATGTTATAAAGCCTGAGCCGATCCATCATAATCAGAGCACAGATGACGAATAGGAAATGAGCAAAAATCTCTATTCCTTTATGGGATATCCGCTTTGAGATAATAAGTAATATGGCTGCTTCGACAACAAGAGAAATAAACAAAGTGTCACCTTTTAGCAGAAGACTCAAAGCAATAGTAAAAAAGAGCAGGCTAACCATTAAGTGAGTGAGAGATAATTTGTCTAATTGTGTGATTTTTTTCAGAAGAATCGAAACGCCAAAATAAATCAATGATCCAGCCAGTGATATCCAACCCCACGTAATTCGACTGCATTCCGGCCAGATAATTGTGGACAATCCCAGGGTCACGTAGGGAACGATTATTGTCAAAACAATAGGATGATGGA
>JAQBFG010000124.1:0-7755 GCA_032123495.1 Candidatus Zixiibacteriota bacterium | reverse complement strand
ACGCGATCAAAGAGTATGGAACACATGCGCTAAATCCTATGAAAACGCTGTTGTTAACTACCATCCTGATATTAGAGCTTACGAAGATTTTGAAGAGGATTTCTTCGATCGGTTTCTGCATCACCTTATTGACAAATTTGAATATCCAGAATCTCTGTATGATATTGGATGTGGGTCGGGTCGTCTTCATCTTCCGTATGGATTAAAAATTGCCCGTGAGAACAGATTACCACTTTCAGCCAGTAAAGAGCTCAGAAAACAGCGACTAAAAAATGAGAACTATGGGTTTGATCGACTTTTATTCAACAATCTTGTGTCAGTTAGCGGAATTGACATTTCTTCGCAAATGATAAACAATGGCAAGCAGTTGGATGATAACCGTGCAGTTCCGGTCCAGCTTGCAATCCTGGATACAAACAACTTATTACAAGGGTTTTTCAAGGGAAACTAGCCTATGTCTGACCAGTTAATATTATGGCTCATAGTTATAGGATATATGCTTTTTGTTTTTATTAAAGGTGTATCAAAAGCAAAACATGTTGGAACTACTGATGATTTCCTTATCGCAGGAAGAAATGTTAGGTGGTTCTTTCTTTTTTGCACAATGGGTGCTACTGTCATTGGTGGTGGTTATTCTATCGGGGCAATAGCTAAGACATATGAATGGGGCATACTCATGCTCCTTGTTTCAACGGGCGGCTATCTACATTTTATTTTCTCAGGACTGTTTATAGCCCCGGCTTTTAGAAAGGCTGAACTTTATACGGTAGCAGGATTTTTTGGGCATCGGTTTGGGGAAGGTCCCAGATTTCTTATGCTCTTATTATCCTTATTGTTCTCAGTCTTTATTATCGCAGCTCAAATGGCGGCCTTTGGTTCGGTTCTTTCAGCAATTTTACCTTCGGTTGCAGATTCACAAACAATCTTACGTTATGCTATTTTAATCGGCGGTATAATGGTTGTCATTTATAGTACGGCGGGCGGACTGATGGCTGTGATTCATACTGATATCTATCAGTTTATTGTACTAATTCTTGGATTTGTCATTACCTTAATTTTCTGTGTCCCTGATCTTGTTGGTTCCTGGTCTGTCATGACAGACACAATCCCTGAAAACTTTTTTACTTTGGAAGGGGGGAAAGGATGGCTCTTTCTTATAACAACATTTCTCGCATTCCTTCTTGGTGAAACATTTGCCCCCGGTTATGTGACCAGATATTGTGTCGGAAAAAATATTAAAGAAACAAAACTGGGAATAGCCGGCGTAGGATTCTTCTTAGCATTGACATTCCCTGTGATTTTATTTTTCATTGCTCTTTATGCCAGAATACATTTCCCAAATATAGATCCGCAACAAGCTTTACCGATGGTTGTTCAACAACTAAACAATCCTGTAATTGGTGGACTTATTATAGGTGCCTTGCTGATGGCCGTTATGTCATCGGCTGATTCGGCTCTCAATTCATCCACAGCTATTTTTGTTAAGGATCTATTTGAACATCAACTGGGCTGGAAGGATAACGGTGATGGTCGCATGCTGCGCCTGGCCAGAATATGCTCTGCCGTGTTAGGACTCACAGCTATTCTGATAGCAATCCTGTGGCCGGACATTATTGGTCTGTTGCTGTTCACTTACCATATCTGGGCTCCAGCAGTAATATTGCCTGTGATAATCGGAGTTTTTGTTAAACGAAAGTCCAAATCACTCAATTCTAGCATCTTCTACACAATGATTATAGCTACTGTAGCGACTCTATTGTATAAGGCTGTTCTTTATTTAAATAGCGATTTTGGTATTGCCTTTCTTGCAGAGGATACATACCAGTTTTTGAATACATTTGATCCATCAGTGTTTGGAGTAGCTGTATCATGCGTGACGTTTGCGATGTTAATACTGTTCTCTCGGTTCCGGAAACAAAACGCGAATACTACCCTAAGCTAGCTGTCTGGTTTCTTGGTTTGTGATCAACGTCCCCCTGTAGAAATACCATGGCGGGTTATTCAGAGCAAGAACGTATTGGATGATGAGCGTACTCTGACGTCCCATGGTCCGTAATAATAGTAATTCATTATGGGAGTCTCGATGATTGTCATCATCTGCCGCTTCTGGAAGTTTTGTTAGAAAAATGTTAGAAGAATTGAAACTTGTGACACTTTTATCCAATAATCCCTCATCCTATCTTGCTAATACTCAATAAGATCTGCTCTAAATGAAAAGAAGCTGCTATCACCTGACCTTCGGGTCGGAACCTTGACAGGTCTTTCGTTTAATCTTGGATGTAACTTGTTGTGAAATAATCAGTTATTGGTAGCGGGGAGGGGGGTTGTTGAAGCGAAGCGGAAATGCTGAGCAATTCGAAGTAAACCCCTGACAAACACCTGATAGGTGCTTCGGGTTATGAGCCTGTACAGAAGTCCAAACAGTAGAAAGCACCAGACACTAATAGGTAATAATAGTAACAACTTTGCATGAGCCTTTTGTCTAGTGTTTTCTCTTATTATCTCTTGCTTTGGCTTATTATGTTAGAAAAATGTTAGAAAAAGGTGTATGTTAACATAGAAACAGTACTCCATGAATGAGTGAGTATTTTGAAATTTTCGATGGGTTATAACTGCTAATTCAGAGAATTAATCCAGTTCCCAGTGATCTTTAATCAGATTTTGGCAATAATTACTACATGACTAAAACTTGCGTCTGAAAATGGTACGAATTTTGATTATTTGCCAGGACATCATTTTAAATATAGCTATTTCAACTTTTATGGAAATATCCCTAATTGCATATATGCGACCGCGATCTTATTAATGGCGCTGATAAATCCCGCTGTGCGCAGATCTTGGACACCTTTGGTCCCAAGCATCACTTCTCGAATTGAATCATAGGCAGTATACATCGTCTCTTCAAGCCCCGAATTGACAAGATCGATTTCGTCGGCACCCCGAATGATAGCACCTCTTTCTTGAGGTGACAGGGTATGTCCGGAAATCTTTTCAATGGCATCGAGCATCACCCTATTAGAATTCTCTTCAAAGCGTTTACTCATCCGGCCAAAGCGGACATGGCTGAGATTTTTGAGCCACTCGAAATAAGATACAGTCACACCACCCGCATTCAGATATAAATCTGGAATTATCATAATTCCTTTGCTAAGTAAAATCGCTTCGGCCCCTTTTGTTACCGGTCCATTGGCTGCCTCTGCGACGATCTTTGCTTTTATTTTGTCTGCGTTTGTTTGTGTAATTTGATTTTCCAGAGCAGCAGGTATCAAAATATCGCAATCGTATTCCAAGGCATCTGTATTGCGTTTAAAATTTTTCGCCCCCGGAAAATCCAGGATAGTTCCATTATCAGTTCGATGGCGCTTGACAGCATCAACATCGAGTCCATTCTCGTTATAAATAGCACCATCGTATTCGGCCAGGCCAACGATTATACTACCCGCCTCCTGAATAAATCTGCCCGTCCAATACCCTACATTTCCAAGCCCCTGGATAACGACTCGTTTATCTTCCAGGCCAGTAGTTAACCCAAGTTTCTTCATATCGTCCGTATAAGATAGTGCACGTGACAGTCCGTAGGACACACCCCTACCGGTGGCTTCAGTCCGGCCATGTATACCTCCTTGCTCAACTGGCTTTCCAGTTACGCAAGCTTGGGCATCTATCTGACCCGGGTTGAGTGTACTGTAAGTATCCACAATCCACGACATCTCTCGGGCACCTGTACCATAATCTGGCGCGGGAACATCAATTCCGGGTCCGATGAAATTCTTTTCGACTAATTCAGCAGCATATCTGCGAGTAATTCGTTCGAGTTCATCCACTGAACGATTTTTAGGATTGATCTTGATGCCACCTTTGGCGCCACCGAATGGGACATCAACCAGAGCACATTTGTAGGTCATCAGTGCAGCCAAAGCCTTAACTTCATCGCAGTTAACCATTTCGCTATAACGAATTCCGCCCTTCACTGGCATTTTGTGCTGACTGTGTTCAACTCTAAAGGCTTGAATTATTTCACAGCAACTGCCTTCCACCTTGAGCGGGAAATTAAATTCGTATATTGAATTACAGGAATTTATTTGAGTGAGCAATCCAGGCGGATGATTGGTATAGGCAGCGGCCCTGTCAAAAAATGATGTTACTGTCTCAAAAAATGAGGAATTAGAATTTTCCATAATAATTAAACTCCTTTATGTAAAGTTAATAGTCCCTACACCGGTTTAATTCCAAGATTGTCATTTACGCAGCAAATTTATCTGGCCACCTGCGAGTACTATTTTGATTTGTCTTTCAGTAAGGTCATTTTGCACCGTAAAATTTCTGCCGCTTGTTTTATTGTCAATACTTATTTCCCGCCTGTTTATCAAGAGCTGATGGATATCCTTCAATATCAAAGTATCATCCTGTTTTATTTCGTTGTAATCCTCGGCCTTAATAAAAGTCAATGGCAGTATTCCGAAATTAACCAGATTCTGATAATGTATGCGGGCAAAACTCTTAGCCAAAACTAATTGAAGCCCAAGAAATCTGGGAGCCAGAGCAGCATGCTCGCGACTTGATCCCTGACCGTAGTTGCTGCCTCCGACAATTACAAAGCCTCTGTTTTGATATTTTAAAGCTCGCTGTGGAAAAGTTTCATCAACTTGAATATAAACGAATTGGCTGATTGCTTCGATATTGCTCCGATAAGGAAGAACCTTGCTGCCGGCAGGCATTATTTCGTCTGTAGAAATATTATCGCCGACTTTTAACAAAACAGGTCCTTCAAGGATGTCTGAGAGTTTATCAAAAATCGGCAGACTTTTTATATTGGGGCCTTTTTCGAGTGCATAACTTGTGTCATTTTCTGGTGGAGCGGACAACATTGTAGTGTTGATGATTATTTTTTTGGGTTCTTCAAAAATAGGATATTCCATATCGAGTGTTCGCGGATCGGTGATAAGACCGGTCAAGGCCGAGGCCGCTGCAGTTTCGGGACTACAAAGATAGACGGCATCTTCTTTGGTGCCTGACCGGCCCGGGAAGTTGCGAGGGACGGTACGCAGGCTTATTCTACCGGTTGCGGGCGCCTGCCCCATACCGATACAACCATTGCAGCCTGCTTGATGAATTCTACCTCCGGCTCGAAGCAATTTCCCAAGTAATTTCATTTCCATCAAATTCTCCTGAACCTGTCGGGTTGAGGGATTAATGTCAAATGAGACTCGGTCATGTATCTGCTTGCCATCAATAATTTTTGCTGTAATGGCAAAATCTCTTAATCCGGGGTTGGCTGAAGATCCAATCATCACTTGATAGATCTCTTTCCCGGCCACATCCCTGACAGGTACAACATTACCAGGACTGCTTGGCAAAGCGATCATTGGTTCCAACGCTGATAAATCAATTTCATCATACTCGTCATATTGCGCATCATCATCGGCCGCGATTTCCGAATAGGAGCCGTTTCGCTCTTGTTGCGCCAAGAATGCTTTGACCGCCTTATCTGCCGGAAAAACGGTGGTCGTGGCACCCAATTCGGCACCCATATTGGCAATAACATGGCGATCCATAGCGGTCAGAGAATCGAGGCCAGGGCCATAATATTCAATTATTTTTCCAACTCCTCCGCTGACCCCGTGTCTGCGGAGCATCTCCAAAATAACATCCTTGGCGCTTACCCAATCGGGTAATTTACCAATAAGACTCACTCCCATTATTTTTGGCATGTTAAAATAAAATGCTTCACCAGCCATGGCGCGAGCCACCTCAAGACCTCCGGCACCAATGGCCAGCATTCCTAAAGCACCAGCGCCACAGGTGTGACTGTCAGAACCTAGTAATGTTTTTCCGGGAACACCAAATCGCTCCATATGGAGAGGATGACTGACCCCGTTTCCTGGACGGCTATACCAGATTCCAAAACGCTTGCAGGCGCTGCGTAGGAATAAGTGATCGTCGGCATTTTTAAAGTCAGCTTGAACCAGATTATGATCAACATATTGAGCCGATAATTCCGTTTTGACACGAGTCAGATTCATCGCCTCCAACTCCAACATCACCATTGTACCGGTGGCATCCTGAGTTAGAGTTTGATCAATTTTGATGGAAATTTCGGTTCCGGCTGTCATTGACCCCGAAACGAGATGACTTTCGATTAGCTTTTTAGCGACATTATATTTCACCATCATATTACTTCCTGTTAAATTTATTATTCATGAACGTCTATTTTAAAATATGCATATTATTTAGCGTAAACATCAAGAAGTATTTCTATCATTGACTTTCTTGTTAAATCATAATTATTGTCCACAAGTTTTTTGCTATGCACCTCAAGTATAGATAAACGTATAAATCATTTCCAAAATAACTTTTTTACCAGATACTAATTTCAAGTTTCGCTTTTCGATAGCATCGGCAACGGAATAGATGATCTTACATGAAGATCTCGCTGTGGAAATGGAATTTCTATCCCGCGTCTCCTGAACTTCCTTACTATTGCGCAATTGATTTCTGAACGGGTCAAATAATATCTTTCAGAATTTTTCAGCCAGATTCTTAACAGCATATTCCACGATGAATCTCCAAAACCGGCAAGCAGGACCGAAGGTTCGGGATTTTTCAAAACATCCTGATGTTCGCTGGCGACATCATATAAGGCCTTAATAACAACATCTAAATCTGAGCTGTACGAAACGCCGATTTCAATGTTTAAGCGAATCTTGGGATCGCCGTAAGACCAGTTGGTTACTTTTGAGGAAACAAATTCTGAATTGGGGACGATAATGGATATATTATTCAGGGTGTTAACAGTTGTAGATCTGATATTTATTGAAACTACATCGCCTTCAATATCTCCTACCGTCACTCTATCGCCAACTTTTATAGGTCTTTCAAAAAGTAGGATCAGGCCAGATATAAAATTCGAGGTTACGTTTTGCAGGCCAAAGCCAATTCCTACCGATAACAGACCAAAGATGACGGCCAAACCGGCTAGGTCGATGCCAACAAATTGAAAGGCCACCACAGTGCCGGTAATCATAATTAAGTAATGTATCATTCGACGAAGTGTAAACTGTATCCCCTTATCAATACTGAATTTGCTTAGAATACGCTTGAGAATTATTCTATTCAATAAGCGAGAGATGATATAAAATGACATAATCACGATTAGAAAGAAGACGATCGATGAGGTAGTTACAGGAATTTGATTGATCTCGAATAACTTGAAATCAAGAATTTTGTTGATCAGGTTTAGCATTCCACCATATTGGTCAGTCAATTCCATATTACTCTCCCTGAACTTTAAATAATGAATTAAAACATTGTTATTCTATATGAAACGTTTTAACCAACGTATTGATTTGATAAATGGCAGTCAACATAATAATGTATATGCTGCAACTTCCATCCTCGGACAGATTCACTTCTGGATTATAATCGCTATTTCCGAGAATGATTCCAGTTCCCAGTAATCTTTAATCAGATTTTGGCAATAATTTCCACATAATTAGAGTTTGCGTTTGAGATTTGAAAATTTGATATTTGTGATATCAAATGAGAAAGCGTGGCAGCGATAAAATAGGGAAGAAATCGTTCCAGCAAAAAAACCGGCTCAAGGGAAAAGCCCTTTGCGAAGCCCTCAGAAGTATGTCATAATAAATGGAGAACTGTCCATTGGGCACGTTATATCACAGTTAAGAAGAATGTATCGTAACGGCGATTTATTGCCGGGGAAGAATATGCACTATGTCTCATGTATCCCATAGATTA
>JAQBFG010000123.1:0-24095 GCA_032123495.1 Candidatus Zixiibacteriota bacterium | reverse complement strand
CTGATGATAAAACAGACCGCCGATAATGGCCAAAAAAGCCAGAACAAGAAAGGCTGAGATAAGACCAATTCTCAAACCTATATTGGTACCGAAATCCCGCATCGTTAAAAAAGAGCCTTAAATTTTTCTCTGGAAATCCTGCCATCTTTAATAAGGAAAAATAACAAACCGATAAGAACTGTATAGGCGGTACCGGGCAGAATATATCTTATCAAAATAAAGAAAAATTCTTCAGTTGAGATTATCAGTGTTATTATAACCTCATGCAGAAAAACGCTACAGGCCAAAACAACAACTTTTGATGCCAGAGACTCCAAATTGATTCTTGAGCTAACCTGCTTGACAGCGACGGCAATAACGGTTATGACTAAAACTTCCCATGGCATCAGATCAAGTCTGGCGGCACCGACAATAATACCGGCCGACAATCCAAACCAGATTGCCTCGGTATCAGATTTAAACAGACCAATTAATACAATAATGAGAATCAGCACATTAAGACGAACGCCCAGAATTGACATTAAATCGGAAAGAATTATAGAATGAAAAGTTATAAGAAATAAATACAGCAGGTATGGTAATACTCTCATTCGATCACACTCTCCAGTACATATAATTCTTCTATCTCAAAAAAATCGGCACTTGGTTTTAGCCAGATAGATTTTTTTATTTCACCTTTTATACTCAAAACAGAATCTACCACGGCAATGGTCAGCCCCGACGGATAGACGCCACCCAGCCCCGATGAAATAATTAAATCCCCTTTATTAATAGTGGCATCGGCCGGGAGGTTGTCAAATATCATCCCTTCCTCGGGAGAATATCTGACAATACCAAACTGGCGACTTTCAGCTATCCGAGCCGAAACCGCATTGGCCGGATCTGTTAAAAGTTGTACCGTTGAAAACTCCGGCATTACTTCTTTGACCTTGCCAACCAGACCAAATCGATTAATAACAGGTTGGTTTATTTTAATTGAATCATTGAGACCTTTATTGATAGCAGCCGCTATCGGATATTGATTATGTCCCATAAGGCCCAGCGAAACTATTTTTACTGGAACAACGCGGAAATTTTCTGGCGGTTCAAATCCAAGGAACTCTCGTAATCGATGATTTTCCCGGCGCGCTTCGGCGAGAGAACTCAATTGTAACGATGTTTCGGTTAATGTATTTTTTAGATTACGATTATCTTCGGCGATATTTTTAAGATTATCAATGCTGCTTTTCAGCTCGGAAAAAGGATAATGAAATATTGACATCGCAATATTTCCCAGAAAAGGCCTGACAACTCCGTCCGAGACGGTTATCAACAGGAAAATAATGATTGCCAGACTAAAATTGAGAAGACGGCGATTTCTATAAAAAATCGTCGAAAACCATGTCATAAACTGCGGCCTCCCTGCCTCATGCTTAATTAATCGACAACATCAATCATTTGTAACAATTCGCCGGGCGATGTGACTTTCATCATTTTCTCTCGATTTTCTTCGGATTTCATGACATACGACAATCTCGCCATCACATTAAGATGGGCACCAATAGCATCCTCGGGAGCGGCAATCAGGAAAAATAAATGAACCGGCTTATGATCCATGGCGTCAAAATCAATACCTTTTTCAGAACGTCCAAAAGCAATCACGATACCTTTGGTCGCCTTTGTTTTGGCATGAGGAAATGCAACCCCATAACCAACACCAGTGGTCACCAATTCTTCTCTTTCCTTGACATCTGCAATTAATTGTGCGGCATCCTTGACCAATGCCGAATCCGAAACCAAATCAACCAATTCTTCTAAAACCTTTTCCTTTTCGGTTGATTTCAAATCGAAAGTTATTAAATCTTCAGAACAAAATTTAGATAGTTTCATAACTATACCTTTGGCTAATAGCTTTCCGCTTCTTCAATAAACAAAATTGGAATATCATCTTCCACTCTGAAAAATAATTGACAATCTTTGCAATCCAATTTGTCCTTTTCTTTCCAATACGTTAGCTCGCCCTTACATTTTGGGCAAACAATAATTCTTTGCATTTCCTCTGATAAAGCCATAGGATACCCTCCTATTCTTTAAAAACGCCCATCTTCCGAAATTTTGCGATTCGCTTCTCTAACAATTCTTCGGTCGAAAGGTTTTCAAGTTCATTTATGGCATTAAGTATTTCTTTTTCCATTGTCATAGCGGTGAGCTTATGATCATTATGTGCCCCACCCGGCGGTTCAGGAATTATTTTATCAATCAGCCCCATATCCCACATATCGCTGGCCGTTACCTTTAATGCTTCAGCAGCTTCCGGCGCAAATTTATTATCTCGCCAAAGAATGGCAGCACAGCCCTCGGGCGAAATTACCGAATACCATGAATACTGAAGCATAAATATTTTATCGCCAATTCCTATGCCGAGAGCACCACCAGAAGCACCTTCGCCAATAACGGTAATAACAATCGGAACGGTCAGATTAGTCATTTCTCTTAAGTTCCGGGCGATAGCTTCAGCCTGTCCACGCTCCTCGGCACCTATCCCAGGATATGCTCCCGGGGTATCAATCAGGATGACAATCGGTCGGTTAAATTTCTCGGCAAGTTTAAATAGCCGCAACGCTTTGCGGTAGCCCTCAGGGTGCATCATTCCAAAATTGCGAAACAGTTTCTGTTTAGTATCGCGGCCTTTTTGCTGACCGATAATCATAACCGATTTCCCATCAATTTTGGCAAACCCACCGATCAGGGCTTTGTCATCGGCAAAATATCTATCGCCATGTAATTCAACAAAGTCGGTCGTCATATTTTCTATGTAGTCGAGTGTATATGGACGACGAGGATGTCTGGCTAGTAGGACTTTCTGCCACCTGCTGAGACCTGAAAAAACTTCATTCCGCATTTTGTCAAGTTTTGCCTGCATGGATTCAATCTCGCTATCCAGTTCCAGATTGGCTCCGGCGGCAAAATCTTTCATATCGGAGATTTTTTTGTTCAGCTCAAAAATCGGTTTTTCAAAATCCAATATCTGTCGTTCATCCATATTCAATCACCTGTTTTCATCCGACCTTCAGGATATAAATTCAAAAAATAAAGATAAAATATAATATTCAAATTACAACCATAAAAAAGAGACAATTTCATTTATTCAAGTTAAAATACTAATTAGGATCATACCTGAAAAGCGATCTGATCAAAAAATTGGCGAGAAGTGCCGCCGGTAAAATAATTAATGAAAAGCCGTTGGGGTGATGTTTTAGATAATACTTCCAAACCGACATGTGGTGATACCAACTCCGTCTGATTCGAGATATTGACGAACCCTTCCCCCAGTAGTGGAGCGCCCCTGCCTTCGGTTCAAAAAACAGTTTTTTCCCGGCTTGTTTGATTCTCAGGGAGAGATCGGTATCCTCCATAAAAAGGAAAAATCTATTATCAAATCCACCAATTTTTTGAAAAAAGGCCTTTTCCATTAACATACAGGCGGCGGAAGCGGCCGGCACCTCGGTTATAGAATCGAAGTCACTCAAAGTATACGTTTCACCGGTTTTTGCCGGAAAAACCTTATTATTGAGAACTGAGCCGCGTGAAAAAAATATATTATAAAAATCGGGGAAATTTCGGCAGGTCGGCTGAAAAGAACCATCGGCGTTATGCAATCTGGCAACAACTGCTCCAGCCAAATTCTGATTGCGAAAGGTATCATATAAAATTTGCAGGGCTCCAGAATCGAGAACCATATCGGGGTTGGCAAAAAGAACATACTCCCCTTTTGCTTGATCGATTGCTTTATTGTTCGCCTCACCAAATCCAAAGTTTTGTTTCGACTCAATAAGCTTAATATTTGGAAATTCTTTTTTTATCACCTGAGTTGTACTGTCATTGGAGTTGTTGTCGTAAACTAATATTTCGCCGCCGATGGCATCAACCTCATTCTGCAGGGCATTCAAACAGGATGTGATATTCTCGGCTGAGTTGTAGGTTACCACAATGGCTGAAACGGTTATTTGGGAAGATGGTTCAGACACTTATTTGAGCTTACCAAAAATAGACATAAATCTGAGATACCAGACCATCCAGATAGCCTCGCGGATAATCTTTTTTGACATTTTAGAGGCCCCCTCCTGCCGGTCGGTAAAAACTATCGGAATTTCTTTTATCTTATATCCTTTTTTCCAGACCCGCATCGAAACTTCGATCTGAAAGGTATATCCATTTGATTTGATGGCGTCAAGATCAATCGCCTCAAGGACCTCGCGGCGAAAACATTTGAATCCGCCAGTGGCATCTTTAACCGGCATTCCGGTGACAATCCGGCTGTAAACATTAGCAAAATAAGATAAAAGCAACCGACCCATCGGCCAGTTTATTACATTTACTCCGGAGATATATCTGGAACCGAGCACTAAATCAGCATTTTTAATGGCAATCAGAAAATCTTTTATAAACTCCGGGCCATGAGAAAAATCGGCATCCATCTCAAAAAGATAGTCATATTTTTCTTTGATCCCCCACTCAAAACCGGCAATATATGCCTTTCCAAGACCTTCCTTATTTTTACGATGCAAGACATTTATTCTGGAATCAGATGCGGCTAACCTATCGGCGATCTCGCCGGTGCCGTCAGGAGAACTGTCATCAACAATTAAAACATTTATTCTGGAATCAAGCGGCAGAACCGCCGCAACTATCTTTTCAATATTCTCTTTTTCGTTGTAAGTTGGGAATATTATCAGTGCCCGCTCATTTTCTGTCATATCGAAACTACTTCTTTTCTTTTTGTCTTAATAAATAACCATAAATATACCGTCAATATAATACCAACCAGCAACAGTGTCAACAATGTCGCCATCGCCGCCGGCCCGTTTCCATCGCGATTATATTTAAATAGTATCTGTTTTGAGCCGGCCGGTATCGGAACCGCTCGGAACGATCCATCGGCTCGCAATATTTCGGTTTTATTTCCATCGACCCAGGCATCCCAGAAACGATAATAATTATCGGTCAGCACTAACAGAGCATTGGAATTGTTGGTAACTGAAATCATGATCGAATCGGCACAATATAAATCAATCGAAGCGGTCATCTTTGATGAATCTGATTGAATAATTTCAAGCGATGGTTCCTTTTCTATGAAAACTTTTTTCCTGAGATTTTCTTTGCCGGATAAAACCAGTGGATAGATATCCTGACGATCCGTGACTACCTCAAAACTATTCACAAGAAACGCGCGCGGCAGAGCATTGTCATTTCGATACAAGGCAACGCTGCCGAAGTCGCGATCAACTTTTAGCGAATCAGGTCCAAAGTAATCGGGTGGTATTTGTGAATTGGAAGGTGCCAGCAGATATTTTGCTCCGGCCAGATTTAGGAAATTGGGATTTTGAAAATTCTTGGATGATGGCCCGCCCAGAAGATCATCATACCAGCGCAGTTGATTTCCGTGGTAACCGGTGATGACCTCGATTCCATGATATGGCAATAAATTTTGCGGGACCACTCTGAAATTCGCGACCCGGAATTTCCCCGGCAGACTGTTGATATAGTCGGTGAGAGCATTGGGCGCAAATTCTCTCGTATGATCATAAGTCGAAATAAATCTTGAGTTGAAGCGAATTCCGTCAACCATGACCAGCAGCGGTATAAAAAGTAAAATAATTATACCAAAACTCTTTTTCAGATAGAGCATTATCGAACCGGCTGCCAGAGCGAGGAATAAAAATACGATCCAGAATCCGGTGGTTATATTTGGAAGATTCATTAGAGCAAGATTCCATTTGGTATAGCTGCCCTGTCCAATCAGTTCTGATTCAATGCCGCCATAAAATATCGAACAGTAAAATGATAACATCGCTTCTCCGGCGGCAGAAAACAGTAATGCCAGTACAAAAATCAACGATGGAATTCCAATAAGATATATCTTAAATTTCTTTAACTTATCAGCAGTCAGATTGCGGCTCTTATCGATAATAAATTGCAGACCCATCCCGGCTAATAATGATACTGAAAAAAGAGTCACGAACATAATTGTAGAGGGTGCTCGTAGCGATTTAACCTTTGGGATCACATAATAAAACAGCTTAAATAGTGGTGTGGAACCTCCCAGCGCATAGACAAACATAAAAGCGGCCAGGCAGCCAAAAAATATTGCTTTTTTTCTGCGTCCGAAAAACAGTCCGATAAAAGCCAGAAAAATAGGAACTATACCAAGATATTCAGAGTTGTCTTTAAAGGCATTTTTGCCCCAGTAATAATTTCCCTCACCTTCATTAGTGCCGGAAAACTCAGGGACAATCTGCGAAAAAGCTTCCTCAGAATTCATCGACCATGAGGTGGCCCAATCATATCCTTTTTTGGTATCGGCACGGGGCGAAAATTCGGTGGTATATACATAACCGGGATAAAACTGTATTGCCGAAATAAGAAGACCGATCACAACCGCATAAATCAGCAGCGAAGCCGGAGTAACAACTTTGACAATAGATTTTGTTTGTAAATATAAATTTATCAATCTGAAAAGGCCATACAGTGCAATTGCCCAGAGAGCATAATAAGAAAGCTGCGGATGTGGGCTTAAAATTATAACGCCAATTACCAACCCCAGCAGGGTAAAATTGAGGAACGGTTTCCGCTCAAAGGCTCTTTCGAGAAATAGTATGGTGAGCGGGAAAAGAGTTGTCACAAATATTTTGCCATCATGTCCGGGAGCTACCAATGATACCAAATAGCCTGAAAAAGCATACGCCACACCTGAAACTGTCGATGCAATTTTTGACAGACCAAACTGTCGGGCAGTGAAGAACATAAATATTCCGGCAAGAAAAATATGGATCACTAAATTAAGACCAAGCGCCCGATAGAAATTGCCGAAAAATTTCAGAACTGATAATGGATAATAAGTATCGCCGTGAAAAGCATCGACAAACGGCATTCCGCCAAAAATGTATGGATTCCAAACCGGAACCGAGCCAAAAGCCTTAAAATATTCAACATAAAAATGGCGGAAAAATATTCCGGCATTAATAGTGTCAGAACCTTTGAGCATTTTATCAGAGAAAATAAAATCGGAAAACAGGATAACAACACCAACCAGAATAATCAGAAACAGAATTGGGACATAATATTTTGATTTTCCCGGGTTAAAATCAAAAAGGTTCGATTTTTTCTTTTCCGGCAATTTATTTTTGCTCAAAATAGCTCCGATTTATTTGGGCCGTATGATTTTCTGTTAATTTTATTATTAATTTTCGCTGCGGTTTTTCTCATTAAGTTTTTTGCGAACCTCGCCCAGCTCTTCTTTAATAGCGGCAAGTCCCTCGGCCAAAAATCCAAGAATAAACAGCCCAAGTCCGAGGCCGGTCAGCAGTATCACCAAATACAAAAGCGGCCGATAACCTTCGCCGACCACAAATCTCATATATACTGCGAACAATCCGACCAGAAGCCCTAATCCGATAGAGATAAAGGCGAGAACGCCCAAAAATAGAAGCGGCTTTCTCAAAAATGATATCTGGGTCTTGACCGCTATCATATCGAGAAGACCAACCGGAATCCGCCAGATAGAAAATTTGGTTTTGCCCCATTCGCGCTGATAAACCGGAATTTTCACCTCTTCGATTTTGTAACCCTGATCGGCTGCGAGAACCACTATATAGCGATGCCAGTCCCGTCGCAAGAAAATGTCATTAACAACTTCAGAGCGGAAAGCCTTGACCGAATTAAGGTCGTGAACCTTGAGGCCGAATATTTTTCGGGAAAGATAATTGTATATCGATGAAACAAACCGTTTGCTGTATTTCCCCTGTTTCCATCCGGTGGTAACATCGGCGCCCTCAAGAATCGGCTTTACCAGAGCCGGGATATCCTCGGGCTTATATTGAAGATCGGCCGGGTAAAAAACATATATTCCACCGGCGGCAATCTCAAACCCGGTTTTTAGCGCCTCGGTCAGACCAAGATTAAACTGGTGCTTCCCAAATCTAACAAAATCGTATTGTTTGGCGGCATCAGAAATAAGGTCAAATGTTTTGTCGGTGGAGCCGTCGTCTATCAGCACCAGTTCAAAGTTATAGTCTGATGTTTGCCTCATCTGGTCAAACTGGCGGCATAACTCCGGAATATTACCTTCTTCGTTGAGCGCCGGAATAATAACAGATATTAAATTATTCAAAAATTATAATCCTTTAAATATCAGGGCCAATTAGTCTCTCCCATATTTATTATACAATCTTAAATATAAAGCTGATGAAAAGTTACGCAAGTAAAAATGAAAACTGATTTATTTTACCAAATCCCGGATTTTATGGAACAATCTTATATTCAGGCTGTTTAAAAAGGAAGGTATTATAGAGTATAATAGTCTATTATAGAAATCTAAAAGGAGATTTATCATGCGTAAAGGATTAGTATTGAATTTGGCGCTTTTACTGATGATCGGTGCCCTGGCATTTGCCGGAGACAAAGGCGAGCAGAAGACATTAAAGGGAACTTTAAGCTGTATGGGCTGCGACCTCAAAATGGAGTCGGGAGCTCATTCCCAATGTAAAGCTTATGGTCATAAGCATGCCCTTAAGCTGGAAGATGGCAGTTATGTTTCATTTATGGAAAATGATCATTCTGAGAAATTGATCAATGCGGCTGACGGGAAATGGCATGGCCAACAGATCGAAGTTACCGGTAACTTCTTTGCCAAAGGGAACGTTATTGATGTGACCGACTTCAAGACTTCAGACAAGTCATTTAGCTTTTGTGCCGGTCATAAAGGTATGGACCAGTGTCAAAGTAAACATAATGCTCATGGGCATTGATCTGTAAGAATATATTTTGTTTTTGGTACCATAAAGGCTCTCGTTTAACTGCGAGGGTCTTTTTTTATTCTATTTTTTGCGTCTTTTCAATCCTTAGATATCTTTGTGTTGTCGGGTCGCCGCACCCGACAACAAACGGTCAGGTGCGGCGACCTGACCGCACTAAAAAAATTCATGTACATAAAAAAGCGGAAGGGGTGAGAATCGAACTCACCGGAGACAGCATAACTGCCTCCCCACGGTTTTGAAGACCGCAAGGACCACCAGATCCTATCCACTTCCAGTATAATTATACTGAATGAGCAAAAAAAAACAAGAGGGGAATTATATCGATCTGACTGGCATGGATAATGGGTCGTCGATCAGGATATTCTCTTTGATACTAAACGCCTCGGCGAATTTGACCCCGACCTGAAAACCATAATGCATCGCCGAAACCGACATATAAGTAAATATATCAACGCCCGGCTTAAAAATCTCTTTTGATTGCGGTGAGCCGTCAAACTGCGATTTATACGCCCGCACAGCTTTTAATTTACGATCCATCTGATCGGTGATATCAACATAAAACGAATGAGTGACATCACGGAACGATGAAGCATAAATAATCTTTCGTGGTCGGTGTGCTTCACCATTACCATCAAGTTCAAGTTTTTTTAGACCGGCAAGATAGCAAGCATCGTAGCCGAGCTGCAACGCATAGAGATGGTCGGGATGACGCTGTAACCAGAACGGCAGAATCACCAGTTCCGGTTTAGTATCACGAATAATACGCGCGATTTTTAATTTATTCTCACGATTAACTTCAACTGCCGAGTCGGGCAATTTTAGATTTTGACGAAAAGATAAACCGAGAATTTCGCCAGCATCGTTTGCTTCGCGTTCCCGGTCTTCGGAAGTTCCCTTGGTACCCATCTCCCCCTGGGTCAGATCCAATATCCCGGCTTTTTTACCATTATCAACCTGCTTGAGAATCGTCCCGCCGCAGGTGATCTCGACATCATCACGATGAGCCGCAATAGCCAACACATCCAATTTTGTCGGAGTTGAATTAACCATTTAATATTTTCTCATAGTACTGTTCATACTGAGTTACGATCTTATCGGCATTAAATCTTTCATAAGAGATTTTCGCCGCATTCTCTTTGAACTTATCAAGACGTGGTTTATCGGACAGAAGTTCAATCGCAATATTTGCCATCGCTGTTGTGGCGCCGACAGGCCTGAGGAATCCGTTGACATTATCGTCGATAACTTCGACTAATCCGTTCCCGGTAGTACCGATCACCGGAACGCCGCAAGCCAATGCTTCGAGTGCAGCCAGTCCGAATGATTCTTCTTCCGAAGGTAACAGAAACAGATCGGACAGAGGCAAGATCGCCTCAACGTTGCTTTGATTTCCAAGAAATTGCACCGAACCGTTCAGATTCTTTTTGTTGACCTGACGTCTGGCCAGAACGACGTCGGGACCCTCGCCGACCAAAAGCAGTTTGGCCGGTAGTTTTTTGGATATCTTTTCGAAGATATCAATAACATCAATAGTTCTTTTAACCGGTCTGAAATTGGAAATATGTGTAATTAAAAACTCATCTTTGGACGCAAAATTCTTTCGGGAACAGGTCGGCCCTTCGGATGGACCAAAGCGATTATTATCGAAAAAATTTGGGATCACTTCTATTTCATTGTCGATTTTGAAAACTTCTTTGGTTTCCTCAGCCAGATAGGACGATACTGCGGTGACGCCATCGGATGAATTTATCGAAAATTTAGTTATGTCAAAATACGATGGATCAGATCCGACCAGAGTAATATCTGTACCGTGCAAAGTAGTGATAATTTTAGGAATGCGGCAGGTTATCATCTGTTTGGCCAGAAAGGCACAAGTGGCATGCGGAACCGCATAATGCACATGAAGAATATCGAGTTCACTCTGGCAGGCAACCTGAGCCATTTTGGCCGATAGCGCCAGAGTATACGGCGGATGTTTAAAAAGCGGATAGGCGGTAGTTTCGACACCATGAAAAAATAGATTCTGACGAAATTTATCGAACCTGAACGGTAAGGCGTAGCTGATAAAATGGACCTGATGTCCACGGTCAGCCAGCTTCACCCCCAGCTCGGTGGCAACTATCCCGGAACCGCCGGCGACGGGATAACATGTAATTCCTATATTCAAATCTTTCCCTTATAATCTGAGAGATAAATCATTTGATGCTCGGTAGCATTTATATCCATTTTTTCAATCATAAAATCAACAATTCCAAATCCATAACGACTAATAAAATAATTAATATTTATAACCCGCTCCTGGAACGTTTTGTTCGGAAATAATGCTGCGGCCAGTTTATAAATTCGATTACGAATAATATCGTTATTTTTCTTATGCTGGGAATAGACCTTCTTTTCGAGATGGCCAAGAGCCGAATCTATTTTTCCATAAGTCTGCTGTGCCATCGGTTCCAGATTTGAATATGTTTCCAATATCGTGTCTGACAGGTCATCAAAATCGGATTTCATATTTTCCTTAAAGCCGGTTAATTTCTTTCCGAGCTCCTCGGGGAACGAGTCGGCCAATATTCGATTTATAATCTGTTCGACATCACCGGCCAGATCAGACAGCTTGATATCATATTTTTCCATCAACTCCTGCTGACGTTTCTCAACCAGTGTTAGAGCGGGACGAAACATGATGTACGGCTGGACCAGCCCAAACAGTTCGAACAGTTTTCCTATCTGACAAAAATAGGCTATCTCAGATGGTCCCCCTGTCTGAGCCACCACTGGAAAAAGATATGATTGCCAAACCGGGCGGGTCAGGACATCGGGAGAAAATTTTTCCGGAAATTTATCGATCAAATCAAGAAGCGCCGGAAGCCCCAGTTTTTTATCTCCAACGAGAAAACTGTCCCCTTCAAGATGAATCGCTTTTCGTTCGGGATCATGATAAAACAGATGAACCGCCGAATCTTTTTTCTCCGCCTGGATATGATAGCCGTCTTCTATGAGGTTTTTTTCTGTCTCCTTCATTAATTCTTTGTTGCGAAAATGTCCCTCAGCCATCCGTTTGAAAAAACTTTTAGAGATAGTTTTAACATCTTTATCGTAGGGGCAAAATAGAATCAATCCAAAATCGGGTAGGATTTCAGTTAGATACCGCGCAAACGCCCGCATGAAGTTGCCATCTCTTTTATATGCGGCAAATAATTTACCATACAGCTCTTCGGTAAAATCGGTATTGCCCAATATGTCCTTGGTCTGTTCGATAAGCTTATTGTAACCGGTTTCATCGTCGAAGCAGATATCGGCGACCGAAACTGCGGGTAAATCCTCAGAGAGATACGACACCTTTTCGACAGTACCATCACGTCCAGGCAGCCAGGAATGATTCACTTCTTCAAAATCATGGTCATCGCAAGCGATCCAGAAAATCGGAACCACGGTTTTACCAGTTTGACTCTGTAACAAAATTGCCTTTTTGACAATTCCGATAGCTTTGACCAAAGTTAAAAGAGGGCCGCCAAATAATCCGGGTTGTTGTCCCGAAAAGATAACCAGAGTATCATCCTGCCGAAGTTTTTCGATCGACCTGAAAGTCTCAGGCTTGGATTTGAACGCCTTATTCTGTTTATCCAGAATATCGCATATTAAGTGCCGGTCGATTTTTGGCGGTTTCATCTGTTTGACAACTTCGGCCGGATTGTCATAGTACAGATATTTTTTCAACCCCGGTTTTCCCTTTAGAAAATCGCGAAAAAGATCGGTATATTTAAACTGTTTGGCTTCTTTAACTGTTGCTTCCAACATCATTAATCACTTCCTTTTCAACCGTAATTGTTTCACCGCCCTTGAAGAAGGCGATGATATCATCTATTACAGTATATATTACTGGTACCACGACAAGAGTCAACATTGTTGAGCTGATAAGTCCGCCAATAACGGCGCGTGCCATCGGCGCTCTCATTTCGGCACCAGGTCCAAGACCAAGGGCAAGTGGCAACATTCCAAAAATCATTGCAAAAGTAGTCATCAAAATCGGCCGTAATCTTACCGGTCCGGCAATCAGAATCGACTCTGTTCTTCCTATCCCTTTGTATCGGTTTTGTTTAATGAAATCTATAAGCAAAATTGCGTTCTTGGTAACCAGCCCCATTAACAAGATAACACCAATCAATGACATTATCGAAAGGGAACTATTAAACAGAAGCAGGGCAACAATTGCGCCGACCAGCGACATTGGTAGTGAAAACATTATCGAGAAAGGATCAAAAAATGACTCAAACTGTGAAGCGAGAAGAAGATAAATGAATATAACGGCCAACGCCAGAGCGATAAATATATAGCCAAATGCCTCCTGCTGCATTTCCCCTGTCCCGGTTACATCGACATGATAACCGGGTGGAATATCAAGTTGATGTGCTTTCTCCAAAATTTCCTGAACCATTGTCCCTGAAAAATAACCAGTGCTGACATTACATCCCACTTTGGCTTCACGCAGTCGGTCATAGCGACGGTACTCCCCTATCGAAGAACCTTTTTCAATTTTCGCAATGTTCGACAGTGGAACCATAAATGTCCGTATCCCCTCTATCTCCTTGTTACTGGCAATAAGCAGTCGTCCAATATCGGATGCTGTTGACCGCATCGATTCCTTCACTCGGATACGAACATCAAACTCCTCATCACCCTCTTTGTATCGGGTGACAACTTGGCCATCAACAAAACTCCGAATGGTTGATGCTATCTGAAAAATATTTAGACCTAGATCATTGGCCATTTCGCGGTCAATAGTTATTTTCAGTTCCGGTTTGTTTGCTTCCAAATTATTATCAATGTCAACCGCGCCGGGAGTTTCCCTGAAAATATTTTCGACCTCTTCTGTTAAATCAGTCAAAATACCCAAACCATTTCCACGAATAGAAATCTCAACCGGTTTTTCGCTACCGCCGCCACCACCTTCTCCGGACGATATAGCAAACTCAATTCCCGGCAACTGGGAGATCAACATACGCATACTGTCCACAGCCTTAAAAATCGATAGCTCACGTTCACTTTTATCAACCAACTCGACACGGATATTTCCTTCATTGACCGAGTTGTCACCGGCCCCAATGGTAGTAAAAATGACATCCACTCCCTCAAAAGCGGCAACAATTTCTTCGACTTGAGCAATTCTATCTGAAGTCGTTTTCATGTCTGTACCGGGAGGAGTCTTGACACTAATTCTGATTTTTCCCTGATCAATCTGAGGGAAAAATTCATTCCCCAGAAATCCGCCCATAAATAGAGAGCCTATGAAAATAACGGCAGCCGTAAATATCACCAAAAATCTATGGCTCAACGACCACCCAAGCAGCACTCTGTATTTTCCATTGAGTTTATTAAAAAACCTATTCCACGGAGCAATTATTAATAAAATGCGGTTATATATAGATCCAAATATCCTGGAAAATAAGTTTGCGGGTGGTTTGGTACTCCGATTATTTATCTTAAGCCAGCGTGAGGCCAGCATCGGCGTAAGACTGAATGCAACAAACAAAGAAACAACTACCGCAAATGCCACCGTCATGCCAAACTCATAAAAGAAACGACCAACAATCCCTTTCATAAAAGCAACCGGCAGAAAAACGACAACAATCGAAAAGGTGGTTGCCATTACCGCCAAGCCGATTTCCCGGGTAGCCTCAAAGGCAGCTTTACGCGGCGGCGAACCATTATCCATATGTCGATAAATATTTTCAATGACAACAATTGCATCATCAATGAGAAGACCCACCGCAAGCGAAAGAGCCATAAGAGACATTGTATTCAAAGTAAAACCAAGCAAATTCATAAAAGTAAAAGTTGCAACAATTGACGTGGGAATAGCCAGTCCGGAAATAATCGTGGACCGGATGTCCGCCAAAAATAGAAATATCACAAGAACTGCCAGAAGACCACCGAAATAGATATTTGTTAATATCTCGTGGATTGAATCTTCAATCCAGGTTGATTCGTCAGCCACAATATTTATCTTCATGTCTGGTGGTAATATATCCCTTATTAGGGTTACTTCTGCCTTGACAGCATGAGCCACATCAACCGTATTGGCACCTGATTGCCGCGCAACATTAAGAGTCACCGCTTCTTCACCATTCACGCGGGCAAGCGACCGTCTTTCTTCAATTCCGTCAACTACCGTTGCAATATCTTTCAAATAGACAGGCTGACCGTGAGGATTATCAATAACAATTTTTTCAAACTGATCAACTGATGTAAGTTTTCCCATTGTCCGCACTAAATACTCGGTATGTGCTTCGTTTATCCTTCCGCCCGGGATTTCAAGATTTGCCGCTGCGAGTGATCTGGCTACTTTATCAATTGAAATCTCATACGATTCCATCCCATCGACATCAAGATAGACATTTATTTCCCTCTCATGCCCTCCGACCAAAGTAATCGAGCCCACACCTGGTATTGCTTCCAATCGCCTTTTAATCTCATCTTTGGTGAAAGTCGTAATATCCCTAAGGGAACGTTGCCCGGAGATGGTAAATGAAATGATCGGTTCGCTATGAGGATCATATCTGGCAATTACCGGGGATTCAATATCATTTGGAAGAAAGGCTCGGATTGCCGATACTTTCTCTCTGACTTCCTGAGCCGCATCTTTGCTGTCCATCTCCAGGACAAATTCAGCAAATACAAGCGAATAACCTTCCTGAGAAATAGATGTCAAATGCTTCAATCCGGATATTGGATTAACTGCATCTTCAATTTTTTTGGTGACTTCCGTCTCGACAGCTTCAGCACCGGAACCGGGGTAAATAGTCGAAACAATAACAAAAGGAAAATCGACATCTGGCATATTGTCAATATTCATTTCCTGAAATGATGTGTACCCCAAAACCACCAGAGCAACTATCATCATTACCGCAAAAACTGGTCGTCGTATGGAAACTTCGGCTAATTTCAATGTTCCATCCTCTCTCCGGCCGTGACGGTTAAATCGGTAAGTTTTATCAGACAATTATCGCTTAGATAATCCTGGCCAAGAGTTACAATTGTATCGCCAATATTCAGTCCTGACTTTATTTCAGTTGAACCGTTGAATTTTGCTCCCAAAATCACTTCTTTGGCAAATGCTCTGTCATCATTGATAACAAACAAATATTCTTTATTATTACGAGTCAAAACTGCCGACTGCGGAACCACCAGAATATTATTGAAATTCTCAACAACAACTTGGGCGCGGGCAAACATGCCCGGTTTGAAAACATGAGTGGAATTATCTATCTCAATTGCAGCCTGAAATGTTCTCGTTACCGGATCGGCCGAGCTGGCCACCATCGAAACTTTTCCAACCGCTTCAAAACCGTTGACCGATTCGACTACAATCCTGACCGTATCGCCGATGTTAAAATAGCCAATATCTGTGGAACTGACGCCGAGTTTCACTCTAAGTGTTTCAATTGTTGCCACTGTTGCCACCACTTGCCCTGGCGAGACGTAATCACCGACTGAAGGATTAATCGATGTCACTGTACCGGCAATCGGTGTGCGCAGTTCAACTATCTGTCGCGCCGCTTCATAATTGGCTTTGGCGACTTCATACTCAGTTTTGGTTCCATCAAATTGAGTTTCCGAAACGGCGCCTTCGTTAAACAGATATTCCATTTTTTTGAAATTTTTCTCGGCATTGAGAAATACGGATTTAGATTGAAGGTAATTTGAAGACGGACCCGAATTATCAAGCCTGACTAAAACTTCATTCTCTTTAACCTCGTCTCCCTCGACAACATCAATCCGGTTAACTGCTTCGGCTATCTTGGCTCTAATAACCGCCTGCTTTTCACCTTCAAGGGTTCCAGTGAAAGTTTTACGTTGCTCCATCGATACCGGATTAACCTGCGTGCCTCTGACCGGGATTGCTTTTTCTTCTGCTTTGGTTTTGGTTTCGACATTGGCATCCGCCTCTTCGGTTGACGAGCAGCCGATCCAGATCGAAACCAGCAATAGAATTAATAAACCGTAACCTAACTTATTTTTTGTCTGTTTCATTTATACCTCACTAATCAATATTATATCCGGTTGCTTTTTTAAGAGCCGCCTTAGCCAGACGGTATGAATGCACCGTTTGAATAAATTGTGTTCGTGCTACTGTAAGTGCCGTTTGTACCGACAGCACTTCCAGCTGTGTCCCTATTCCCGACTCATATCTTAAATCGGCGATACGTTTTCCCTCTTCGGCCGAAGCTATTGTCTCGGTTTGCGATTCGAGTGCTTTACCTGCGCGAATAAGGTTATCATACGCCTGTTCTACTTCCAATCGTATGTCATCCATAAGCTGTTGCTCGGCCAGCATTGCCTGATAATAGTCAACTTTGGCTTTGCGAACCTCACCAATCGTTCTTGCCCCATCAAAAATCGGAATATTTACTAATAGTGAGGCTGTCCATGAATCCGATCTTTCATTATCCCTGAAATAGCGATCTCCGCTGGAACCGGTCATTTGATAAGTCGCATTAGCATATATATTTGGATATAACCAATCACCTTTGGCAATACGAACCGCTTTTTCACGGCCTCTTTTATTAAGGTCGGCCTGTTTTACTTCAGGACGTTCTGCAATCGCCATTGCTACAAGAGTATCAAGAGCAGGAAGAGATACGATCGCGGTATCGGTTAGATCGGCCACCAGTGAAATCTTCTCTTCAAGCGGAAACCCCAAAAATGATTTTAGTCCTTTGCGGGATAAATTCAAATCCGATTCGGCCGAAATCAATCGCGGTTCGATATTTAATTTTTCCACCCGCGCCCGAAGCAGTTCATATTCGGAAATCATTCCCTGACTGAATAGTTTCTCAGCAATCTCCAGATTAAGACTCCACATCTGACTTTCTTTTTTTATAACATCGAGATACGACTCAGCAAGAATTGCACTATAAAAAATCGATTCGGAAGAATATACAACTTCCCGTTCCACCTGTTTGACTTTCTCTTCGGAGTAATTTCTATATATTTTGGCAATCTTTAATGCCGAACCGACTTTACCACCAATATATAAAGGCTGTGTCAATGAAAGACTTAAATCAAATTCATTATTTTTGCTAATAGGAATGACTTCATCGCCAAAAAACAGTTCGCGGGTAGTCAAATTTCTTGTATAGCGGCCATCAAGTGAAAGTTGCGGCAATGCCCCGGAGCGAGCCGATACGATTTCAGCTTTGGCCCGATCAAGTTCTTTTTTGGCTGACAATAATTGACGATTATATTCCAGCGCCCGCTGCTGGACTTTTTCCACAGTAAGAACCGTCTCGGCTGATGAAACTGCGGAAATTGCAATAACAAATATAACCGATAGTATCAATGTTTTTTTCATTCTCATATACTCTCGTTACCTTTTATGTAAAAACAGTTTAGTCATGTCAATCACATCTTTTTGGAGTCGTTCGAGATTAACCGCTGAAGGACAGCACTGATGCCGAACAACAACCCCGTCAAAAAGTGTATGTAATAGTAAATATAATGTCTGAGCCTGTTTTTTTGTCATTCCTGCATTTTTCTTTAGATATGCTACCAATTGTTTTTCAATTTCAACATGCTGATTTTCCAGATAATCAGCAATTTTTTTTACCCGTTTGGCATGATTCCAAAAATCGAGATTAAAATACTTTTGTTCGGCCACCAATCCCAGCGCATTTTTAATCATCTTATCAAGACCCTTTTGTGGATCAGTTTCCCCCAACAACGGCTTGGTTATAATAGAAAAATGCCTGACGCTCATTTCTTTGACAACGGCAAAAAAGATATCCTCTTTATTGCCAAAATGAAAATAAAGGGCGCCTTTGGTTAACCCAGCCTGTTTGGCGATAGCTTCAGTGGTGGCTCCGGCATACCCCTTTTTGTAGATAATCTTCATGGCGGCCTCAATCAGTTGAGTCCGTCGTTTTTCTGCCGGCAATTTTGGGCTTTGTTTCATATTACTCCTTCACTTACATACTGACTAGTAGGTATATAGTTACATACCAGTTGGTATTTATAATATGAATTATAACGTGCCTGTCAAGAATTTGTTTCAATTATTATTGAAAAAACATAAAAAAACGAAAAATTAAAGCCATTTTTTCTTTTTGAAGAAAAGAACCATTATCACCGTTATCAAAACGATGATAACCCAAAATCCAATATAACCATATTTCCAGTCCAACTCAGGCATAAACTTAAAATTCATACCCCATAATCCAACCAGAAAGGTCGGTGGCATAAGAATCACAGTGAAAATTGTCAAAACCTTGATGATTTCATTGGTTTTGGTGGAGACATGCGAAAAGTAAACTTCCAGTGCCGATATTAACATATCTCTATGTGACTCAGAGAGTTCAATAATACGAGTGAGGTGATCGTGAACATCATTAAAATAAAAGGCGGCCCGCTCAGAGATCATTGAAAATTGTCCGCGATTTATCTGGCCCAGAATTTCCCGCTGGGGCAGAGCGACCCGCTTGAGCTCATAAATATCTCTTCTGAGCGTAAAGATTCTTTTTACCGTTTCTTCATCAGGCACCGATAAAACCGCTCTCTCGATGTCATCAACTGATCTTTCAAAAAATTCCAATATACTATTATAGTTATCAACCATTCTATCAACAATGTTATGAAGTAAAAAATCGGCTCCGCGAGACATCAATCGCTCGTCTCTGAGGGCACGGTTTCGAAGATAGGAAAAAACCTTATGATTGGTGTCATGAACTGTCACAACCGTGTTTTTGGTCAGGAAGATATGGACTTCCTGAAGACCGATCCCCTCGTCAAAACTGATATAATCTGCAATCTGAAACTCAACGTAGAGGTAATCGCGATAGTCATCGATTTTGGAACGGCCCAATTCGGTGATAGCATCTTCTTCCTCGATAACGTCTTCAATCGCAAGCGGGTGGAAATGGAAATCATTTGTTAAAATAAATGATTCATCATTAGTCGGGTTGGTCATATCGATCCAAAGAACAACCTCAGGATCGGCAAAGAGAGTATCAAAGTCGGCGATACCCTCAATTAATTGAACCTCTTCACCTGGTTTCCATAAAAATGATTTAATCATATCTTCTGCTCTTCATTTACCAGATCATCGACCTGATTAAAAATTTCCTCTTTTTCACCCTGCTCCTGAATTTCTTTGAAGTTAATCTTTTCTGATCTCAGGAAAAATAGTCCCATAATAAATATCGGGATAAAATCTAAAATATGCAATGCCAGAGCAAAAAGAACTGCATCCGATTTGGGGATACCGTAGGCCAAAAGCGCCGCCACCACAACTAACTCAAAAGTGCCGGCATTTCCGGGTGTAATCGGAATCATCAGAGCCAGCGTGTTGAGAACCATAATAACAACTGCCGCAATAATCGGCAGATTAAATCCAAATGATTTGAACAGAAAATATATTAAAAGCGCATGGGCAATCCAGGAAGCTATTGAAAACATAAAGGTTCTAAAAAAATAATGCGTGGAGCGAAGCAGGCTGATTCCTTTGGTGAATGATTTGGAAAATCGCTTCAGTGTTATATAAACACCGGGCCAGCGTCCTCTCAATATCTTCCTTCCCAGGATGCCGATTTGTTCCTCAAAATGCAGGATAAGATATAAGAGAATAATCAGGATACCGGTTCCGATTGCCAGAATGATACTTACCGAACGATACTCAGGAGGAAATGCAAACGAGGCAGTCGAGAGAAAAATAATAAAAAGAAACATCGTAATTGCATCGAAGAGGACTTCAATTACAATTGTTGAGAAAACATAAGATTTGGCAAGATTTTCTTTTTTGGCAAAAAGAAGCAACCGTCCGACCTGTCCGGTCAAAGCAGGCATACTAATATTAACAACCTGACCGGCGGAATAAAGCGAAATAATTCTAAACAATCCGACCTTTTTGGTCTTTTCAATAATTACCCGCCAGCGAACTGCCCTGAATATTATCATGCCGAATGAAAAAACTACTGATGGTATCAGAAAGTAAAAATTCACGCTCTGATACATGACCTTGATCTGGGTAATACTTATATCTTTGACACAATATGCCAGTAAAACGATGGCAATAATCGAACCCCAGAACTGTTTTTTCTTCCAAAACGTAGCCATAATCATTCCAAAAATTAAACCGGCCAAAGCCGGTTGTTAAACAAGGATAATAGGTTTTTCAGAGGAAACTGTCAATAAAAAGATTTTGCGATATTATATCTTTTCGACATCTCCCCTTTGAACCCACCCTTTACGCTTATTTTCAAAAAGAACCAGATAATAATTATCGGTTACCTTTTCAATTGTAAAGGTAAGACCAAAAACGCCAACAAATTCGACATCATTGTCCTCACCCGGGCCGCTTAAGATACGAGTCTCATCGGCAACAATAACACCTTTTTCGGTCATATAATCGGTGCGATATTTATAAGTAGCCAGACCGGATGAAACAAAAACAAGAAATATTAAAAAATATACAAAAATTCTTATCACCAATCCGCGCCATTGCAAAAACATAATAACACTCAAATACAGCATTAAAAGAATAAACAAAACCGATGCCACCCAGGCTATCAGAGAAAGCGTATAGGAATCGACAATCAGATCAAAAAAGGTTGTGATCGGGTTGATTTTTATCCCTTCCATTCGGGTCGGCATAAACATTCGGGCGAATTCAAGATTGGTCTCTACATCAGGGTCACCTGGATTTAGCTTTTGGGCACGGAGATAATATAGAATCGCATAACCGAGCTTGCCCTTTTTAAAAAAGCAGTTGCCAATATTAAAATAAAGCGGGGCCGATTCATAATTTTTCTGCTCTATTTCAAGATATATTTTTAAGGCTTCATCATAATCCTGATTCTGATAATAATTACCAGCCGAATTAAATAAAGAATCGGCATTATAACCGTTGGCAGATGAAACAATAAGGATCAACAAAATGGAGAATATCTGAAGGAATAATCTACGCAATTTCAGTCCCCTCCAGTTTAATTAATATCTCCTCTGCCGATTTTAATGAATTTTTTATATCTTCCGGGGTTTTGCTCGATGCTGAGTATTGTGCGAAATCTGCTTGTCTTAACAGACTTTTGGTAGTGTCAATAATATTATTTTCAATATTGGCATTGGTCATTATTTCAAGCAGTTGATCCCCGGTCATGCCATGAGGCGAAATATTTAATTTATCGGCAATATAGGCAAACAAAGCAAACCGTATTTCTGCATAAAACTCGGCTGTCTGTTTTGAACCGGCCAATTTGCGAGCGGCCGCCAATCGTTTCCGGGCAAGTTTCCGAGCCAGACGAGAACGGGCGTAACCGATATCGGTACTTAACTTTTCTCTTCTTTTCTGGCCGATCCAGACGACAACCAGAAGCAGCACCGGAATTCCATTAAGAATCAAATAAAGCGGAGTAGCCAGAATAAGCGTTTGTTTCAAGGCGAGATTACCGCTTTCGGTTTTGATATATCTGATATCTTTGGCTTTGGAATCGATAACCCGGCCAGCCACATTTGGGACCGGAATATCAGCATAGTCGCTAAGGGCAGCCTGCTCGACATTAATATTAATCGGTTTGGTTGAAACAGTTTTATATTTTTTTGTAGTCGGATTAAAATAATTGAGAGTCACGGCAGGAATGGTCAGCTTCCCGGCCCGTTTTGGTATATATGTTTCTTCAAATATCTTGGTTCCGCCAATCACCATATCAACCTTTGAAATTTTCTCACTGGATGCTGAGCGATAAATTCTAAAATCTGCCAGATCTTCAATTTCTGGCTCTGCAACAGTCTTAATATGGCCGGTTCCACTGATTTTGTAGGTAACCGTTACCGGTTGATTAACTTCGGTTTTTAATTTATCCGCAGAGGACGTAATAAAAAACTCGCCGACCGTTCCGCTGAAATTAGCCGATTTGTTTTCGGTTGGCAATGGAAGGACCTCTATTTTCAATGGCTGTGTTCTGATAGTTTTTGTTTGACCGCGATCAAAGAAACTTCCAAACCCGCCGAACGGATCACGACTCCTTTTGCTTTGGGCTTGGACATTAACCGATAACATCGCCTGTCCAATACTCAACTCACCAGAGCGGGTCGGAAACAGCGCTGTATTTATTTCAATTACACTATAGCGTCGGCCATTTATGTTTTGATAATATGTTCGCTGAGGTTCAATTGCATCGGACCAGAAATCGGTTACCTGCGGGGGGGTATAATCCGGTTGCGAAAGAAGGCTGACGGCATGACAGAATTTTATTGTCAGGGTCACCTGCTCATTAACATAAACTTTCTTTTTATTTAATTCGGCCAGTAAAAAAATATCGCGGTTTTCGCCATCCTTTGATTCGGCAGCCTTTTCCAGAGTCTTAGGGGTTCCAACGCCAGCATCTAAAACGGTGAGAATCACCTCTTTTGATTCATATCTTTTCCGTTTATATACGACTGAGGCCGGTTTGATAACAAATGTTCCCTGCCTTTTGGGGAAAATCATATAATTATAAGCATGGGTTGACTCCATACTACCATTAACAATTGAGATATTGGTCGATGTTCCCTGCGAACTGACCTCGAACATAGAAAGATTAGGCAGATCAGGTTCGGGGAGCGAGCCGGAGCCGCTCACGGTTATTGCCAGAAAGGCTTGATCCTCGACACCAATAGTATCGGGGGCAATATGCATCTCGATTTTGACCTCATCCTGTGCCGAGACTGCAACCGATAACACCAGAAGCGAAAATATTGTAATCAGCCTAATCACCAATCGTTCCCCTGATAACCGCCTTGTGCCTTGAATCGCTGCTGTTCTTTCTGCAAATCTTTTTCATCATCTTTTAAGGCGTTTAGTATTCTTTCGGCATCTTCCTTCGACATTTCATCTTCACTACGTTCCTGTGGCTGTGGTTGTTGCTCCTGATTTTGATCCTGTTGTTCTTGTTCGTCCTGTTGCTGTTGCTCCTGTTGCTGTTCCTCTTGTTGTTCCTGCTCTTGATCCTTTTTTTGCTGTTCCTGCTTTTGTTGCTCCTGCTGATCCTTATTTTCAGGTTTCATCTGTTCTTTTAACATCTTGCGAGCCAGCTCAAGATTGTATTTAGCATCAATATCTTCAGGAACAAGTTCCAGCGATCTTTGATAAGACTGAATTGCCTTTTGGTAATCACCCATCCGGTAATAGACGCTGCCGAGATTATAATGAGCCGCCGCCTCTTTATTAACATCCTGTAAAACCATCGATCTTTGAAGTTTATCAACCGCTTCTTCATATTTTTCGTCATGGTACAAGGCACCGGCCATATTATATTCAAGTTCCGGAGTTTC